>NZ_JBIVZG010000018.1:0-179890 GCF_044759445.1 Streptomyces sp. NPDC101118 | reverse complement strand
AGCAGCCATCTGGCACAACCGAGCCAACGGAACACCACTGACCAGGTCACTCATCGCCTACGACCACTGAGCAGGCTTCGGACTTACTCGTCTAGAGCGGCCCGCAGCCAACCCCCTGAGCGGCGCCCTCCCTTCCGGGAGGCGCCGCTCAGGCGTTCCCGGGAACTCCGCCCCACCTCTCCGCCCCACCGCCTCTCCGTGCCACAGCCCCGCCGCCCCGCGGCTCTCCGCCCCACGGCTCTCCGCCCTCCGCCACGCGCTTCCACCCCTCCGCCACGCGGCTTCTCCGCCGCTTCTCTCCGCTCCTCCAGCGCCGCCGGCGTTTGAGGCGCGGGGGTCTGGGGGCGGAGCCCCCGGGTGGGCCGCCGGAGCCCGCTTCTGCGTTCGGGGCGCCGCCCAAAACGGGAATCCCCCTCCCGCCGAGCGCAGCGGTACGGCAGGATCACCAAATGGAGCACGCACGCGATCTCACGCTTCTGCCGAAGGCCCACCTGCACCTGCACTTCACGGGGTCCATGCGGCCCTCGACCCTGCTCGACCTCGCCGACAAGTACGGCGTCCGGCTGCCCGACGCCCTGACCGCCGGCGAGCCGCCCCGGCTCCGCGCCACCGACGAGCGCGGCTGGTTCCGCTTCCAGCGGCTGTACGACGCGGCGCGCTCCTGTCTGCGGGAGCCCGAGGACATCCAGCGGCTGGTCCGCGAGGCCGCCGAGGAGGACGTACGCGATGGCGGCGGCTGGCTGGAGATCCAGGTCGACCCGACGTCGTACGCCCCGCACCTCGGCGGACTGATCCCGGCCGTGGAGGTCATCCTCGACGCGGTGGATTCCGCTTCCCGCGAGACCGGCCTCGGCATGCGGGTGCTGATCGCGGCGAACCGGATGAAGCACCCGTTGGACGCCCGGACCCTGGCCCGGCTCGCCGTGCGCTACGCGGACCGCGGCGTGGTGGGCTTCGGCCTCTCCAACGACGAGCGGCGCGGCATGGCCCGCGACTTCGACCGGGCCTTCGCCATCGCCCGGGAGGGCGGCCTGCTGGCGGCCCCGCACGGCGGCGAGCTGACCGGCCCGGCGTCCGTCCGGGACTGCCTGGACGACCTGCACGCGGCCCGGATCGGGCACGGCGTGCGCGCGGCGGAGGACCCGCGGCTGCTCCAGCGCCTGGCGGACCGGCAGGTGACCTGCGAGGTCTGTCCGGCCTCGAACGTGGCGCTGGGCGTGTACGAGAAGCCCGAGGACGTCCCGCTGCGCACGCTCTTCGAGGCGGGCGTGCCGCTGGCGCTGGGCGCGGACGACCCGTTGCTGTTCGGCTCCCGGCTGGCCGCGCAGTACGAGATCGCGCGCCGGTACCACGGCTTCACGGACGCGGAGCTGGCCGAGCTGGCGCGTCAGTCGGTGCGCGGTTCCGCGGCGCCCGAGGACGTGCGTACGAAGCTGCTCGCCGGGATCGACGACTGGCTGACCGCGGGCTGAGCGGGGCCGTGGGCGACGCCCTGGGCGGGCACCCCCTGCGCGGGGGCGCGGGTGAGCCGCAGGTCGCCCTCGTGGCAGTCGCAGACCACCCGGCCGGTCGGGAAGACGATCTCCAGGCGGCTGCGGCCGTGGTCGGGCAGGGCGAACTCGGCCACCGAGGTGACGGGCTCGCCGAGGTGGCGCAGGAACGGGTGGTCGCCGAGGTCCTCGCCGACCTCGACGCGGCCCCACTCCCCCAGGTCGTAGGGCTCGTGGGGCGGGGAGCACTCGACGATGAGGCAGTGGTCGGATCCGGTGGTGATCCGGGTGGTGTCGCCCTCGCTGTCGGTCAGCCAGACGTCGAGGGGCAGCTCGGAGCGCTCGCCGTCGCTGACGTGCCAGGAGGCGACGACCTTTTCGACGGCACGCCCGACCAGGCGCGTGGGGTCCGCGCCGGACCCGTGCAGAGGACAGCGCATCGGTGGCGAGGACCTGTCAGATGCGGACGCCGACCGTGACCGGCTCGTTGACGAGGGTCACGCCGAAGGCCTCGTGGACGCCGGCGACGACCTCGCGGGCGAGCGTGAGGAGGTCCTCGGTGGTGGCCTGGCCCCGGTTGGTCAGGGCGAGGGTGTGCTTGGTGGAGATGCGGGCCGGGCCGGAGCCGTAGCCCTTCGTGAAGCCGGCCTTGTCGATCAGCCAGGCCGCGGAGGTCTTGGTGCGGCCCTCCCCCGCGGGGTAGGCGGGCGGCACGGTGTCGGGGCCGAGGCGGTCCTGCACGCGGGCGAGGAAGTCGGCGTACGCCTGGTCCGTGAGGATCGGGTTGGTGAAGAAGGAGCCGGCGGACCAGGTGTCGTGGTCGGCGGGGTCGAGGACCATGCCCTTGCCGGCGCGCAGGCGGAGGACGGTCTCGCGGGCCTGGGCGGCCGGGACGCGGTCGCCGGCCTCGACGCCGAGGGCGCGCGCGGTCTCGGGGTACTTGATGGGCGCGGACAGCCCGTCGGCGTCCTCCAGGAGGAACCGGACGCGGAGCACGACGTACCGGTCGGGGTGGTCCTTGAAGAGGCTGTGGCGGTACGAGAAGGCGCATTCGGCGTTGGTCAGGGTGACCGTTTCGCCGAGGACCCGGTCGTAGGCGACGACCCCGGTGATGGTGCTGGAGACTTCCTGGCCGTAGGCGCCGACGTTCTGGATCGGGGTGGCGCCGGCGGAGCCGGGGATGCCGGCGAGGCACTCGATGCCGGCCAGGCCGGCCTCCACGGTGCGGGCGACGGCGTCGCTCCAGTTCTCGCCGGCGGCGAGTTCGAGGGCGGCGCCGTCGAGCGTGAAGCCGGTGGTGGCGATGCGCAGCGCGGTTCCGGCGAAGCCCCCGTCTCCGATGACCAGGTTGCTGCCCCCGCCGATGACCAGCAGCGGAGTGCCGCTCTCGTCGGCGGCGCGGACGGCTGAGACCACCTCGGCGTCGGTGGTCGCGGTGACCAGCCGGGTGGCCGGACCGCCGAGGCGGAAGGTGGTCAGCGGGGCGAGCGGGGCGTCGTGGAGTTCCTGCACGTGGACAAGAGTACGGTCCGTGGCCCGCCTGACCGGCGTGGCCACGGACCGCATCGCGGCACGTGGTGTCGTACGCGTCACACCCGGGCGGGGACGGCCTGCTCGGCCGGGGCCTCCGCGGGGGCCGGGGCGGGGGTGCGCCGGCGGCCGGGGATGAGCAGGGCGAAGGCGGCGGCGACGGCGACGGCCGCGGCGCCTATCCACAGGGCGGGGACGGTGCCGTCGACGAAGGCGGTGGGGCTCTCGTACCCGCCCTGGGCGGAGAACACCGAGGCCAGGACCGCGACGCCGAGGGCTCCGCCGACCTCGCGGAGGGCGTTGTTGGCGCCGGAGGCCTTGCCCTGGTCCGCGTGGGACACGGTGGACATCAGGACGTTCGCGGCGGGGGCGAAGTACATGGCCATGCCGATGCCGCTGATGATCAGTGCCGGGAGCTGGGCGGCGTACGGCACGTCGGGTTCGAGGATCAGGGCGAACCAGGCGAGGCCGGCGGCCTGGAGCGCGAGGCCCGTGGCGACGACGGGGCGGCCGCCGATGCGGTCGGAGAGGGCTCCGGCGAACGGGGCGACCAGCATGGGCATGCCGGTCCAGGGGAGCATCCGCAGGCCGGCCTCGGTGGGCGAGTAGCCGGCCACGCCCTGGAGGAACTGGCTCAGCAGGAAGATCGAGCCGAACATCCCGAGGAACATCAGGAGGCTGGCGATGTTGATGCCGAGGAAGCCGCGGTCGCGGAAGAGCCGCATGGGGAGCATGGGGTTCTTGGCGCGCATGCCGTGGACGACGAAGGCGAGGGTGAGCGCGCTGCCGGCGATCAGGCCGGTGAGGACGGGGACGCTGGTCCAGCCCTCGGCGTTGGCGTTGACCAGGGCGTAGACGATGCCGAAGAGGCCGGCGCTGATCAGCAGGGTGCCGGGGACGTCGAGGCGTGCGGTGGGCGCGTGGGACTCGGCGAGGCGGAGCCGGGCGAGGACCAGCAGGGCGAGGCCGACGGGCACGTTGAGCCAGAAGATCCACTGCCAGGAGAAGTGCTCGGTGAGGCTGCCGCCGATGAGCGGGCCGCTGGCGACAGCGAGGCCGGTGACGGCGCCGAAGATGCCGAGGGCCATGCCGCGGCGGGCTGCGGGGACGGCGGTGGTGAGCAGGGTGAGCGTGATCGGCATCATCACGGCGGCGCCGACGCCCTGGACGGCGCGGGCGGCGATCAGGGCGTCGATGCCGGGTGAGAGGGCGGCCGCGGCGGAGGCGCCGGTGAAGACGGCGAGGCCGGCGATGAAGAGCCGGCGGCGGCCGAAGCGGTCGCCGAGCGCGGCGCCGAGCATGAGGAGGACGGCGAAGGTGAGCGTGTAGGCGTTCACCGTCCACTCCAGGTCCTCCAGCTTTCCGCCGAGGTCGGTGCGGATGGCGGGGAGCGCGGTGGTGACGACCAGGTTGTCCAGGGCCGCCATGAACCCGGCGACGCTGGTGATGACGAGGGCCCAGACGGCGGGGCCGCGGAGGGCGGCACCGCCCTCGGTGCCCTTGGTGCCTTTCGTGCTCTCGGTGCTGCGGGTGCTCTCGCTCATGGCTTCCCCAGAGAGTGAGTTAGTTATTGATGACTAACTTTCATGGACAGAGGTGGGCCCGGGACCGTGGGGCGCCCGGACCGGCTCCGGAGCGCCGGCGGCGCGGGGGGTTACTTCTCCAGCCGCCCCTTGGCGCGGGCGGAGGGGTAGAGGGCTTCCCATACGCGGTGCTCGGGCGGGAAGCCCATGGCGGCGAGGGTGTTGATGAGCATTCCGTGCGCCATGAAGCTGGTGGTCTCGCCGACGTCGCCGCCGAGCGGCACGCCGACCGTGTCCCAGAGCTCCATCCAGCCGGTGCGGACCATCTCGCCGAACTCGTGCTCCCCCGCGGCCTCGGCGGCCGCGACGGTGACGTAGACCTGGAGCTGGAGCTGGAGCTTCTCGGGGTCCTCGGTGATCAGCCGCGTGTAGGCGTTGGCCATGGCGGCCAGGGCCTCGTGGCCCTCCAGCCCCTCGGCGGCCTCGGTGAACAGCTGCTGCATCCCCTCCAGGCAGCGGGCGGCCGCCGCCAGGAAGATGGCCTGCTTGTTGGGGAAGAGCCGGAAGAGGTAGGGCTGCGAGACGCCCACGCGCTTGGCGATGGCCTCCGTGGACGTGCCGTAGTACCCGCCGCGGGCGAACTCTCCCATGGCGGCCCTGATCACGCTCTCGCGCCGCTCCTCCGCACTCATCCTGACCATGAGCCCAAGTTAGTGGTCAATAACTAACTAAGTCAAGGGGTGCGCGGGGTACGACGAAGGGGCCGGGGAAACCCCGGCCCCTTCGGACGTGGTCACCCGCCCCCGCGCTCAGGCGAGGCGGACCACCGCGCGGGACATGCCCAGCACCTTCTGGCCGGCACTGGTGGCGGTGAGGTCGACGCGGACCTGGTTGTCGTCGAGCAGCGCCGCGACCTTGGCGCCGACCTCGATCAGCGCGCCCTGGTCGTCGTTGGGGACGACCACCGGCTTGGTGAAGCGGACGCCGTACTCCACGACCGCGGCCGGGTCGCCGGCCCAGTCGGTGACGACGCGGATCGCCTCGGCCATGGTGAACATGCCGTGCGCGATCACGTCCGGCAGCCCGACCTCCTTGGCGAACTTCTCGTTCCAGTGGATCGGGTTGAAGTCGCCCGATGCGCCGGCGTACTGGACGAGCGTGGCGCGCGTCACGGGGAAGCTCTGGGCCGGCAGCTCGGTGCCGACCTCGACGTCGGCGTACGCGATCTTCGCAGTCATCTCAGGCCTCCTCGGCCGCACGCGCGACCAGCTTCGTCCACGCCGTCACGACGTGCTCACCGGTCTCGTCGTGGACCTCGCCGCGGATGTCCAGGATGTCGTTCCCCGCCAGCGACTTGATCGCCTCGATGGTGGAGGTGACCGAGAGCCGGTCGCCGGCGCGCACCGGGCGGGTGTACGAGAACTTCTGGTCGCCGTGGACGACGCGGCTGTAGTCCAGGCCCAGCTGCGGGTCCTCGATGACGAGCCCGGCCGCCTTGAAGGTGATGGCGAACACGAAGGTCGGCGGCGCGATCACGTCCTGGTGCCCGAGCGCCTTGGCGGCCTCCGGGTCGCTGTACGCGGGATTGGCGTCACCCACCGCGACCGCGAATTCCCGGATCTTCTCCCGGCCGACCTCGTAGGGCTCGGTGGGCGGATAGGTGCGCCCCACGAAGGACTGGTCGAGCGCCATGGCTCACTACCTCCTGGTAGATACAGCGGAAACGACATGAGGCCGTCCCCCGGAAGGGGACGACCTCATGACTGTGCCTGTGGTCCGAAGACTCGCTGGTTAGCGGGTCTCGCGGTGCGCGGTGTGCGAGTTGCAGCGCGGGCAGTGCTTCTTCATCTCAAGACGGTCCGGGTTGTTGCGCCGGTTCTTCTTGGTGATGTAGTTCCGCTCCTTGCACTCCACGCAGGCCAGCGTGATCTTCGGGCGGACGTCGGTGGCAGCCACGTGAGTGCTCCTTGACGGACGGATGGACGGATGAACGCATAAAAGAGTAGCCGATCGGGAGACCGACCCCACAATCGGCTACTGTGTGTAGCGGTGACCGGACTTGAACCGGTGACACAGCGATTATGAGCCGCTTGCTCTACCGACTGAGCTACACCGCTTTGATGCGAGCAGATCCCCCGCCCGGAAGCGGGGGAACCTTTCACACCAGAGCCCCAATGCGGAATCGAACCGCAGACCTTCTCCTTACCATGGAGACGCTCTACCGACTGAGCTATTGGGGCGAGCAGGGAAGACATTACACGGCCTTCCGCCGATCGCCCAAATCCGTTGTCCGGGGGCCGCCGCCGGGGCGTTCCCGGCCCGAATCCCAGCCGTCTCCGGCGGCTCCCCGGCCCCGTACGGACCGCCTGCCGGACTCCCGCAAGCGCCGCCGGAGCGGCTCCCGCGCACCACCCGTCCCGCGGATACCGGGGCACCACACCGGTATGACTATTCGGCTCCTCCGTGAAGCTCCCCCCATGGGCCCCTAGGCTCGGACCACGCTGCGTGATCTTGGGCCGTCGCCCCCGGGGCACCGCCGGTCCAGGAACCGCCCGAGCCCCCCGCAGGAGCGCGATGCCCGACAGCCAGCCGCAGCAGCCACCCCACTCCCCCCGAAGCGGCGGCGCGGGCGGTGGCTCCGGCGCCCCCGCCGACATCAATTCCCTGCTCCTGTCCGGGGCCCGCCTCACCGACGGCCGGACCGTGGACGTCCGGCTCGGCAGTGGCCGCATCGAGGCCGTGGGCACCGCGGGCAGCCTCCCGTCCCACGCCTCCTCCCGCGTCGACCTCAGCGGGTACCTCCTGCTGCCCGCCCCGGCCGAACCGCACGCACACGGCGACACCGCGCTCACCGCCGACGGCGAGGGCCCCGTCTCCTACACCGTCGACGAGGTGCAGCGGCGCGCCACCGAGGCCGCCCTGCTCCAGCTGGGCCACGGCGCGACCGCCGTCCGCTCGCACGTGCGGATCGGCGACGTGCACGGGCTGGGCCCCATCGAGGCGGTGCTCCAGGCCAGACGCTCCCTGCGCGGCCTCGCCGACCTGACCGCCGTGGCGGTCCCGCGGCTGCTCACGGGGGTGGCGGGCGCGGACGGGCTGTCCATGCTGCGGGACGCGGTCAAGATGGGCGCCTCCGTGATCGGGGGCTGTCCCGACCTCGACCCCGACCCCACCGGCTACACCGAGGCCGTCCTGGAGCTGGCCGCCGAGCACGGCTGCCCGGTCGACCTGCACACCGACGCCGACGACCCGGCCCGGCTGGCCCGGCTGACGGCCATGATCGGCGGCCTGCGTCCCGGCGTGACCATCGGCCCGTGCGGCGGGCTGTCCCGGCTGCCGCTCGACGTGGCGACCCGCGCCGCCGACCAGCTGGCCGCCGCCGGGGTGACGGTGGTGTGCCTGCCGCAGGGCGACTGCGCGGCGCTGGAGCGGCGGGGGCTGCGGACGGCGCCGGTACGGCTGCTGCGGGCCGCGGGGGTACGGGTGGCGGCCGGCAGCGGGGCGCTGCGCGACGCCGGCAACCCGGTGGGCCGGGGCGACCCGCTGGAGGCCGCCTACCTGCTGGCCTCGCAGGCGGGGCTGCGGGCCCCCGAGGCGTACGACGCGGTCAGCGGCGCGGCACGGGCGGCGATGGGGCTGCCGGAGGTGCGGGTGGAGGCGGGCTTCCCGGCCGAGCTGCTCGCCGTACGCGGGGACCGGATCGCCGGGGTGCTCTCGCTGGCCTACAGCCGGATCGTCGTCCACCGGGGCCGGGTGGTGGCGCGGACCAGCGCGGTACGCGAGTACTGCGACTCGGCGGTGGCGGTGGCACTGGACCTGCCCCGGCAGGGCCGGATGGAGCCCGGTCCCTGAGCGGAGGCGCGCCCGCCGTCGTACGGTCGGGGCATGCGCATCGTCATCGCTGGTGGACACGGTCGGATCGCGCTGCGGCTGGAGCGGCTGCTCGCCCTGCGCGGCTACGAGGTGGCGGGCATCATCCGCAACCCGGCGCAGGGGGACGACCTGCGCGCCGCCGGGGCCGAACCGGTCCTGTGCGACCTGGAGTCGGCCTCCCTGGAGCAGGTCGCCGCGGTGCTCCAGGGCGCCGGTGCGGCGGTCTTCGCGGCCGGTGCGGGCCCGGGCAGCGGCATCGCGCGCAAGGAGACGGTGGACCGGGGCGCGGCGGTGCTCTTCGCCGACGCGGCCGAACGCGCCCGTGTGCGGCGGCTCGTGGTGGTCTCCTCGATGGGCGCGGACCCGCACCACGAGGGGGATTCGGTCTTCGACGCGTACCTGCGGGCCAAGGGCGAGGCCGACACCTACGTCCAGACCCGGCTGGGCCTGGAGTGGACGATCCTGCGGCCGGGGCAGCTCACCGACGAGCCGGGTACGGGCCTGGTCCGCCTGGAGGCCTCGACGGGCCGCGGACCGGTGCCGCGCGACGACGTGGCGGCCGTGCTCGCGGAGCTCGTCGAGACGCCGGCCACCGCCGGGCTGACGCTGGAGCTGGTCTCCGGCTCGACCCCGGCGGAGGTGGCGGTGAAGGCGGTCGCGGGCAACTGACGGCCCGCTGACCCTCCCTCAGAAGTCCACGCGGGCCGTGTCGTCGGCGCGGCCGACCGAGTCCTGGGCGAACTCCTTCTCGTAGGCGTCCCTGATCGCCTCGATCCGCGCGTCGCGGTCGTCGGCCTGGCCGGCCGGGTAGAGCAGCGTCAGTTCGTACGAGCGCTCGCGCTCGATGGTGCCGGTGCTGTCGCGCCACTGGCCGACGCCCTGGTGGAGGGTGAGCCCCTCGGGGAAGGCGGGCGTGACCTTCCGGTCGATGAAGTCCATGAACTGCTCGTCCGTCACGGCCGGGCCGCCGTCCGGCCGCTCCGTGCCGAAGTACAGCCGGGTCTCTGCGTACGGGGTGCCGCGGCCGCCCTCCGCGCCCTGCAGCGTCGCGTACGCGGCGGGTCCGCCCGCCAGCATCCCGGCCAGCGCCCCGCCCACGGCGAGCGCCCGGCCCTTCGTCAATCGCATCATGCGAGCTCAACGACGGCACCGCCCGGCGGGATGCGGACCCGCACCGCTCCGTACGAGAAGACCCTGCGCATACGAGAAGACCCCCGCCCCCTGCGCTTCCGCAGGTGGACGGGGGTCTTACTTCGCGTGGCGGCGCCAGGATTCGAACCTGGGTAGGCTAAGCCGACGGATTTACAGACTCCTGGCATACGATCTCCCTCACAGCGCCTGACCTGCTGCGAAGCCCGGCAGGGGCGCGGCTTTCCGTTCCGCCGTCCACGCACCGTCCATGACTGTCCCCGCCACGCCCAAGAGATCGGGCGACCGTGGACCGCTACGACGTCGATGCCAGCCGGAAACCAATCGCCCCCGGTAGTCTCGCGCCAGACAACGCCCCTTCATCCGGGGAGCCCTGGCATGCACCTGTTCAGTCGCGTCGATCTTTCGATCCCTCCGTCTCGCCGATTTGGTGTTTCACTCGGCAGAGAAATCGAAGCAGCCCTACAGGGGAAAATTGCGCCCCTTAACGAGCCGCTAGACCGGGTCCAACTCGAAGTCCACCTGTTCTCACGCATCTTCTGGAATCAGGTCAAGACAGAGGCGTGCTCTTCTATCTTCAATCACGCTCTGAACGATTTTTCAATTCTGCTCAAATCTCTATGGGATGGAGACGGAAGAACAGCAGCCCGAACTTCCAGATCACTTTTCGAGCATCTCGTAAATTACTGCTACGTCTGCGACGAAACGGAAGCCGCAGATCGCTATACGGCGCATCGGGCAGTAACAAGTCAGGTGCTATCACGCACGACCAAACGACTCCCACTCTTGCGGAAATCGCAGCAGAAGCGTGAAATCCATAGGCGAATGAAGCGCGGCCGTGACAGCCTTGCGGAGTACGAATCGGCTCGAACCGCATACGGGACCACATTCGACAAAGATTGGGCAAAGCACAATCTACGCGAGCGCGCAAAACGAGCGGGCTTCGAGAGCGACTATGACACCTACCGCCTCCTCTCGCAGGTCACCCACGGCAGCACAGGTGGGACGCTTGGAACACTTCGCGACGATTCAGGTCCGACTATCCACAGAATGGGCCCATCTTTCGAACTCGCAGCGCTGGCCTACCCAGAGGGCATCTCCTACTTTCGCGACCTATGCCAACAGGTGCAGTCCCGCAACTCTATCGACTCACGCAGGCTCGTAGCAGAACTAAACGCCCTCATTGCCGGCTGGAGTATCTACAAGCAGGCCTGCGAGTGGACGGATCGACATCTCTGGCCTGAAAAGATCCCGCTACCCGCAACAACCATCCTCGCCATCTACCCAAACGGCGGAACCCGGTGGTTCCTATGGGAACCCGGCCTCGGGGTGATAACTGGAGGCACTCCGCCGGACAATGCCAGTTATTTCGAAGGGAAAGCAAAAGAATATCTCAGCTTCGTGCCGGATGGAACACACCTTGGCGATCCCGAAGGTCGCCCTTTGACAGTAAGCGTCATGGGCATCAGCATCACTGCAATCGACGGCTCAAATTGGGTACCCGCCGAAGCGATACTCCAGCCAGGGAGAGGGAATGACTTCGCCCGCGCCTTCTTCAGTTCACGTAAGCTTTTGAGCGAAGTGAAGCGATCTCACGACTAACGGCTTCAAAGTCCTGCGACCGGACAGCCCGGACAGCTCTTCGTGGAGCTGTCCGGGCTGTTTGTGATGGTCGAGGCTCTAACCGGACAGTCGGACAGGTGGGACGCCCCACCTCCGCTACTTCAGCAGGTGGGCGTTGACCGCGCGGGCCGCGTCCGCGAGGTCCGGGAGCTCCAGGACCTCGACGCCGGCCCCGCGAAGGGTCTCGACGCCCACACAGTCCGCCACTAGGAGGCTCGGCTCGCGCCAGGCGATGGCCACACGGCGGATCGGGGAGCGGAGGATCAGTTGGGTGCAGGTGACGGGGCGAGAGCGGCGCTCTGAGCAGGGCTCCAGGGTGCTATAGATGGTGGCCCCAGTGAGGCGAGGGTCGTCCACGGGGAGCTTGGCCAGGGCGGATTCCTCGGCGTGGACGTGGGCGTCGGTCTCGCGGGAGTAGCCGTGCGCCAGCTCCTCGCCGTCGGCGCTCACGATGATGGCGCCGACCGAGAACGCACCTTCCGCCGGCGGGCACTTCCGTGACAGGTCGATGGCCCGTTCCATCCAGGCCCGGTCTTCGGCGAGGGTCACGCGGCGCTCCCCTGCTTGGGGAGGTAGCGGAGGAGCACTACGTCGCCAATCGTGCGCGTCTCCGCGAGGTGCATGCGGCGGGTGGAGCCGCCCGGGTACGCGGCCGGGTTCAGGAAGCGCGGGGCGTCCGCGTCGCCCACGAGGAGCGGCGCGATCGCGAGGTGGATCTCGTCGGCGAGGCCCTGGGAGAGGAAGGCCGTGTGGATCTGGCCGCCGCCCTCGACCATCAGACGCTCGATGCCGCGGGCGCCGAGGTCGTCCAGCAGGGCGCCGAAGTCCATGTCCGGCCCGGTCGAGACAACGTCCGCCAGGCCCGCGAGGCGGTCGCGGAGTTTCTCCTCGCCCGCGTCGGTCGTGTACGCGACCTTGTCTCCGCCGTGGTGCCAGAACTTCAGGCCTGGGTCCAGGTCACCGCTTGCCGAGATCGTCACCTTCAGCGGGTACGCGGGCTTTCCCGCAGCGACGCGGGCCGCGCGGCGCTCCTCGCTGTTGACCAGGAGCCGGGGGTTGTCTGCCCGCATCGTGCCGGCCCCGATCAGGATCGCGTCCGACTCCGCCCGAACCTGGTCCACGCGGTCGAAGTCCTCACTGTTGCTGAGCAGAAGGCGGGTGGTGCTGGTGTCGTCGATGTAGCCGTCCACGGACGTGGCCACGCTCAGCAGAACGTACGGGCGGGGCATCAGGAGTCTCTCCTTCGGTTGCTGGTCAGTGCGGAGGGAGCGAGCGGGTCGGCTCACGCCTGGCGAAGCACGGCTTCGGTCAGCGCTTCCTTGAAGTCGGCCACGCCAGGGACCGTACGCCATTGATCAAGAGTCCCGTCGAGCTGCGCCAGCTCCCGAGCGATGCGGTCCGAGCCGGTGTCCCTGGCGATGCTCAGCGCCTGGAGCCCCACCGCGGCCGCCTGCTCCGCCTCGCCGGCCCGCGCGAGGGAAACCGCTTCCCTGCCGAGGTACACGCCGCGGTCGCGGTGGTAGCCCGCCGGGAGTCGGCTGATGGCGTTCCGGAAGCCCTCGGCTGCCCCTCGGTGGTCGCCGAGTACGGCGAGGCTGTGCGCCCGCTGGACATCGATGTACGCGGAGTCCAGCCACACGCCCCAAGGAGAGCTTGGGTCCGGATCCATCGTCGCGTGCAGCTCCCGTGCGTGCTCGTACGCACGCTGGGCCATCTCTTGATCCTTACGTAGCGCGTGACCGTGGGCCCCATACGTCGCAGCCACGGCGGCGAGGCGACTCCGCGGCGCCGAGCGGTCCTCCGCGGCCTCGGCCACGTCGACCGCCTCGATGGGGTCGTTCATGTCGCCGGCGAGCTGGCTCCGGCGGGCGAGGATGTACGTGGTGAGCTCGTCGTCCCCCGCCATGTGAGAGGCCTCCAGGGCCTCGCGCATCCAGTGCTGTGCGGCCCGGAAGTCGCCGAGGTCCTGGTAGAGCCAGCCACAGAGTTCGGAGTATTGGGTCTGGAGCTGGAGGAGCTGGCGACGGTCGGTGCCCTGCCTGTCCGCCCGGAGCTCCTTGATGGCGGCGATCTGCTGCTTCACGGCGGGGATCACGCGGTGTGGGCCGAAGAGGTTGTCGTTGTCGATCAGCACCCTTCGGGTGGCCTGGAGCAGCTCGATGGGGTTGGCTCCGGACTTCACCAGGTCGGAGCGGCGGGCGGGGCTTGCAGCCGCAGGGACGTCGGCCACCGCCGCTATCGCCGCACCGGCGCCGAGAGCGCCGATCAGGGCCCTTCGGGAGAGGGACACGAAGATGATCCTTCCGTCGTCAGCACGTACGGGGACCGAGAGCCCCTCTTCCGACGGTGCCTGAATGTCCGTTTCTCCGGCCAGGGCCACAGAGCTGTTGGCCACATGAGGCCCCGGATTAGCCACATCCGCTCGGGGGAGGGCCTCAAGGCTGACTCCCTGGAGTATCGAGTTATGGAGCCGGACCAGGGATCCGCCCGCGCCGAGGGTGTCGTCATACGCGCGGACGAGGTCAGCAGAAGCGGCTTGTCCGCCCCGCTCCACGCGGGCCATGTAGCTGGTGTTGAACAGGATGGACTTGCTGAGCTTGCCCAGCGATAAGCCCCTGTTCGTGCGCCATGCACGCATCTCAGCACCGAGATAGTGCTGAGGGCTTGCGTGCGGCGTGAGTTCGTTCGGACGCTGCCCCACTCCGTCCCCCTCGATGCGGCTTATGTGGCCGTCTCCCGGCGGCCACATGGCAGACCTGTCGGACAGTCAACAGCCCCGGCTACAAAGGATGCAGAGGGCGGGCAACAGCCTAGCGACGCAGGTCGGAGCCCTCTATCCGATGCGAGAGAAGGGACAGGACTGTGACCACGACCGCGATGACGAAAGCCGCGAAAGAGGAATCGGCCGGCGCGACGTAGCAAGCGACTCCGGGCCCGTACCGTCACGCGGAGCACCCCTCGGGACGGTACGGGCGAGGGTCATCCTCGCTCCAGCCCCGCCACCCGCTCCCGCAGTTCGGTGACCTCGCCCCGGAGTTTCGCCACCTGATTGCGGAGCTCCGCGATCGCCGCCTCAGGCCCCGCCTCCCGGGCGAGGTCCGGAGACTTGGCCGTCAGGAAGGCGCCCTTGCCCTGGTGGCTCACCGCGAGTCCGTCAGTCTTCAGCTGGCGGATGGCATCCCGGGCAACCGTGACGGTGACGTCGTACTCAGCGCGGATCTCCGCGAGGGACGGGAGCTTCCCGTCCTGCGTGAACTCATCGGCGGCGATCCTCCGACGGAGGTCGTCCGCCACCTGCTGGTACGCCGGCTTCCCTGTCCACTCGACCATCTGCACCCCATGTCTCTGACTTGGCCTCTGCCTCATAGTGCCCAAGCGGCATAGCCAGGGGCCACCCTTCGGGCGCCGCATTTGCGGCGGGAGGGTTGACTGACTCTGCCTCACAGTGCACTCTGAGGCAGAGTTGAGCGGTCGCCAACACGGCCGCACGACAAGGCCTCTCGCTGTCCGGCGAGGCCTGAAGACCTGCACTGCCTGTGTCGCCCGGAGGGCTTGCGAGGGCTCGAAGGAAGCGCCGGTTCTTTGACAACTGAATGGGGATCATGCCGCCTCTCCTCGGCCAAGTAGGCGGCCACGCGGATTCCGCGTGAGGTACAGCGCCACCCCAACCCTTCCGCGGCCTCGCCGGCCGCGGCCGGTTGCCTCCCTCGCCCGTCTCGTACGGGCGGGGTGTGGGGAGCTGGAGCTCCATCGGCACGTCCCTTTGCCCGGCGGCGGGACTCCCCACCAAGGTCGCCCGTCGCCGCGGCCCTCCCTGACCCCTCCGATCCAGGAGTGCACCCATGCGTACGTACATCGGCGGCCAGGAGGCCGTCAGCGCGACCGATTTCGTGGAACTGGCCCTTGGGACCCCGGTTGAGCTGTGGCTCGGGGTGGAGGGCGAGAGCGAGGAGGAGCGCGCGGCCCGCCTGGACGCGGCCCGCGACATCCTCGCCGAGAACCCGAACCTGCCGGACGCTGTGAGCCGGGTCGCCGCTGAGGTGATCGAGGCCTACGCGCCGGAGCTGTTCAACGTCATCCCGATCGGCCGGCACGCGGCTACCCGCCGCCGGTCCGGCACGTTCAAGGGGGCGGCATGACCACCGAGCCGTACGGGGCGGTTGCCCTCAGGCGGCCGTCGGTGCCGCCGCTGACCCGCCCGGAGATGGGCCTCGCCGGTACCGGCGCCCTGGCCGCCGCCGGCGTCGGGGCCCTGGGGCTGATCTCGTCGTTCGACGCGGTCTCGGCAGCGGCCGGCCGCTGGGGCTTCGGTGAGCCGTGGATGCTGCCGGTCGGCATCGACACTGCGATTCCGGTGTTCACCGTGGCCAACCTGCTGTTGATTCGGATGGACATGGCGTTGGTGTGGGTCCGCTTCGTGCCCTGGGTGCTCACCCTGATCACGTGTGGGCTGAACATCGCCGCCGGGCACGGGCTGTGGGCGAAGGTCGCGCACGGCACCATGCCCCTGCTGTGGGTCGTGTTCTCCGAGATCGGGGCCCACATCTACGCCGTCCGCATCGGCGCCGTGACCGGACGCCGGATGGACAAGATCCGCGCCTCCCGCTGGCTGCTCGCCTTCCCCTCCACCTTCTCCCTGTGGCGCCGCATGACTCTGTGGGAGATCACCTCTTACGCCGATGCCCTGGCACGCGAGAAGGAGCGCCAGCTCGCCCGCGCAGAGCTGCGCGAGGCGTATGGGTGGCGGTGGCGGTCGAAGACCCCGCGCCGCGAGCGTGTTCTTCTTCGGCTCGGCGAACTGGCCCCCGAGGAGGCCCCCGACCCCACACCCGAGTCGGCGGAGGAACCACTCCGGCCGGAGGAGCCGCCGAAGGAACCGAAGGCTCCGCGGAAGCGGCACGTCCGCGCCAAGGCCAAGAAGGCGTCGCGGACTGCTGAGGAGCTGTTGGCCGAGGCCCGGGAGGTCACGGTGGCGTGGCCCGACAGTGCGATCAACGCCGAGGCCATCCGTACGCACCTGCACTGCTCGGCTGCCAGCTCCCGCAGCCTGCGGGATCAGCTCCTCGCCGACCGGGCCGAGGCCCGGGCCGCCCTTCAGCCCGCCGAGACCGCCGCCGAGGCGGCTGAGGAGGTCGCAGCATGAACACCCTGTTCACCACGCTCGGCGTGGCCTTACCTCTCGCGGCTGGCTGGTCCGGCCACGTGCTCTGGCTCCGGCGCCGCCTGCACACCGCCCGCCGCGACCCGCTCACAGGCCTGCGGGCCCGCGACGCATTCACCCACCGTGCCGCTGCCCTGCTGTGCGACGAGCGGGCGGTCGTCCTCCTGGCGGACGTGGACGACTTCAAGCAGATCAACGACCGCCACGGCCACGCCGCTGGCGATGCCCTACTGAAGGCGACCGCGGACCGCCTCGCCCACTACGTCGGCCCCGACGGGGTCGCCGGACGCCTCGGCGGGGATGAGTTCGCCGCCGTCGTCCTCGACCCGCACGGCACCGCCGAGGACCTCCTCGCCGCCCTCCACGCCGTACTCGCCCGCCCCGCCGACCCCGCTCACCCGGCGGTGCGTACGACGGTCTCGCTCGGGTGGGTACGGGCGGCCGATTTCCCGGGCGAGGACCTGTCTCAGCTCCTCGGGCGTGCGGACGAAGCTATGTACGCGGCCAAGCAGGCCCGCGCCGGCATCAAGCGCGCAGGCCTCGGCCGCCTTTTCGCCACGGTGACTGGCCGCCGCGCCGGCCGCCGAGGCGCCCGCACCGACACGAGCGAGGCGGCCGCCTGATGGCCTCCCTTACCTTCGCCAAGTGCTTCGACCCGAACGGGGCGACGTACGGGATGCCGACCTACCCGTGGCGCTACGCCCCCGAGGGCCTGGCGACGCGCCGTCAGCTCCGCGCGCAGGGGTTGCGGCCAGGCGGCCAACCCGTTGCCGCGCAGCTGCTGCGGCCCCGCTTCCGGCGCGAGCCGCTGGTGGCCTACCTCTACCGCATCGACCGGGCCAAGCCCGTCCGCCCGATGACCTCCCGCAAGTGGGGCGCACTCGCCCTGGCGATGCTCGCCCGCCGCACCTGCCCGCAGTGCCGGACCGACGCCGGATACGTCATCCCCGCCTCGCTCGGCATGTGCGTGTCCTGCGCCTACCCCGACGACCAGCACGCCGCCTGAAAGCCCGACTCAAGGAGCCTGAGCATGCGTCCCGTCACCCTCTACAGCCTGATGCACCGGACCGGAGAGACCCGCACCGCCCAGTGGCGGCCGGAGCGTCTATCGACCGACACCGCCCGCTCGTGCATCCGGCGCGGCCGCCGCAACGCCGCGACCGTGAACGTCTACGAGACCACCGACCGCCAGGGCATCGCCCTGCACGTCGCCTACGTCCACCACGGGTCCGACCTCTACGAGGGGGTCGACTTCGTCACTGACATCTACGAGATCCCCACGACGGCCCTCACCGACCTGTAGGGGCCGCTCGGCACATCGTCACGCCATGGCCAGAGCTATCACCACTTGGTGATAGTTACGGCCCCTTGGCTGCCTGACCATCGACGTCACGGGCCCGGCCGCTCACCTCTCACAGCGCCGGCCGGGCCCGCCTTTCCCTTCACTTCGGAAGGACCCTTCAGTGAAGCACCCCGACGACGAGAACGAACTCTTCTCCCGACTCGAAGCCGACATGGCCGCCGACTTCGGCGCCGACGTGGTCGACCTCGACAAGGCCCGCACGGCCCGCGCCGAGTCGCCCGACTCCGCCGCCCGCCCCGGACCCGACCCGTCGTGCATCGGCACCGCCGACGAGTCGGGCGACCCGTCGGCCCGCCGGTTGGTCGACGGCCCGGACGTGGCCGGGCCCGGCTACCTCGGGCGACTGGCCGGGGCCAAGCGGCGGGCGATCGTTCCCGCGTGGCTCAAGTCGACGGCCGAGTTGAAGACCGCGGCCGGGTGGGTGGCCGGGCACTACGCCCACCTCGCCGGGTACCACGCCCTCCGAACCCCGGTCTATGCCGGGCGGCTCGTGTTCCAGGCGCCGCGCGGTGCCGCCCGATTCGTGGGCGGGACGCTTCGGTGGGTGGCCGACCGCGAGGGCGAGCCGGTCCGCCTGGCCGCCGTCCGACGCGAGGACGTCGGCGAGTACCTCAAGCTCTCCCGCCAGCGCGACGGCCGCGTCCGCCTGCGCACCCTGGTCGCCACCCTCGCCAGCCTGATCGGGTTGGGTGCCGCGCTCGCCCTCTACGTGCTGGCCCCGGGCTGGCTCCAGGCTGTCTCCCTCAGCGCGCTGCTGCTGGCCCTCGGGGCGGCCGGCGGGCAGGCGGACGCGCCGGTGGTCCACAGGGCTGTGGAGATGACCAGGGCCCCCAAGCTCACCTCCGACATCGTCCTGCGTGCCCTCGGTGCCCTCGGGATCGCCCCGATCTCGCAGGCGCAGGCCAAGGGCCGGGACGGGTTCACCTTCACCGCCCCTATCACCCGCGACGGGCCCGGCTGGCGAGCCGAGGGCGACCTCCCGTACGGCGTGACCGTCACGGACGTGATCGAGCGCCGCGACAAGCTCGCCTCCGGTCTGCGCCGCCCGCTGGGGTGCGTGTGGCCCGAAGCTGTCCCCGACGAGCACACCGGCCACCTCGTCCTGTGGGTCGGCGATCAGGACATGACCAAGGCCAAGAAGCCCAAGTGGCCCCTGCTCACCGCCGGGTCGGTGGACCTGTTCAAGCCCGTCGCGTACGGCACCGACCAGCGCGGACGCTGGGTGGAAGTCACGCTGATGTTCATCGCGGGGGTGATCGGTGCGATCCCGCGCATGGGCAAGACGTTCCTGCTCCGCCTGTTGCTGCTGATCGCGGCGTTGGATCCGCGGGCGGAGCTGCACACCTACGACATGAAGGGCACCGGCGACCTGGACCCGGTCGGCAACGCCGTCTCCCACCGTCACGCCGCCGGCGACGACGACGAGTCGATCGCCTATACCCTCGCCGACTTCCGCAGCCTGCGGGAGGAGCTGAGGCGGCGGGTGAAGGTGATCCGCTCCCTGCCGCGGGACATTTGCCCCGAGAACAAGGTCACCAGCCAGCTGGCGGACAAGCGGTCGTTGGGGCTGCATCCGATCGTGGTCGGGGTGGATGAGTGCCAGGTGTTGTTCGAGCACCCCGAGCACGGCAAGGAGTTCGAGGAGATCGCGACCGACCTGGTCAAGCGCGGCCCCGCCACGGGGATCGTGCTGCTCCTGGCCACGCAGCGGCCGGACGCGAAGTCCCTGCCCACGGGCATTTCGGCGAACGCCTCGGCCCGCTGGTGCCTGAAGGTCATGGGCCAGACCGAGAACGACATGGTCCTGGGCACCTCCTCCTACAAGCGCGGCATCCGGGCCACGATGTTCGCGTGGGGTGACAAGGGCATTCACTACTTCATGGGTGAAGGCGCGGACGCCCGGATCGTCGCCTCCACCTACATCGACGCCCCCGGCGCCGAGGCCATCGCCGCCCGCGCCCGCACCGTCCGCCAGAAGGCCGGACTCCTGACCGGCCACGCCCTCGGCGAGGCCCCCGAGACCGTGACCGGGCCGTCGTACGACCTGCTCGCCGACATCCTCGCCGTCGTCCCCGCCGCCGAGAAGCGGGTGTGGAACGAGCGGATCGCCGCCCGCCTCGCCGAACTGCGGCCCGAGGTCTACGACGGCTGGAAGGGCGAGAACGTCACCAGCGCCCTCAAGCCCCACGGCATAAGGACCGTCGACGTCGCAGGCACCACCGACGAAGGACAGCGCACCACCCGCCGCGGCATCACCCGCGCCGACCTCACCAAGGTGGTTACGGAGCGTAGCGAGAACCCCGGCGCCGCATAGGCCCGAACCGGTGCTACCGGTAGCACGTAGGCCTGCTACCGGTAGCACCCCCGCTAGCACCCCAAACCGCACCTGATCAGGTCGCTAGCGCATAGCAGCCCACCTGCGAAAACCCTGAAACCAGCCTGGGAAGGCCCTTCATGACCCCTGCCCTGCTCGCTATCGCATGCCTGCTCGCCGTCACTCTCTGCTACAGCGGTCTGTGTGCGGTCTCGCCGTTCGGGACCTGCCGCAAGTGCCGCGGCTTCGGCTTCGCCCTCACCACCGACCGCAAGGGCCGCCCCAAGCGCGGCAAGCACTGCCGCCGCTGCGACGGCCACGGCAAACGCATCCGCCTCGGCCGCTGGCTTTACAACCGCGGCTCGCGCATCCACCGCGCCGGCACCCGATAACCCACGGAGGCACTTCCGATGATCTTCACCATCTCCGCCGTCCTGCTCTTCGGCGCCGGATCCTACGTCGCCATCCGCACTAAGGCCGCCGGCGCGGGCGCCGCGGTCGTGCTGTTCCTCTTCGGCTTCTTCGCCGCCGGCACCGGCGCGTACGAGCCCATCACCAACGTCGTGAAGTCCACCGCCCAGGCCCTGACGGACCTCGCCAACTAGGAAGGAGACCCGCGGTGAACAAGCCGATCACCTACCAGCACTGGGCCACCAAGCTCGCCCCCAAGACCGTCCCCGCCCTGGCCACCAGCACCGTGCTGATCCTGGGCCGCATATGGAACGCCAACGGCGCCGAACACAGCAGCGGCAACGCCGCCCTCATCACCGTGCTCGCCCTGGCCTCGGCCGCCGCCGGAGGCCTCGCCGCCGCGGGCCGCGCCGGGGACGCCACCCTCGCCGGGACCGCGTTCGCCGTCTCTGGAGGGCTCGCCCTCGCCGGAGTCGCCGGATACGCGGACGGCCTGTCCCTGCCGTTGCTGCTGTGGGCCCTGGCCACCACCGTCGCTTACAGCCTCGCGAACCGGTACTGGCGCACTGACCGCCGCGAAACTCTTGCTCACGAACGGCACATGGCTGCCAAGCGGGAAGAGCACGTCCATGCCGAGCGGATCGAATCCCTGCGCTCCCACATGCAGATCGAGGTGGCCCGCGAGGCCGCGACGTACGCCACCGCCCTCGCCGAGGCCATGGCCGTCCGCGCGGCACTGCCCGGCTTCAGCCCGGAAGCGCTGAGTACCGCTGGGCTGCCCGCCCTGCCCAGTCTCGAAGGGAAGACCCGGTG
The DNA here is from genome assembly GCF_044759445.1 of Streptomyces sp. NPDC101118. Taxonomy (NCBI): domain Bacteria; kingdom Bacillati; phylum Actinomycetota; class Actinomycetes; order Kitasatosporales; family Streptomycetaceae; genus Streptomyces; species Streptomyces sp. NPDC101118. The sequence goes on along the minus strand of NZ_JBIVZG010000018.1, from coordinate 158,640 downwards.
ATCGGCCCCCGGCTCGCGCCCGCCGAGGCATACGCCAAGGCGCCGAGCATCATCAGCGAAATCGGCTGGACCGCCCGGCGCGCCGTACAAGCCCTCCGAGGCGCCACGGCCGACCGGGAGTACTGGCTCCGCAAAGCCGCCCTGCTGGACCGCATCGCCTGGAACGACGAACGCGCTCACATCGTCGGTGACGCCATCGAAGCGGCCGAACTGGCCGCCCACCGGCTGACGGATCTCGACGGGGCCCAAGGCGTAAGCGACCCGCGCGGCTACGTCCGCAGCGAGTACGCCCGCTGGGCCAGCCAGCACTGACTACGCCGCGGCGGCGGGACTCCCCACCAAGGTCGCCCGCCGCCGCGGCCCTCCCTACCCGTCCGAAGACAGACAGGAGACCCCAAGCATGACCCACCCCAAGCCCGTTGCGCACCAGGGCCGAGACAGTGCCCCGAGCCTCTGGCCCTGGCGTCGGCAGGTGGTCGTATGACCGGCCGCTCCGGATGCCTGCGCATCGCTCTGGACCTGGCAGCACGCGGTGTGCCGGTGCTGCCGCTCAGCCGCGAAAAGCGGCCCGTGGCCAACTGCCGGCTCTGCCGCGACAACGCGTGCGGCGGCAGGCCCGTCATGAAGACCCCCGGCCCCTGTCGGTGCCCGCGGCCCTGCCACGGCTGGGCCGCCGCCACCAACGACCGCGACGCACTCACATCGGGCACGTGGGCTGTGGCGTGGCGGCAGGCTGGTGCGGTGGGCTACCACCCGGGTGCCGTGGGTCTCACCGTGGTCGACTTGGACAGTCCCGAAGCGGTCGTCTGGGCTCATCAAGCGCTCCCTGCGACGCGGACGGTGTCCAGTACCCGCGGTGAGCACTGGATCTACCTCGGCGCCATGGCCTCCGCCAACTCCGTCCGGCCCGGGGTGGACCTGAAGTCCTCCATGGCCTACGCCCGTTGGCTCGGGCCCGGCACCGGAACCATGGTCCGCCTGCCCGATGCCGTCCGCGCGCTGCTCGTGAGGGAAGAGACCACCCCCGCCCGCGGGCGGGTGGCATCTTCCGTCCCCCGGCCCGCCATCTTGAACCGGGACGTGGCCACCGGCTGCCGCCACAACGAGACCTACATCCGCGAGGGACTCGCGCGAGGGCTCGCCCTGATCGCTGCCAAGCACGAGTCCGGGGCCGGAGCGCAGACGTTCGGGGTGGCCCGCTTCCTGGCCGCCCAGCACACCGCCTGCCCCGGGCCCTGCGGCCTCGGCCCGGTAGGCGAACAGCTCGTGGCCGCCGCCGTTGCCGTGGGCGTGCCCGAGGCCTACGCGGAACGCGCCGTGGTCCGCGGCTTCACCGACGCTGGGGCCGCCGCATGATCCCCACCCGCCGTCACCTCGCCGAACCGGCCTCCGCCGGCCACGGCGAGGGTGCGCTGAAAGGCGCCGCCCGTCAGGGCGTCCGAACTGCTCTTGTCCCGGAGAGGAGGGCCAGCACGTGAGCGCCAACCCGATCCCACCGATGCACCTCTACTCCGTCCCTAGCGAACCGTCCTCCGAGGCCGTGGGCCAGCCGAAACGGGAGCGGCCGCGGACCGCGTGGACGGCCGACCAGCTCATGGCCGCCGAGTTCCCCGAACCGAAGTGGGCCGTGCCCGGGATCCTCGCCGAGGGCGTCAGCCTGCTCGCCGGACCGCCCAAGGTCGGCAAGTCCTGGCTGTCCCTGGGCCTTGGCCTCTCGGTCGCGGCCGGCGGGCACGCCTTCGACTCCGTCCCCGTCCAGGGCGGACCAGTGCTCTACCTCGCCCTGGAAGACACCCCACGCCGCCTCCAGACCCGCATGGGCAAGCTCCTCAGCGGCCACCCGGCGCCCGCAGGGCTCACCCTGGTGACCGAGTGCCCGCCCTTCCCCCAGGGCGGCACCGAGGCCATCGCCCAATGGCTGGAGCGCAACCCCGACGCCCGCATGGTCGTCATCGACGTCTTCGCCAAGATGCGTGGCCAGGCTCCCCAGGGCGTGTCCGCATACGACGCGGACTACGTGGCAGTCGGATACGCCAAGCGCCTCGCCGACCGCTACGGCATCGCCGTAGTGCTGGTCCACCACGTGCGCAAGGCAAGCTCGGAGGACTTCCTCACCGAGGTCTCCGGCACCAACGGCATCGCCGGCGCCGCCGACGCAACCCTCGTGCTCAAGCGGGCCCGCGGACAGGCGGACGGCATCCTGCACGTCACCGGCAGGGACGTGAACGAAGCCGAGTACGCCCTCCAGTTCCAGGAAGCCTCCGGGTCCTGGAAGCTCCTCGAAGGACCGGCCTCCGACCACACCATCGGCGACACCCGCGCCGCCATCCTCCGGCACGTCCGCGCCCACCCTGGCGCCCGACCCAAGGACATCGCCCAAGCTCTCCCCGGCACCGACGCGGACACCATCCGCCGGACCTGCTCCCGTATGGCTGGCGACGGCCAGCTCACCAAGGACGCCGGGGGCCGCTACTACCCGGACGCCGAGACCCGGACGCGCCCCGCCCGAGAGGTGTCCCAGCTGTCCGACTGTCCGGTTCCCCCACCTGACCGGCACGAAGAACCCGGACAGTCGGAGCTCGACCTGTCCGGGCTGTCCGGCTCGCGCACTGCTCACCCGAACAAGGAGGTCGCAGGATGACCACGGCCGCCCGCCGACGGCGCCCGCCCACCGACGAGTGGATTCCGCTCACCGAAGTGCTGGAGGAGATCGGCATCACCCGCGCGACCTGGTACCGCTGGCGGAACCGCGGCTACGGGCCCCAAGTGAAACGCCTCCCGAACGGCCATCTGCGCGTCCGCCGGAGCGTCCTGGATGCGTTCATGGACGAGCTGGAGGCCGCGTGACCGACTGGAGCTACACCGTGCGGATCTGGAGTATCCGCAAGCGGCCGTACCGGAAGCCGTACCAGCTCCGTTGGCAGGTCGGCACGAAGCCTCACTCCGAGTCCTTCCTGACCCTCGGCCTCGCCGAGAGCCGACGCGCCCAGTTCATCACCGCCGCCCGCGATGGCGAGCCGTGGGACGTCGAGAGCGGCCTCCCGAAGTCCATGGTGCAGAAGGCGAAGGACATCTCCTGGTACCAGCACGCGAGGAACTACGTGGCCATGAAGTGGGACCACTCCCCCGCATCCACCCGCCGGAACCTCGCCGAGGCCATGGCAACGGTAAGCCTCGCGCTGGTGAAGGACACCAAGGGAATGGTCGATCACAAAGCCGTACGCCGCGCCCTCTATACGTGGGGCTTCAACGTGAACCGCTGGAGGGAGGAAGCTCCAGACGACGTCGCCGCCCTGCTCGCGTGGGTGGAGCGGAAGTCCGTCCCGACCTCGGCCCTTTCGGATCGGATGCTCGTGCGGAAGGCCTTGGATGCCTGCTCGCGCCGACTGGATGGCAAGACGTCGTCCGGAGCGGTCATCGCCCGGAAGCGGGCGATCTTTCACCAGGCTCTCGGCTACGCGGTGGACGCGGAGTTACTGCCCGAGAATCCGCTCCCTGCGGTCCGCTGGAAGGCTCCGGAGAAGGTGGAGGAGGAAGTGGACCCCGAGGCGGTGCCGGACCCTCAGCAGGCCGCTGCGCTGCTCGCGGCCGTACGGAAGCAGGGCGATCGCGGGCGGCACCTGGAGGCGTTCTTCGGGTGCATCTACTACGCGGCCGCCCGGCCGGGGGAGCTGGTGGGTCTCCGGCTCCCGAACTGCGACCTACCCCGCCGGGGGTGGGGGCTCATTCGGCTCCGAGAGAGCCGGGCGCGATCCGGTAGCTCGTGGACGGACACGGGCGAGGCTCACGACCGGCGAGGACTCAAGCACCGACCCAGGAAAACGGTCCGGTACGTGCCGATCCCGCCGGAGCTCGTGGCCATGCTGCGGTGGCACGTGACCCTGTACGGCACCGCGGACGACGGACGGCTCTTCCGGACCGCCCGCGGCGGCGTGGTGCAGGAGAGCGGGTACGGGGAGGTCTGGGCACGGGCCCGCGAGGAGGTCCTCTCCCCTGCGGAGCAGGAATCCAAGCTGGCGAAGCGCCCTTATGATCTTCGTCACGCGGCGGTCTCGACCTGGCTGAGCTCCGGGGTGGAGCCTCAGCTCGTCGCCCAGCGGGCCGGTCACTCCACGGCCGTCCTCTTCCGGGTGTACGCCAAGTTCCTCAAGGGCGGCGACGACGCGGCCAACGCCAAGATCTCCGCCCGGCTCAACGCACACCGCGCTGGCACCACAGCCATGGCTCACACCCCCACTCGACCGTAGCCGCAGGTCGAAGCGGGAAATCCCGTCCACGCCCCGTCCACACACGCTGGTAGAGAGCGGGGCAGAGCGAGACACCGCGAGACAGTCACCCTCGGATCGGGCAACGCAAAAGGGCCCCTGATCGGCGTTTCCGCTGATCAGGGGCCCTTCTTGCGCGTGGCGGCGCCAGGATTCGAACCTGGGTAGGCTAAGCCGACGGATTTACAGTCCGCTCCCATTGGCCACTCGGGCACACCGCCATGGGATGTCGCCTCGGATTCCCGCTTTTCTGCGGTGCTCCCTGGCAACGACGTAAACGATACCCGATGCTCGGGGGTGCTTCGCCACCGGATTGATCAGCACCTCGGCCGGGTGCGGTGGCTAGGCTTTGCGGAGCGGTCCGGAGGTGTCCGGTTCCGCGACCGTTTGAGCAATCCCAGCGACTTCAAGGAGCCACAGGACATGGCCGACTCCAGTTTCGACATCGTCTCGAAGGTCGAGCGGCAGGAGGTCGACAACGCCCTCAACCAGGCCGCCAAGGAGCTCTCGCAGCGCTACGACTTCAAGGGCACCGGCGCCTCCATCGCCTGGTCGGGCGAGAAGATCCTGATGGAGGCGAACTCCGAGGACCGCGTGAAGGCCGTCCTCGACGTCTTCGAGACCAAGCTGGTCAAGCGGGGCATCTCGCTCAAGGCGCTCGACGCCGGTGAGCCGCAGCTCTCCGGCAAGGAGTACAAGATCTTCGCGACCATCGAGGAGGGCATCTCCCAGGAGAACGCCAAGAAGGTCGCCAAGATGATCCGCGACGAGGGCCCCAAGGGCGTGAAGGCCCAGGTGCAGGGCGACGAGCTGCGCGTCAGCTCCAAGAGCCGTGACGACCTCCAGGCCGTACAGCAGCTCCTCAAGGGCAAGGACCTGGACTTCGCGATCCAGTTCGTGAACTACCGGTAGTTCTTCAGGCCGCCCCGCGCCCCCCGGGTACGCCCTCGGCGCGGGGCGGCCGTGCGCCGCGCGCGTGCGGCGTGCGCTCCACGACGGCCCCCTGTGGCGACTTGGGCCCCGGCCCGTGCGCCCACCACGCTGGGTGACGTACGTCACTTCGTGGACAGGGGGCTTTCGCATGCCTTGGCCCGGCTCTTCGTGGGGCTCTTCCGGCCCTTCGGGCACGTCAGGGGGCGCACCGCCCCGCCGCTCCGGCCGGCGTGACGCCCTGCGCGCCGATGTCGCCGCCTCGGTGGTGGTGGCGCTGGTGGCGCTTCCGCTGTGTGTGGGCGTGGCCGTGGCCTCCGGGGTGCCGGCCGAGCTGGGGCTGATCACCGGGGTGGTCGGCGGACTCGTCACCGGCTGGTTCCGGAGCAGCGCGCTGCAGGTCAGCGGGCCCGCGGCGGGGCTGACGGTGCTGGTGTACGAGGCGGTGGAGCGCTTCGGCACCGGGGTGCTCGGGGTGCTGGTGTGCGCCGCGGGGGTGGTCCAGGTGGCCATGGGGGTGCTGGGGCTCGGGCGCTGGTTCCGGGCCATCTCGGTGGCCGTGGTGCAGGGGATGCTGGCCGGCATCGGCCTGGTGCTGATCACCGGGCAGCTGTACGCGGTGGGTGACGTGCGGGCGCCCGGGGGGACCGGGGAGAAGCTCGCCGGTCTGGTGCTGCTGTCCGGCGAGGCCGAGGTGGCGGCCGTGGCGCTGGGCGCGGGGACGGTCGCGGTGATGGTGCTGTGGCGGCGGATGCCGGCGGCGGCGCGGGCCGTTCCCGGGGCGCTGGCCGGCGTGGCGCTGGCGACCGGTGCGGCCTGGCTGCTGGCGCTGCCGGTGGCGAAGGTGGAGGTCACGGGGGTGCTGGCGGCGGTGTCGCCGCCGGGCGCCCGGGAGGTGGCCGCGCTGTGGTCGCCGGGGGCGCTGGGGACCGTGCTGGCGCTGGCGCTGATCGCCTCGGCGGAGACGCTGTTCAGCGCGGCGGCGGTGGACCGGCTGCACGACGGGCCGCGGACCGAGTACGACCGGGAGCTGGTGGCGCAGGGGGCGGGCAACGCCGTGTGCGGGCTCCTCGGGGCGCTGCCGATGACCGCCGTGATCGTGCGGAGCGCGGCGAACGTGGAGGCGGGGGCAAGGACCCGGGCGTCGCGGGTGCTGCACGGGTGCTGGCTGCTGCTGTTCGCCGTGCTGCTGCCCCAGGTGCTCTCGGTGGTGCCGCTCGCCTCGCTGGCCGGCGTGCTGCTGTACGCGGGCTGGAAGCTGTTGCCGGGCCGGGCGGTGCTGGCGCTGTGGCGGGGGCACCGGGGCGAGGCGGTGGTGCTGGTGGTCACGGCGGGCGCGATCGTGGCGACCAACCTGTTCGAGGGGGTGCTGATCGGGCTGGGGCTCGCGGTGGCCAAGTCCGCCTGGGAGACCTCGCACGTGCACGTCGAGACGGTGCCGGAGGGGTCCGGGCTGCGGGTACGGGTGCTGGGCAACGCCACCTTCCTGCGCCTGCCGAAGCTGCTGGACGCCCTGGAGCGGCTGCCCGCCGGGCGGGAGGTGCGGCTGGACCTGACGGGGCTGCGGCACCTGGACCACGCGTGCCTGACCGCGCTGGAGGGCTGGGAGCGGCAGCGCGAACGGCAGCGGGAACGCCCTGCGCGAACGGGGGATGAAGACCTGCTGACCGACGGGAGAAGTGCCGGCGGCGGCGGATAGGGTCCCGCCTCGTGACGGAGCTGAGACGGTCCCTTGGTGTGTTCGACGCGGTCGTGATCGGGCTGGGTGCGATGGTCGGCGCGGGCATCTTCGCCGCGCTGGGCCCGGCGGCGCAGGCCGCGGGCGCGGGGCTGCTGCCGGCCCTCGGGCTGGCGGCGGTCGTGGCGTACTGCAATGCCACGGCGTCGGCGCGGCTGGCCGTCGTGTACCCCGCCTCCGGCGGCACGTACGTCTACGGCCGGGAGCGGCTGGGGCCCTTCTGGGGATACCTCGCCGGGTGGGGGTTCGTGGTCGGCAAGACCGCCTCGTGCGCGGCGATGGCGCTGACGGTCGGGGCGTACGTGTGGCCTGGGCAGGCGCACGCGGTGGCGGTGGCCGCGGTGGTGGCCCTGACCGCGGTGAACTACGGCGGCATGCAGAAGTCGGCCCGGGTGACCCGGGTGATCGTGGCGGCGGTGCTGGCCGTGCTGGCGGGGGTCGTGGCGGTGTGCCTGGGCTCCGGCGGGGCGGACTGGGGGCGGCTGGGCGCCGGGGCCACCGGCGGGCTCAGCGGGCTGCTCCAGGCTGCGGGCCTGCTGTTCTTCGCCTTCGCGGGGTACGCGCGGATCGCCACGCTGGGCGAGGAGGTGCGGGACCCGGAGCGGACGGTCCCGCGGGCCGTGCCGCTGGCGCTGGGCATCGCGCTGGTGGTGTACGCGGCGGTCGCGGTGGCGGTGCTGTCGGTGCTGGGGGCCGGAGGGCTGGCGGACGCGACGGCCCCGCTGGCCGACGCGGTGCGGGCGGCCGGGCACCCGGGGCTGGTGCCGGTGGTGCGGGCCGGGGCGGCGCTGGCCGCGCTGGGGTCCCTGCTCGCCCTGATCCTGGGGGTGTCGCGGACGACGCTCGCGATGGCGCGCGACGGCCACCTGCCGCGGCAGCTGGCCGCCGTACACCCGCGCTTCCGGGTGCCGCACCACGCGGAACTGGCGGTCGGCGCGGTGGTGGCGGTGCTGGCCGCGACCGTGGACGTGCGGGGCGCGATCGGTTTCTCGTCCTTCGGCGTGCTGGTCTACTACGCGATCGCGAACGCGTCGGCGTGGACTCTCGATTCAGGTGTCAAGGGTCGGGTCATGACCGGCACCGGCCTGTCGGGGTGCATCCTGCTGGCCTTCGCGCTGCCCACGGCGTCGGTGCTGACGGGGGCCGCGGTGCTGGCTCTGGGCGCGGCCGTCTACGGCGCCCGGCGGCGGTTCACGCCCTCGTCCTGATCCGCTCCCACGGCAGCGGGTCGAGGTCCTCCGCCTCTCCCGCGTCGCCGTCCTCGCAGTACCAGGCGGTGCCGTCGAGCCAGCCGCGCAGCCACTGCGCGAGGCTGGGCGCGTCGACGAACCAGGCCACCTCCGGATCCCCCAGGTTCGGCTCGAACAGCAGGACTTGGGCGTCCGGGCTGCGGCAGTCCACGCAGACGTACATGCCGCAGCCCCAGTCGAGCACCGGCAGCACGCCCTCGGGCCAGCGCCAGCCGGAGCGCCGCATGTCGCGGTATGCCGTCACGGCGGCGGACGGTCCGTCGAGCAGCGGCAGCAGGCCGTACCCGGGGCCGAAGCCGCCGTCCGCGACACGGGTGTGGAGACCGGCGAGCAGGGGCGGCAGCGGGAAGCCGAGTATGGCCTCCGCGCGGTCCAGGTCCCCGGGGTTCAGAACCCCCGGGAGCGGCCCGTCGTGCGCCGCGCGGGAGGCGCGCGCGTGGGTGGCGACTTGCTCCAGCAACTGCTCGGTCTCGTTCATGCGTTCATGGTGGACCACCCCACTGACAATCCACCTGACCTGCGCACGGAGCGGCGCGGCCGCTCCGTGCGCGTCGCCGCGGCGGTCCTTCAGCGGGAGGCGAAGGGGGCGTCCGTGGGGACGATTTCGCGGCCCAGCGGGAAGAGCGAGATGGGGATCATCTTGAAGTTGGCGATGCCGAACGGGATCCCGATGATCGTGATGCAGAGGGCGATGCCGGTGGCGATGTGGCCGAGGGCCAGCCACCAGCCGGCGAGGACCAGCCACAGGACGTTGCCCACGCACGAGCCGGCGCCGGCGTCATGGCGCTCGACCGTGGTCTGGCCGAAGGGCCAGAGGGCGTAGAGCGCGATGCGGAAGGCCGCGATCCCGAAGGGGATGCCGATGATCGTGATGCAGAGGATCAGGCCCGCGAGGCAGTAGCCGAGGAACAGCCAGAAGCCGCTGAGGACGAGCCATATGACGTTCAGGATGGTCTTCACTGGTGGCGTCCTGCCATCTGTTCGAGCCGGGCGATGCGCTCGGCCATGGGCGGGTGGGTGGAGAACATCTTCGACAGACCCTCGCCGGGCCGGAACGGGTTCGCGATCATCATGTGGCTGGCGGTCTCCAGCCGGGGCTCGGGCGGCAGCGGCAGCTGCTTGGTGCCCGCGTCGAGCTTGCGCAGGGCGCTGGCCAGGGCGAGCGGGTCGCCGGTCAGCTGGGCGCCGGAGGCGTCGGCCTCGTACTCGCGCGAGCGGCTGATGGCCAGCTGGATCACGGAGGCGGCCAACGGGCCGAGGATCATGATCAGCAGCATGCCGAACAGGCCCGGGCCCTCGTCGTCGTTGGAGCGGCCGATGGGGATCAGCCAGGCGAAGTTGACCAGGAACATGATCACGGAGGCGAGGGCGCCGGCGACCGACGAGATGAGGATGTCGCGGTTGTAGACGTGGCTCAGCTCGTGGCCGATGACCCCGCGCAGCTCGCGCTCGTCCAGGATCCGCAGGATGCCCTCGGTGCAGCAGACCGCGGCGTTGCGCGGGTTGCGGCCGGTCGCGAAGGCGTTGGGGGCCTCGGTGGGCGAGATGTAGAGCCGCGGCATCGGCTGGCGCGCGGACGTGGAGAGCTCGCGCACCATGCGGTAGAGCTCGGGCGCCTCGAACTCGCTGACCGGCCGCGCGCGCATCGCGCGTAGAGCCAGCTTGTCGCTGTTCCAGTACGCGTACGCGTTGGTGGCCAGGGCCACGAACAGGGCCACGATCAGGCCGGTGCGTCCGAAGAAGCTGCCGATGAGGATGATCAGGGCGGACAGTCCGCCGAGAAGTACGGCGGTCTTCAGCCCGTTGTGCCGGCGGTGCACGGTACGCCCTCCAAGTGGTGCGGCAGGGGGACCCGGCGAGGGGGTCTACGGTCCAGTGGACCCTCCCTTCCTGGTCAACGCCACGCGGGGGCGCCGGGTTCCCGGGCCGCCGGCCGCCGGGTCCCCGCGGGAACGCAGCGGCCCTGCCCGGTGCGCCGGGCGGGGCCGTTACTCCGTACGGGCGGCCGGGCCTACTGGAACAGGCCGGTGGACGCGAACCGCAGCACGATCTGCGGGGCTCCCGAGGTGACCACGGCGACCAGGCCGGTGAGGGCGATCGCGACGGTGACGGGGGCCGGGACGCGGCCGCGGGCAACGGCCTCGCCTGCTTCCTCTCCCTCCGGGGCGCGGAACAGCAGCGCCGTCCACTGGAGGTAGTAGTAGAGGGCGATGACCACGTTGACGGCCATGACCACGGCGAGCCAGCCCAGGCCCGCGTCGACGGCGGACTGGAAGACGGTGACCTTCGCGAAGAGGCCGATGACGCCCGGCGGCAGGCCGGCCAGGCAGAGCAGGAAGAAGGCCATCGACAGCGCCGCGAGCGGTCGGCGCGCGTACAGCCCGCGATAGTCGCTGATGCGGTGCCGGGGCGTCGTACGGCCGACCAGCGCGGCGACCGCGAAGGCGCCCAGGTTCACCGCGGCATACATCAGGGCGTACGCGACGGTGGCGCCGATCTGGTCGCGGTCGGAGTACGCGGCCGCGGCGATCGGCACCAGCAGGTACCCGGCCTGGCCCACGGAGGACCAGGCCAGCAGGCGCACGGCGCTGTGGTCGCGGTCCGGGGACTGGCGCAGCGCGGCGGCGTTCCCGATGGTCATCGTGAGGGCGGCGAGCACGGCCAGGGCGGGGCCCCAGACGTCGGAGTACGCCGGGAAGGCGATCACCGTGACGAGGGCGAGGCCGGTGAAGCCGACGGCCTTGCCGATCACCGAGAGGTAGGCGGCGATGGGCAGCGGGGCGCCGATGTACGTGTCGGGCACCCAGAAGTGGAAGGGCACCGCGGCCGTCTTGAAGGCGAAGCCGACCAGGGTCAGCGCGACGCCCGCCGTGGCGAGGCCGTCGAACTGGCCCGGCACGTGCGCCAGCTCCTCGGCCACCCGCGTCAGGTGGACGGTGCCCGTGGCGGCGTAGACGAAGCTGACGCCCATCAGGGAGACGGCGGTGGCGGCGACCGACGAGAGGAAGAACTTCAGGGCCGCCTCGGAGGAGAGGCGGTCGCCGCGGCGGAGGCCGACCAGGGCGAAGGCCGGCAGCGAGGCGACCTCCAGGGCGACGATCAGGGTGGCCAGGTCCCGGGAGGCCGGCAGCAGGGCGGCGCCCGCGGCCGAGGACAGCAGCAGGAACCAGAACTCGCCCGCGGGGAGCCTGGTCTCCTTCACGGCCGTCACCGAGAGCAGGGCGGTGAGCAGGGCGCCCGCGAGGACCAGGAACTGGATCACGAGGGTGAAGCGGTCCACGGTGTAGCTGCAGGCGCCCGGGTCGCCGACCACGCAGAAGGTGGAGCGGTCGCCCGCGCGCAGCGGCAGCAGGGCCAGGGTCGCGGCGGCGAGGCCGGCGACGGAGACCCAGCCGAGGAGCGCCTTGTTGCGCTCCGGCACGAAGAGGTCGGCGACCAGCACGGCGAGGCCGACGACGGCCGCGATGGTGGGCGGCGCGATCGCGAGCCAGTCGACGTCCTGCACCAGGTTCTGGGCGGCCGTCATGACGGTGGCGCTGTCGGCGGCGAGGGTGGCCGTCATCAATTGCCTCCTGCGAGGAGCTTCTGGACGGCCGGGTCGGTGAGGCCGAGGAGGACCGCGGGCCAGAGGCCGGCGAGGACGGTGAGGGCGACGAGCGGGGTCCAGGCGGCGAACTCGTACGTCTGGACGTCCGCGAGGGCCTCCGGGCGGGCCGGCTGGGCGGCCGGGTCGCCCATGCAGACGCGGCGCACGACGAGCAGCAGGTACGCGGCGGTGAGCAGGGTGCCCACGCCGCCGATGACCATGAACGTCAGGAAGGCGGGGCGGCTGAGGCCCTCGGCCGGGTCGAACGCGCCGAAGAGGGCGAGCATCTCGCCCCAGAACCCGGCGAGGCCCGGCAGGCCGAGGGAGGCCACGGCGGCGAAGGCGAGCAGTGCGCCGAGGCGGGGGGCGCGGCCGTAGAGGGCGGCGCCGGTGGCCCCGGCGAGGGTGTCGAGGTCGGTGCTGCCGTAGCGGTCCTTGAGGGCGCCGACCAGGAAGAAGAGGAGGCCGGTGATGAGTCCGTGGCCGATGTTGGCGAAGAGCGCGCCGTTGACGCCGGTGGGGGTCATGGTCGCGATGCCCAGCAGGACGAAGCCCATGTGGCCCACGGAGGAGTAGGCGATCAGGCGCTTGAGGTCGCCCTTGGCACCCTTCTTCGCGAGCGCGAGGCAGGCGAGGGACCCGTAGATGATGCCGACGACCGCGAAGCCCGCCAGGTAGGGGGCGAAGGTCTGCATGCCGCTCGGCGTGACCGGGAGGAGGATGCGGACGAAACCGTAGGTGCCCATCTTGAGCAGGACGCCGGCCAGGAGCACCGAGCCCACGGTCGGGGCGGCGGTGTGGGCCGCCGGCAGCCAGCTGTGCAGCGGCCACATCGGGGTCTTCACGGCGAGGCCGGTGCCGATGGCGAGGACCGCCAGCAGCTGGGTGGTGTGGGTCAGTCCGCGGCCGTTGTCGGCGGCGAGTGCCACCATGTCGAAGGTGCCGCTGTCCAGTCCGATGAGCAGCAGGCCCAGCAGCATGACCACGGAGCCGAGCAGCGTGTAGAGGATGAACTTCCAGGCGGCGGGCTGCCGCTGGTCACCGCCCCAGCGGGCGATGAGGAAGTACATCGGGATGAGCACCATCTCGAACGCCAGGAAGAACAGCAGCAGGTCGAGTACGGCGAAGGTCGCGAGGGTGCCGCACTCGAGCACGAGCAGGAGCGCGGTGAAGGCCTTCGGGGAGGGGCCCGCGGGGAGCTTGAAGTACGAGTAGAGCGCGCAGAGGAAGAACAGCAGCGCGGTCATCAGCAGGAGGGGGAGCGAGATGCCGTCGACGCCGAGGTGGATCCGGACGTTCAGCGCCTGGATCCAGCTGATGTCGGTGGTGGCCTGCATGGTCGAGGGGGCGTCGTGGTCGAAGCCGAGGGCGAGGACCACGGCGGCGGCCAGGACGGCGCCGGTGACGGTCACGCCGTGGCGCAGGACCGCCTGTTCGGGGCTCTTGCCCTTGAGCCCGGGCGGGGCCGGGAGCAGGGCGGCGGCCGCGCCGATGAGGGGGACGGCCACGATGAACGCCAGGAGGAACTGCATCACGGATGCGCTGATATCAATCACGGCTGACTCACGGCTCACGATCCGGCGTTGACGTTGGCAAGGACTGCGACGGCGACCGCCAGGACCACGGACCCGCCCAGCAGCGCGCTGAGGTAGGTCTGCACGTTGCCGGTCTGGGCGCGGCGGACCAGGGTGCCGAGCAGCCGGGGTGCGGCGCCCGCGCCGCGTACGTACGTGTCCACGACCTCGCGGTCGAGGAAGCGGACCAGTCCGGCGGCGGCCAGCACGGGCCGTACGAACAGGGCGGCGTAGACCGCGTCGAGGTGGAAGCCCGCCTCGGCGTGGCGGTGCAGCGGACCCAGCAGGGCGCGGCCGGGGTCGGCGGCGGGGGCCGTCGGCACGCCGGGGTGCTCGTGGGTGACCTCGGCGACCTCGGGGGCCTGGGCGGCGGAGGCGACCTCCTCGGCGGCGGCGACGGAGGCCGGTTCGGTGCCGGGGGCGGGGCGTGCCCCGGCGGCCCGGCGGGCCAGTGCGGCGGAGGCGCGCTGCCAGAGGCCGTACGTGACGAGGGCGCCGATGAGCGCGGCACCGATGCCCAGCACGGAGGTGGCCACGGTGGGGGTGAGCGGGTGGCCGTCGAACCAGTCGTCGAGGACGTATCCGGCGAGGCCGAAGGTGATCGACGGGACGGCCAGCAGCCACAGCACGCCGGTCATGGCGAGCGGCTCCCTGCCGTGGTCCGGGGCGGCGGCGCCCCGGCCGCGGAAGGCCATCAGCCAGAGGCGGGTGGCGTACGCGGCGGTGATGAGGGCGGTGACCAGTCCGGCGACCAGGACCGTCCAGCCGGCCGCGGTGGGCGCGAGCTCGGTGTCGCCGACGGCCGCGTGCTCGGCGGCGACCAGCACGGCCTCCTTGGAGAAGAAGCCGGCGAAGGGCGGGAGGGCCGCGAGCGCGAGGAGCGCGACGGTCATCGTCCAGTAGGCGTCGGGGATGCGCTTGGCCAGGCCGTCCATGCGGGCCATGGCGGACAGCGAGTTGGTCCCCGCGGCGTGGATGATCACGCCGGCGCCGAGGAAGAGGAGCGCCTTGAAGGCGCCGTGGGACAGGAGGTGGAAGACGGCGGCACCGCGGTCGGCGACGGCGAGGGCGCCGACCATGTAGCCGAGCTGACCGATCGTCGAGTAGGCGAGGACGCGCTTGATGTCGTCCTGGGCCAGGGCGGCGAGGGCGGACCCGATCATCGTCACCGCGGCCATGACGGCCATCACGACCAGCGCGGCCTGGGAGGCCGTGAAGACCGGGAGGAGCCGGGCGATGAAGTAGACGCCGGCCGCGACCATCGTCGCGGCGTGGATGAGGGCGGAGACCGGGGTCGGGCCCGCCATGGCGTCCGGGAGCCAGGTGTGCAGCGGGAACTGCGCCGACTTGCCGGCGACGCCCGCGAGGAGCAGCAGGGCGATCAGCGTCGGGTGGTCGAGCCCGCCGGACACGACGGCACCCAGGATCCTGGTGATCTGGAAGGAGCCGGCGTCGACGGCGAGCGCGAAGAGGCCGAAGAGGAAGGGCACGTCGCCGAGCTTGGTGACGAGGAAGGCCTTGAGGGAGGCGGAGCGGGCCGCTTCGGTCTCCCAGTAGTGGCCGACCAGGAAGTACGAGCAGATGCCCATGACCTCCCAGCCGACCAGCAGCACCATCAGGTCGCCGGAGTAGACGACGAGGAGCATGGCGGAGGTGAACAGGGACACCAGGGCCGCGTACGACGGGTAGCGCGGATCCTCGCGCAGGTACGCCGTCGAGTAGAGCTGCACGCAGGTGGCGACCAGTCCGACCAGCACCGCGGCCAGTACGGCGAAGCCGTCCAGGTACAGGGCCAGGTCGATCGGGACCGAGCCGGTGGGCGTCAGCTCCGTCGAGGCGACGATCGGCTTGCCGCCGCCCTGCCGGACGGCGACGAGGACGGCCAGCGCCGCGGCGGCCAGGGTGGGCAGGACGGCCAGCGGCCGGACGAATCCGGGAGCCTTGCGGCCGAGGAGCAGTCCGGCCACCGCGCCCAGGAAGGGCAGTACGGGGACGAGGACGGCGAGGGTCGTGGTGGTCACGCGGCGGCTCCGGTCACGCTGTCCGCGGGCTGGGCGGTGGTCTGGTCGGTCCCGGCGGGCCCGGTGGCCTCGGCGGTGTCGCGCAGCCGGTCGACGTCGGCCGTGCCTCGGTTGCGGTAGACCATCAGCACGATGGCCAGGCCGATGCCGATCTCGGCGGCGGCGATGGCGATGGTGAAGAGGGTCAGCGCCTGCCCGGCGTGGAGCCGGTCGCGCAGCCAGACGTCGAAGGCGACGAGGTTCAGGTTGACGGCGTTGAGCATCAGCTCGACGGACATCAGCACCAGGATCGCGTTGCGGCGGGCGAGCACGCCGTACACGCCCGTGCAGAACAGGAGTGCCGCGAGGACGGCGGGATAGGCCAGGTGCATCAGCGCTGCTCCTTACCGTCGTTCGGGCCGTTGTCCGGGCCGTTCTTGCGGGACAGCACGATGGCGCCGACGAGGGCCGCGAGCAGCAGCACCGACAGCGCCTCGAAGGGCAGCACCCAGTGCTGGAAGAGGATCTCGCCGGAGACCTTCGTCGAGCCCTGGACGGGCCCGTCGAGGTCGATCCAGGTGGTGCGGAAGGCGTCGACGACCACCCAGACCAGGGCCGCCGCGGCGGCCGCGGCCACGGCGAGCGCGGCCCACCGGTTGCCGGAGTCGGCGTCCGGGGAGCGGCCGATGGGGGCCTTGGTGAGCATCAGCCCGAAGAGCAGGAGGACGACCACGGAGCCGACGTAGATCAGCACCTGGACCCAGGCGATGAACTCGGCCGTCAGCAGCAGGTACTCGACGGCGATGCCGCCGAGCGCGACGACCAGCCAGAGGGCGGCGTGCACGAGCTGCTTGGTGGTGACGGTGACGACGGCGGCGCCGAGGGTGGCGATGCCGACGAGCAGGAAGGCGATCTCCACGCCGGTGGGCGAGAGGAAGCCGGGGTGGCCGCTGGCGGCCAGGGCGGCGGCTGCGGTGCTCACGCGTCTCCCTCCGGGGCGGCCGGGGGCCGGGGGCTGTCCTCGGCCGGGGTGCCGGCCTCGGGGGCGGCCGCGGCGGCGGCCTCTGCGGCGGCCTGGGCCTCGGCCTTCTCGACGGCCTTGCGGGCGGCCGCGACCTCCTTGGGCTCCTCGGCCCGGGGGTCGAGGGCCGGCGGGGCCGGGACCGTCCACATCCACTCGCGCAGCTTGTCGCGCTCGTGGGTCAGCTCGTGGATGTCCGTCTCCGCGTACTCGAACTCCGGCGACCAGAAGAGGGCGTCGAAGGGGCACACCTCGATGCAGATGCCGCAGTACATGCAGAGCGAGAAGTCGATGGCGAAGCGGTCCAGCACGTTGCGGCTGCGCTCGCGGCCGCCGGGGGTCGCGGCGGGGACCGTCTCCTTGTGGGAGTCGATGTAGATGCACCAGTCGGGGCACTCGCGCGCGCAGAGCATGCACACGGTGCAGTTCTCCTCGAACAGGCCGATGACCCCGCGGGTGCGCGGGGGCAGGGCGGGCTGCACGTCGGGGTACTGCGCGGTGTGGGCGCGCCTGGTCATGGTCTTCAGCGTGACCGCGAGGCCCTTGGCGAGGCCGGAGCCGGGGATGGGGGGCATTACTGGATCGCCACCTTCACGATGCCGGTGAGCGCGATCTGGGCGAGCGCGAGCGGGATGAGTGTGGTCCAGGCGAGCTTCTGGAGCTGGTCCTCGCGCAGCCGGGGGTAGGTCACCCGGAGCCAGATCACGCCGAAGGCGAGGACCGCGGTCTTGAGCAGCGTCCAGAACCAGCCGAGGCCGTCGCCGCCGAACGGGCCGTGCCAGCCGCCGAGGAAGAGGACGGTGGTCAGGGCGCACAGGACGACGATGCCGGCGTACTCGGCGAGCAGGAACAGCGCGAAGCGCAGGCCGGTGTACTCGGTGTACGCGCCGAAGATGATCTCGGAGTCGGCGACGGGCATGTCGAACGGGGGGCGCTGGAGCTCGGCGAGGCCGGCGGTGAAGAACACCAGGCCGCCGACGATCTGCCAGGGCAGCCACCACCACTCGAAGGCGCTCACGATGCCGGGCAGCGAGACGGTGCCTGCGGCCATCGCCACGGAGGCGGCGGCCAGCAGCATCGGCAGCTCGTAGGCGAGGAGCTGGGCGGCGGTGCGGAGGCCGCCGAGGAGGGAGAACTTGTTGGCGGAGGCCCAGCCGGCCATCAGGCTGCCGAGGACTCCGACGCCCATGACGGCCAGCACGAAGAACAGGCCGGCGTCGATGAGCTGGCCGACCGCGCCCTCGCCGGGGCCGATCGGGATGGCGACCAGGACGAGCAGGTAGGGCAGCAGCGCGACGGCGGGGGCGAGCTGGAAGATGCGGCGGTCGGCGTTGGCCGGGACCACGTCCTCCTTCTGCGCGAACTTCACGCCGTCGGCGACGAGCTGGGCCCAGCCGTGGAAGCCGCCGGCGTACATGGGGCCGAGGCGGCCCTGCATGTGGGCCATCACCTTGTGCTCGGTCTGCCCGATGACGAGGGGCAGCACGAGGAAGACCGCGAAGACGACGATCAGTCGCAGCGCGACGTCGAGGACGTCGTTCACGCGTCGCCTCCGGTGGTGTCGGGGTCGGTTTCGGTGGTGGCCGGCCCGGCGGCGGGCTTCTGCCGTGCCCCGGGCCCGGCCTCGGGGTCCTGCTCCGGGGCGGGGGTCGCCTCGGGGGCGGCCTCGGGTCCGGCTTCCGGGCCGGGTTCCGGCGCGGGCGCCGGGGCGGCGGCCTGCTCGGGGGCGGGTTCCGCCGCGGGCGTCGGCTCGGCGGCCTGGTCCGGGGCGGGTTCTTCCGCCGCAGGGGCCGGCGCGGGCGTCGCCTCGGGGGCCGGGGTCGGGGCCGCCGCGGGTTCGGCTGCCAGGGTGGGCTCGGCCGGGCGGTCCGCGGGTGCATCGTCGAACGCCGGGCGGGGGTTGTGCCAGGGGGCGTCCGAACTGCGGGCAGCCGGGGGCTCCGCCGGCGCCGGGGGACCCTCCGTGCCGGCCGGGGCCGGGGCGGCCGCCTGGCTCGCGGAACCGTCGGACGCGCTGCGGGTGCGGCGCGGCGGACGGGCCGGGCGCTCGGCCGGAGCCGCGGGCGCGCCCTCGGTGCCGGGGGCCGCGGTGGCCTCCGGGCCGGCGGCGGCCTGGCTCGCCGAACCCTCCGCCACCGAGCGGGCACGGCGTACCGGACGCGCCGGGGCCTCCGCCGCCTCGCCGGCCTGGCTCGCGGAACCGGCCCCGGCGGTACGCGCCCGGCGGGCCGGGGCGTCGCCCGCCGCACGCGGGGTACGGGCGGGCCGGGCCGGAGCCGGGGGCAGCTGGCCCTTGAGCGGGCCCCAGTCGTTCGGGTCGGGCACGCCCGGCGGCAGCATGGTGCGCCGCTTCGGGCCGCCGTGGTCGGCGCCCTCGCCGGGCTCCTTGGCGCCGGGCCAGGCCTTGGCGACCCGGGCGGCCAGGACGAAGTCCTTGCGCAGCGGGTGGCCCTCGAAGTTCTCCGGGAGCAGCAGCGGCACGAGGTTCGGGTGGTCGGTGAAGGTGACGCCGAACATCTCGTACGTCTCGCGTTCGTGCCAGGCCGCGCCCGCGTAGACGTCGACCGCCGTCGGCAGCGTGGCGGCCGCGTGCGGGACGGTGGTGCGCAGCAGCAGGCGGCGCACCCGGCCGCCCTCCAGGGCGACGACGTGCGCGCACACGCGGAAGCCGGTGCCCGGCTCGTCGACCGCGCTCAGCCAGTCGAAGTAGGTGCAGCCCAGCTTGTCGCGGGCGATCTCCAGGGAGGCGATCCAGGACCCCACGGGCACGTCGACCGTGAGCAGGTCGTACGCCGCCTCCGCGGTGGCCTCGGCGCCGAAGATCTCGGCGGCGCCGTCCGGCAGCTGGTCGTAGGGGTGCGTCATGCGGCACCTCCGGAGTTCCGCTCGCCGTCGGCCGGCGCATCCGCGGGCGACGTGGCCGGCGGCCCGGCCGGCGCGTCGGCACCCGGTGCCGGCGGCGGCGTGACCAGCCCGCTGGTCAGCGCGCCGACCGAAGGCCGCGCGGACCCGGCGCCGTACCGCTCGTCGAGCGACTCGCGGGCGATCTTCTCCTGGAGCTTGAGGATGCCCTGGAGCAGCGCCTCGGGCCGCGGCGGGCAGCCCGGCACGTAGACGTCGACGGGGATGATCTGGTCCACGCCCTTGGTGACGGAGTACGAGTCCCAGTACGGGCCGCCGCAGTTGGAGCACGCCCCGAAGGAGATGACGTACTTCGGCTCCGGCATCTGCTCGTACAGCCGCTTGACGGCCGGGGCCATCTTGTCGGTCACCGTGCCCGAGACGATCATCAGGTCGGCCTGGCGGGGCCCGGGCGCGAACGGGATCACGCCGAGCCGGATGAAGTCGTGCCGCGCCATGGACGCGGCGATGAACTCGATCGCGCAGCAGGCGAGCCCGAAGTTGAAGACCCAGAGGCTGTAGCGGCGTCCCCAGTTGAGGACCACCTTCATCGGCTCGGGGGCCAGACGGGCGAGTGCTCCCAGCCTCTTGGGCTCTGGGAGCAGCTCAGGGGTGCGGGCGCCCCCGGCGTCGGGGGCGGGGCTCGTCACGTCCATTCGAGGACGCCCTTCTTGTATGCGTAGAGCAGACCGACGGCCAGGAAGCCCAGGAAGATGAACATCTCGACCAGGGTCGTGGCCCCGTAGCCGGGCGCGGCGAACACCGTCGCCCACGGGAAGAGGAAGATCGAGTCGACGGCGAAGATGACGTAGAGGAACGCGTAGACGTAGTACCGGACCTGGGTGTGGGCCCAGCCCTCACCGACCGGGTCGACGCCGCATTCGTACGTCAGGAGCTTCTCGGGGGTCGGGACCACCGGGCGCAGCAGCCGCCCCGCCCCGAAGGCCACGGCGACGAAGAGCACGCCGATCACGGCGAGCAGGCCGACGACCGAATAGCTCTCGAAATAATCGGCCGCGAGCACGGTCACGGTCGTTACCGTCCGTTCGGGCACGTCCGCTCCTCGTTCTGTGACCACTGTCGACGTTCTGTTACGCACGGGAGTCTAGGGCCTGCCAAATGCGGGGTGGGGTTATCCCCCGTTCACGAGGCCCGGCCACCCCATGGCAGCGGCTGCCGGGCACACGGCAGGCTGTGCTCCATGACCACGAGCGCCTTCACCCCCGCCGGCGACGACCGGCCCCCGCCCGTACGCCCCGCCTTCGACGCGGTGACCTGGCGGGAGATCGGATACCTGCTCTGGAACCTCCCGATGGCGCTCATCGGATTTGTTTACGTGGTTTTCATGATTGGCGTATCGGGCGGCCTGGCCGTCACCGCCATCGGGCTCCCCCTGATGGCTGCCGGTCTGCTCGGATCCCGCCAGCTCGGCAAGGCGGAGCGGATACGCGCCCGGCTGCTGCTGGGCACGCACGTGGACGAGCCGACCCCCATCCCCACCCGCCCCGGCTTCTTCCCCTGGCTGTGGACGAGCCTGAAGGACCCGGTCGGCTGGCGGAGCGTGCTGTACGGCGCCATCCGGCTGCCGTGGGGCGTGCTGACCTTCTCCGTCACGCTGATCGGGCTGTTCGTGCTGTGGCCGGTGCTGCCGTACGTCGCCCGGGCGCTGACGAACGCGGACCGCGCGATGGTGCGGGGGCTGCTCTCGCCCTCCGACGAGCTGGAGCGGCGCATCGCCGAGCTGGAGTCGGACCGGGGCGTGGTGGTCGACACGGCCGCCGCCGACCTGCGGCGCATCGAGCGGGACCTGCACGACGGCGCCCAGGCCCGGCTCGTCGCGCTGGCGATGGGGCTGGGCCTGGCCAAGGAGAAGCTGCTGGAGGACCCGGACGCGGCCGCGGTGATGGTGGACGAGGCGCACGGCGAGGTGAAGCTGGCCCTGCAGGAGCTGCGGGACCTGGCCCGCGGGATCCACCCGGCGGTCCTCACCGACCGGGGTCTCGACGCCGCGCTCTCCTCCGTGGCCGCCCGCTGCACCGTGCCGGTGAAGGTGTCGGTGGACCTGCCGGCCCGTCCCGCGGAGGCGATCGAGGGCATCGCGTACTTCACGGTCTCCGAGCTGCTGCAGAACGTCAGCAAGCACGCCCGGGCCCGCACGGCGGGCGTCGAGGTGTGGCGCTCGGGGAACCGGCTGCTGCTGCGGGTCACCGACGACGGCGCGGGCGGGGCGCGGCAGGACCGGGGCAGCGGGCTCGCCGGGCTGGCGGAGCGGCTGGGCGCAGTGGACGGCGTCTTCGTCGTGGACTCCCCCGAGGGCGCCGGTACGACGGTCACGGCGGAGCTGCCGTGGCGGGACCGGGTGCACTGACCGGGTCGGTACGGGGACGGACGGGCGCGGCCGGTACGGACCGGGCGCGCCCGTCCCCGTACGCCCCGGCGCCCCCGCGGCGCCCGGCGCGCGCCACACGGGGGTGGGGTTAACCCCCCGTCGAGGAGACCGACCCGCCGCATGGTCCCGGCGGGGCCCCGCCGACGAGGCTGGGGGTACGAACGGAAGCGGCGGCAGCGGCGGCCCGGCGGGCCGGGACGGGCCGGACACGACAGGACGGATGGTTCCCATGGACATCGACCAGCGGCGGCCCCGGCGGCCCGCCCTGCTGACCGCCCCCTTCGAGGGGCGCACCTGGCGCGAGTTCGGGTACATCATGATCGGCTTCCCGTTCGCCACCCTGTACTTCTGCGTGGCCGTCACGTTGCTCTCCGCGGGCGCCGGCCTGCTGGTGACCTTCCTCGGCGTCCCGCTGCTCGCCGCCTCCCTCGGGGTCTTCCGGGGCTTCGGGGCCGTCGAGCGGGCCCGGGCGCGGACCATGCTGGGCCGGGAAGTCGCCGACCCGGAGCCGGAGCCGCGGCGCAAGGCGGGGGCGCTCTCCTGGATGGGCGCGATGCTCAAGAGCGGTGCGAACTGGCGCCACGCCCTCTACATGGTGATCCACTTCCCCTGGGCGGTCTTCTCCTTCTGCGTGGCCCTGACGCTGATGGCCTACGGCTGGTCGATGGCGCTGTACCCCGCCTGGTACTGGGTCTTCCCCGCCTTCACCGACCAGCCCGGCCTCCAGCTCTACGGCGACGGCCACGGCGACGGCGTCTACCTGGACAGCCCCCTCCGGATCGCCGGCGCGTCCGTGATCGGCGTCGTGCTCGTGCTGGTCACGCCCTGGGTGGTGCGCGGTCTGACCACCGTCGACCGGGTGCTGGTGGCCGGACTGCTCGGCCCGTCCCGGCTGGCCACGCGGGTGACCGAGCTGGAGTCGGACCGGGGCGTGGTGGTCGACACCGCCGCCGCCGACCTGCGGCGCATCGAGCGGGACCTGCACGACGGCGCCCAGGCCCGGCTCGTCGCGCTGGCCATGGACCTGGGCCTGGCCAGGGAGAAGCTGGCCGAGGACCCGGATGCCGCGGCGCGGATGGTCGACGAGGCGCACGGCGAGGTGAAGATCGCCCTCCAGGAGCTGCGGGACCTGGCCCGCGGGATCCACCCGGCGGTCCTCACCGACCGGGGCCTGGACGCCGCGCTCTCGTCGGTGGCCGCCCGCTGCACCGTGCCGGTCCGGGTGCGGGTGGACCTGCCCGGCCGGCCGGCTCCGGCGATCGAGGGCATCGCGTACTTCACGGTCTCCGAGCTGCTGCAGAACGTCAGCAAGCACGCCCGGGCCCACACGGCGAGCGTGGACGTGTGGCGCTCGGGCGACCGGCTGCTGCTCCAGGTGGCCGACGACGGTACGGGCGGGGCCCGGGCCGGCGCGGGCGGCGGGCTCGCGGGGCTGGCGGAGCGGCTGGACGCGGTGGACGGCGTGCTGGTCGTCGATTCGCCGGAGGGCGGCGGTACGACGGTCACGGCCGAGCTCCCCTGGCGGGGCTGACCCGCCGCAGGGGCGGAGGGTCGGCCTCCGCCCCCGGCCGCCGCGCAGCGGCACCGTTGCAGATCCATGAAAAGCGAAAACCCGCACCCCGCCGGGTGCCCCGGCTGGCCTCAACCCACCCACGAGACTGCGATGCTTGGCTCGTACCGCCGGACACGGCACGCCGGATACGGCACGAGCGAACGCGGGAGCGGTTGAGACGTGGAGCAGGACAGGGTGCGGGTGGTCATCGCCGAGGATTCAGTGCTGCTGCGTGAGGGCCTGACCCGGCTGCTGACCGATCGGGGGCACGACGTCGTGGCGGGCGTCGGGGACGCGGAGGCCCTGCTCAAGACGGTCGCGGACCTCGCGGCCGAGGACGGCCTGCCGGACGTGGTGGTCGCCGACGTGCGGATGCCGCCCACGCACACCGACGAGGGCGTGCGGGCCGCCGTACGGCTGCGCCGCGACCACCCCGGCATAGGCGTGCTGGTCCTGTCGCAGTACGTGGAGGAGCAGTACGCCACGGAACTGCTGGCCGGGTCCAGCACCGGGGTCGGCTACCTGCTCAAGGACCGGGTAGCCGAGGTACGAGAGTTCGTGGACGCCGTGGTCCGCGTGGCGCGGGGCGGTACCGCCCTCGACCCCGAGGTCGTCGCCCAGCTGCTGGGCCGCAGCCGCAAGCAGGACGTACTGGCGGGGCTGACCCCGCGGGAGCGCGAGGTGCTGGGCCTGATGGCCGAGGGCCGGACGAACTCCGCGATCGCCAGGCAGCTGGTCGTCAGCGACGGCGCGGTGGAGAAGCACGTCAGCAACATCTTCATGAAGCTCGGCCTGTCGCCGAGTGACGGGGATCACCGGCGGGTCCTCGCCGTTCTCACCTACCTGAATTCCTGACTACCTGACACTCTGTCAGCTAGCCGGAAGCCGGAATATCCGCCCATGGCAAGCCGTCTCACACGGATGGCGTCTCATTTCTGCGTCCAGCATATGAGAGGCCCCAGGAAGGGCACCCTTACCGACGTAGGGTTGGCCTTGGGACGCTCACGCCTCGAAGGAGGTCCAGTTCAGTGACCAGCCAGGTCAGTAGCCCAGCCGAGCAGGCCGACGGGGCCGATGAGGCCGTCGTCGGGGAGCAGCGCACGCCCGCGGACGCCGGCGGCACGGCGGCGCAGGGCGAAAAGGAAGTCCGCAAGCTCGACCGCGTGATCATCCGTTTCGCGGGTGACTCGGGTGACGGCATGCAGCTGACGGGTGACCGTTTCACCTCCGAGACGGCGTCCTTCGGCAACGATCTTTCGACGCTTCCGAACTTCCCCGCAGAAATCCGCGCGCCCGCAGGCACCCTGCCGGGCGTTTCCTCTTTCCAGCTGCATTTCGCCGACCACGACATCCTGACGCCGGGCGACGCCCCGAACGTCCTGGTGGCGATGAACCCGGCGGCGCTCAAGGCGAACATCGGCGACGTGCCGCGCGGCGCGGAGATC
Source organism: Streptomyces sp. NPDC101118 (assembly GCF_044759445.1). Classification (NCBI taxonomy): domain Bacteria; kingdom Bacillati; phylum Actinomycetota; class Actinomycetes; order Kitasatosporales; family Streptomycetaceae; genus Streptomyces; species Streptomyces sp. NPDC101118. Next base: position 133,989 of record NZ_JBIVZG010000018.1, on the reverse strand, counting down.
ATCATCAACACCGATGAGTTCACCAAGCGCCCGATGGCCAAGGTCGGCTACGAGACCTCGCCGCTGGAAGACGGCTCGCTCGACGCGTACAGCGTCCACCCGGTACCGCTGACCACCCTGACGGTCGAGGCCCTGAAGGACTTCGGGCTCTCCCGCAAGGAGGCCGAGCGCAGCAAGAACATGTTCGCGCTGGGCCTGCTGAGCTGGATGTACCACCGGCCCACCGAGGGCACGGAGAACTTCCTGCGGCAGAAGTTCGCCAAGAAGCCCGACATCGCCGAGGCGAACGTGGCCGCCTTCCGGGCCGGCTGGAACTTCGGCGAGACCACGGAGGACTTCGCCGTCTCCTACGAGGTGGCGCCGGCCACCCGGGCCTTCCCGCCCGGCACCTACCGGAACATCTCCGGGAACCTGGCCCTCTCGTACGGCCTGGTCGCCGCCTCCCAGCAGGCCGACCTGCCGCTCTACCTGGGCTCGTACCCGATCACGCCGGCCTCGGACATCCTGCACGAGCTGAGCAAGCACAAGAACTTCGGCGTGCGGACCTTCCAGGCCGAGGACGAGATCGCGGGCATCGGCGCGGCCCTGGGCGCGGCCTTCGGCGGCGCGCTGGCCGTGACCACCACCTCCGGGCCGGGTGTCGCGCTGAAGTCGGAGACGATCGGCCTGGCGGTCTCCCTGGAGCTGCCGCTGCTGATCGTCGACATCCAGCGCGGCGGCCCGTCCACCGGCCTGCCCACCAAGACCGAGCAGGCCGACCTGCTCCAGGCGATGTACGGCCGCAACGGCGAGGCCCCGGTCCCGATCGTGGCCCCCCGGACCCCCGCGGACTGCTTCGACGCCGCCCTCGACGCGGCGCGGATCGCGCTCACGTACCGCACGCCGGTCTTCCTCCTGTCCGACGGCTACCTGGCCAACGGCTCCGAGCCCTGGCGGGTCCCGGACGTGGAGGAGCTGCCCGACCTGCGGACGCGGTTCGCCACCGGCCCGAACCACACGCTGGCCGACGGCACCGAGGTCTTCTGGCCGTACAAGCGCGACCCCGAGACGCTGGCCCGCCCGTGGGCGGTCCCCGGCACCCCCGGGCTGGAGCACCGGATCGGCGGCATCGAGAAGCAGGACGGCACGGGCAACATCTCGTACGACCCGGCCAACCACGACTTCATGGTCCGCACCCGCCAGGCCAAGATCGACGGCATCGAGGTGCCCGACCTGGAGGTGGACGACCCGGACGGCGCGGGGACCCTGGTCATCGGCTGGGGCTCCACGTACGGCCCGATCACGGCAGCGGTACGGCGGCTGCGGATCGCCGGCGTCCCGATCGCCCAGGCCCACCTGCGCCACCTGAACCCCTTCCCCAGGAATCTGGGCGAGGTCCTGAAGCGTTACGACAAGGTAGTGGTGCCCGAGATGAACCTCGGACAGCTCGCGATGCTGCTGAGGGCGAAGTACCTGGTCGACGCCCAGTCGTACAACCAGGTCAACGGCATGCCCTTCAAGGCGGAGCAGCTCGCGAAGGTCCTCAAGGAGGCCATCAATGACTGAGACGACGGCCCACTCCCTGCTCTCCCTGGTCCCCAAGGCCGAGGCCAAGCAGTCCATGAAGGACTTCAAGTCGGACCAGGAGGTCCGCTGGTGCCCCGGCTGCGGTGACTACGCGGTGCTCGCCGCCGTACAGGGCTTCATGCCCGAGCTCGGCCTGGCGAAGGAGAACATCGTCTTCGTCTCCGGCATCGGCTGCTCCTCGCGCTTCCCGTACTACATGAACACGTACGGGATGCACTCCATCCACGGCCGCGCCCCGGCCATCGCGACGGGCCTGGCGTCCTCGCGCCGGGACCTGAGCGTGTGGGTGGTCACGGGTGACGGCGACGCGCTGTCGATCGGCGGCAACCACCTGATCCACGCCCTGCGGCGGAACGTCAACCTCAAGATCCTGCTGTTCAACAACCGGATCTACGGTCTGACCAAGGGCCAGTACAGCCCCACCTCCGAGATCGGCAAGATCACCAAGTCCACGCCGATGGGATCGCTGGACGCGCCGTTCAACCCGGTGTCGCTGGCGATCGGCGCCGAGGCCTCCTTCGTGGCCCGGACCGTCGACTCCGACCGCAAGCACCTCACCGAGGTGCTGCGCGCGGCGGCCGAGCACAACGGCACGGCGCTGGTGGAGATCTACCAGAACTGCAACATCTTCAACGACGGCGCCTTCGAGGTCCTGAAGGACAAGGACCAGGCACAGGAGGCCGTGATCCGGCTGGAGCACGGGCAGCCGATCCGCTTCGGGGCCGACAACCACAAGGGCGTCGTCCGCGACCCTGCGACCGGTGACCTGAAGGTGGTCGAGGTGACCCCGGAGAACGAGGGCTCGGTCCTGGTCCACGACGCTCACTCCGCGTCGCCGACCACGGCCTTCGCGCTCTCCCGGCTGGCCGACCCCGACACCCTGCACCAGACGCCGATCGGCGTGTTCCGCAGCGTGGCGCGGCCGGTGTACGACACCCAGATGGCGGACCAGCTCGACGACGCCATCGAGCAGCGCGGCAAGGGCGACCTGGGTGCGCTCCTGACCGGCAACGACACCTGGACGGTCGTGGGCTAGCCCAGCGGCGCACCGTACCGGCGGAAGCCCGGGCCCCCTTCGGGAGGCCCGGGCTTCCGCATGTCCGATCCCGGGATGCACTTTCGAAAAGTTAGCGCTTTCTGTAAGGTAGTGCTCATCGCAACCGGCACGTCCCCGCCGCACCGAAGGAGCGCCCCCATGAGCATCGTCGTCACCGGAGCCACCGGAGCACTTGGCCGCCTCGTCATCGACGAGCTGCTGGACCGGGTGCCGGCCGGCGAGATCGCCGCCGTCGTCCGCGACGAGGCCAAGGCCGCCGGCCTGGCCGCCCGCGGCGTGGAGCTGCGGGTGGCCGACTACGACCGGCCCGAGAGCCTGGCCGGCGCCTTCCGCGCCGGCGACCGCGTCCTGCTGATCTCCGGCAACGAGATCGGCCGCCGCGTCGCTCAGCACACCGCGGTGATCGAGGCCGCCCGGGCCGCGGGCGTCGCGCAGCTCGCGTACACCGGGATCCTCGGCGGGCCCGAGGCGGACTTCGAGCTGGCCGCCGAGCACAAGGAGACCGAGACGGCGATCCTCGCCTCGGGCCTGCCCTACACCTTCCTGCGCAACGGCTGGTACCACGAGAACTACACCGCCAACCTGGGCGCGGTCCTGGAGCACGGCGCGGTCGTGGGCAGCGCCGGGGACGGCCGGATCGCCTCCGCCGCCCGGGCCGACTACGCCGCCGCGGCCGCCGCCGTCCTGACCGGCGAGGGGCACCTGAACGCCGTGTACGAGCTGAGCGGCGACCACGCCTGGAGCCTGGCCGAGTACGCCGCCGAGGTCGCGGCCCAGTCGGGCCGGGCGGTCGTCCACTCCGACGTGCCGGCCGCCGCACACCTGGAGGTCCTCAAGGGCGCCGGGCTGCCGGAGGGCTTCGCCGCGGTCCTGGTCGACGTCGACGCCGCGATCTCGCGCGGCGCCCTGGCCGGAACCGGCGGGGACCTGCGCCGGCTGATCGGGCGTCCGACGACACCGGTGGCCGAGGCCATCTCCCGGGCCCTGGCCTGACCTGGCCTTCCATCCCTGATCAGCCCGGTCCGGAGCCGTCCGGGCCGGGCTGCGTCCGGAATACGGTCACGAGCGTCACGTATTTACGGGCATGACACGAGGGGTGTCCGAAAGCTACCGTCGAGAGGTTGGCGTACAGCAGCTCTGGAGGGTCCGTGAAGGTACGCAGTGAGCAGCGGACGGGGCTGCTGTACGGGTTCGGCGCCTACGGCATGTGGGGCCTGGTCCCCCTCTTCTGGCCGCTGCTGAAGCCGTCCGGCGCGGTCGAGATCCTCGCGCACCGGATGGTGTGGTCCCTGGCCGTGGTGGGCGTGGCCCTGCTGGCCCTGCGCCGCTGGGGCTGGATACGCGAGCTGGTGCGTCGGCCTCGCCGGCTGGCGCTGACCGCAGTCGCGGCCACCGTGATCACGGTGAACTGGGGCGTCTACATCTGGGCGGTCAACAACGACCACGTCGTCGAGGCCTCGCTCGGCTACTTCGCCAACCCCCTCGTCGTGATCGCCATGGGCGTGCTGCTGCTGGGCGAGCGGCTGCGGCCGCTGCAGTGGGTGGCGGTCGGCATCGGCTTCGCCGCGGTGCTGGTGCTCGCCATCGGGTACGGGCGGCCGCCCTGGATCGCGCTGACGCTGGCCTTCTCCTTCGGCACGTACGGCCTGATCAAGAAGAAGGTCAACCTCGGCGGACTGGAGTCCCTCGCGGCGGAGACCGCCATCCAGTTCCTGCCCGCCCTCGGCTACCTGCTCTGGCTCGGCTCCGCGGGGCAGTCCACCTTCGGCACCGAGGGCGCGGGCCACGCGGCCCTGCTCGCCGCGACCGGTGTCGTGACCGCCGTACCGCTGGTCTGCTTCGGCGCCGCCGCGATCCGGGTGCCGCTCTCCACGCTGGGGATGCTGCAGTACCTCGCGCCCGTCTTCCAGTTCGCACTCGGCGTCCTGTACTTCCACGAGGCCATGCCGCCCGAGCGGTGGGCCGGCTTCGCGCTGGTGTGGGCCGCGCTGGTGCTGCTGACCTGGGACGCGCTGCGCACCGCGCGCCGCACGAGGGCCGAGCCGGCGCGGCGTACGGCGGAGCCGGCGCCGGCCGCGCCGGTGCGGGAGGCCGCGTCCCCTTCGTAACCGCCGAACCCACCAGACTCACACGCGCAGGCGCCCGTACGGACTTCCGTACGGGCGCTTGTCCGTATGACGAACACACCTGACCGAATAATGCTCTTGACGGAGAGTCAGGCTCTCGCTGAACATCAGGCACGCACGGTCGCTCCACCAGCTCGAACAGCTGCTGCCGCCAGGACAGCTCTTGCCGCTCGAGCCGCTCCACTGCACTGACCTCGCACGTTCCGTTCTGTCCCCGTTCGGAATACCGGAGCCCCCACATGAGCCTCTCCGTCCCCCGGCGGCTGGCCGCCGTGACCGCACTCGCGGTCGCGGGCCTGTTCGCCTCCACCGCCCCCGCCGCGCTCGCCGCCCCCGCGGCCGTGGCCGAAGCGCCGACCCCGCCGGACATCCCCCTCGCGAACGTCAAGGCGCACCTGTCCCAGCTCCAGACGATCGCGACGAACAACGGCGGCAACCGCGCGCACGGGCGCACCGGCTACAAGGCCTCGATCGACTACGTGAAGGCCAAGCTCGACGCCGCCGGCTACACCACCACGCTGCAGACCTTCACCTCCAGCGGCGCCACGGGCTACAACCTGATCGCCGACTGGCCCGGCGGCGACCCGAACTCGGTCCTGATGGCCGGCTCGCACCTCGACTCGGTCAGCTCGGGTCCCGGCATCAACGACAACGGCTCGGGCTCCGCGGCCGTCCTGGAGACCGCGCTGGCCGTCTCCCGGGCCGGGCTCCAGCCCACCAAGCACCTCCGCTTCGGCTGGTGGGGCGCGGAGGAGCTGGGCCTGGTCGGGTCGAAGTACTACGTGAACCAGCTGCCCGGCACCGAGCGCGCGAAGATCTCGGGCTACCTGAACTTCGACATGATCGGCTCGCCGAACCCGGGCTACTTCGTCTACGACGACGACCCCACGATCGAGCAGACCTTCAAGACCTACTTCGCGGGCATCGGCGTGCCGACGGAGATAGAGACCGAGGGCGACGGCCGGTCCGACCACGCGTCGTTCAAGAACGTGGGCATAGCCGTGGGCGGCCTCTTCACGGGCGCCAGCAACACCAAGACCAGCGCCCAGGCGCAGAAGTGGGGCGGCACGGCCGGGCAGGCGTTCGACCGCTGCTACCACTCCTCCTGCGACACGACGTCGAACATCAACGACACCGCGCTCGACCGGAACAGCGACGCCGTCGCCTACGCGATCTGGAACCTGGGCGCCTCGACCCCGGTCCCGCCCGGCCCGTCCTTCGAGAGCACCACGGACGTCAACATCCCGGACTACCCCGCGGCCGCGGTGAACTCGCCGATCACGGTCTCCGGCGTCACGGGCAACGCGCCGGCCACCACCAAGGTGGACGTGAACATCGTCCACACCTACCGCGGTGACCTGATCGTGGACCTGGTGGCCCCGGACGGCTCGGTCTACAACCTGCACAACCGCAGCGGCGGCAGCGCCGACAACCTCGTCCAGAGCTACACCGTCAACGCCTCCAGCGAGGTCGCGAACGGTGTCTGGAACCTGCGGGTGCGTGACGCCGCCGCCCAGGACATCGGCTACATCAACAGCTGGAAGATCACCTTCTGAGCCGGCCGCCGATGACCGCCCACCGAGGCTGAGGAAACGAACCCGCTCCCGTGGTCAGAGTTCCACGGGAGCGGGTTCGATGCGTGAGCGGAGTTCGTCCGCGACGGCCGCGATGTCGGCCTTCCCCAGCTTGGCCGCCTCGACCAGGTCGCCGAGGAGTTCGGGCGAGGGGAGCCGGTCCGCCCCGGCCACCCGCAGGTACGAGCGGGTCGCGGCGGCGGCGTAGAACTCGTTCATCGGCGATTCCAGGGCCGGGCACACGGCCAGCGTGTGCAGGAACGCGGCGGCCCGCCAGGCGATGTCGGGGGGCGGCGCGTCCGGCAGCAGCACCAGGTCGCTCTGGTGGCGGGCCACCGCGGCCACCACGCCCGAGGGGTCCCAGACCGCCGGGTCGGAGGGCAGGTGGTGGGCCAGTGCCGTCCAGGCCCACTCCTCGGTGATCTTCAAGTGCCGAACCGCTTCTGGAAGTAGCCCCAGTGGTCGGCGAACTCCTCGATCCCGGCCAGGAAATCGCGCCGGTCCTGGTCCAGTTCGCGCTCGGTGACCTCGGTGATCAGCGCGGTGACGGTCGTCCCCAGGGCCGCCGCCCGCGCCTTGAGGCGGTCGTGGAACTCCTCGTCCAGGCGGATGGTGACGTGTCTCGACATGCCGTCAACCGTACAGCGACGGCGCTGTACGGGACACCGGAACGGGCGAGGGGTGGCCCGGGACACACGTCCCGGGCCACCCCGCACCGTCTCCGTGACGGCCCCGCCACGGGCCGGCGCCGCACCGCTCGCCGGCGCCGGACTCCGCGCGGCGCCCGGCTACTTGGCGGCGTTGGCCGCCTTCAGCAGCGCGTCCTTGGTGACCGCGCCGACGTACACCTTGCCGTTGTCGGTCACGAGCGCGTTGACCACGCGGGTCGACAGGATCCGGCCCTCGCCGAACTTCCCGGAGACCTTGTCGCCGATGGAGTCGAGGAAGGTCTGGGCCTGCTTCGGGACGTCCTTCTCGCCCTTGACCGCGTTCAGGCCCTTGCCGCCCGGGACGCTGATCTCCGCGATCGTGGCCCAGCCCTCGCCGATGACCTTCGTCTCGCCGCCCCCGGCACCGGCGCCGCCGGCCAGACCCTCCGTCAGGCCGCCGAGGCCCGGCAGCGACTCCAGCTGCTTGAGCGCCTCTTCGTGGCCGTTCCTGCCGCCCTTGCCGAAGTCCTTCTCGGCGTCCTTGCCCTCGGTCACCTTGGCGCCCTTGGGCGGGGCGAAGGAGAAGGTGTCCGCGGCCGGCTTCGAGAAGTCGACCTTGGTGAAGCCCGCGTCGAGGATCGGCTTGCCGCCCTCGCTGGAGATCACCTGGACGCGCAGCGGGGTGCCGTTCTTCCCGTCCACCGCGATCTTGACCGAGCCGATCGTGGAGCCGCTCTGCTTGGGCGTGAGGACCAGCTGGTACGCGTCCCGGCCGGCGACCTGCGCGGTGTCGCCCACGCTGACGTCGGTCGTCGGACCGGCCGCCTTCAGCGCCTCCTGGGCGATCTCCTTCGGGGTGGCGGGCACGCGGTCGGCCGTCTTGTGGCGCGGGCCGCCCTCGTGCGCCTCCTCGGTGTCGTGGAAGACCTGGTTGGACTTGCTGTCGTAGCCCCACACGTCCTTGCCGTTGTGGATGAGGCTGTACTCGTCCGGGCCGTCCACGAAGGTGAGCTTCTGGCGGTCCGGGCCGTCGGCCGCGACCTTGAAGGTGTGGGTGCCGGTGACCAGCTCGGCGAGCCGGTCCTCCGGGTTCGCCGAGCCGCCGGCGCCGCCCCCGCCGCCCAGCGCGCCGCCGAGCAGGCCGTCCGCGAAGGACGGCAGTCCGAGGTCGGTGCTGACCTTGGCCGTGCCGGACAGCTGCTGCGTGTCCGACGCGGCGATCTTCTCGATGAGCTCCTGTGCCGAGATCTTCGGCAGATCGGGGCTGCCGTTGGCCGCGAGCGCCGGGACCAGCCCGATCGTCGCGGCGGCCACGCCCGCCACCGCTACCGGTACGACGTACCGGGCGGCCTTGCGGCGGCCCGCCCGGAGGTCCGCGGCCTCTTCGGCCTGAGCGCCCTCGGGGTTTCCGCTTACGTTCGGTGCCATCTTCGTCCTGCCTCCGTGTCACCCGATGTGGTGGGGATGGTGCATCCATCTGACCAAACGGGAGCCGCCGGAGCGTCAGACCACGGATTCAACTCCGCGTACTACGCAGGGATGACACAAAAGGGCGCCGCCTCCCCCATCCCGTAGGGGACGGGGGGCCGGAGGTCGCACCCGCCGGACTCAGCCCGCGCGGTGGACGACCGCGTCGCACAGCTCCTGGAGCGCGGCCTTGGCGAAGCACTCGGGCAGCGGCGCCAGCGTGGACCGCGCCTCCTCCGCGTACCGGATGGTGTCGCGGCGGGCCTGCTCCAGCGCCGGGTGCACCCGCAGCCGGGCCAGCGCCTCGGCGTGCCGGGCGTCGTCGGTGAGGTCGCTGTCCAGCAGCGCCACGAGGTCCAGGTCCTCCGGCCGGCCGTCGCGGGCCGCCAGCTCGCGCAGCCGGAGCACGGGCAGCGTCGGGATGCCCTCGCGCAGGTCCGTACCCGGGGTCTTGCCGGACTCGTGGGAGTCGGAGGCCACGTCCAGCACGTCGTCGGCCAGCTGGAAGGCGAGGCCGAGGCGCTCGCCGTACTGGGTGAGGATGTCGACGACGCTCTCTTCGGCGCCGGACATCATCGCGCCGAAGCGGCAGGACACCGCGACGAGCGAACCCGTCTTGCCGGCCATGACCTCCAGGTAGTGCTCGACCGGGTCCCGGCCGTCGCGCGGGCCCGCGGTCTCCAGGATCTGGCCGGTCACCAGCCGCTCGAAGGCCTCGGCCTGGATGCGGACGGCCTCGGGGCCGAGGTCGGCCAGGATGTGCGAGGCGCGGGCGAAGAGGAAGTCACCCGTCAGGACGGCCACCGAGTTGCCCCAGCGGGCGTTCGCGCTGGGCACGCCACGGCGCACGTCCGCCTCGTCCATGACGTCGTCGTGGTACAGCGTGGCCAGGTGCGTGAGCTCCACCACCACGGCGGACGGCACGATCCGCGGCGTGTGCGGGTCCCCGAACTGCGCGGCGAGCATCACGAGCAGCGGGCGGAAACGCTTGCCACCGGCGCGCACCAGGTGCTGCGCGGCCTCGGTGATGAAGGGGACGTCACTCTTGGTGGCTTCGAGCAGACCCTCCTCGACGGCCGCCAGTCCGGCCTGGACATCGGTCTCAAGAGCCTGGTCCCGCACGCTCAGTCCGAACGGCCCGACGACGGTCACGAGGGGTACTCCTGTCTGCTGACTCACACGGTTTGTCGATGTGTCGCTGCCATCACTCAAGTCAGCGTATCCGGTCCGTTTTCGATCTCGGAGAGCGGCCGTGCTCCAGCCCCCGCGCAGCGCCCGATCAGCGCCGGTATGTTCTAGAGCAGCTGATACGACCCGGAGAATCCGTTTTGTCTAACACTGTCACCGATACCGAGCCCAACGAACCCGGCGGCCGGAACCCCGCCGCCGACCAGCCCCCGCCGGGCGACGACCACGCCTTCCTGGGCCACCCGCGGGGGCTCGCCACGCTGTCCGGACTGGAGGTCTGGGAGCGCTTCTCGTTCCTGGGCATGCAGGCGATCCTCGTCCTGTACTTCGCCGACACCGTGGCGAACGGCGGCCTCGGCATGGACCCGGGCACGGCCGCCTCCGTCTCGGCGGCCTACGGGACCATGGTGTACCTCGTGTCGGTGGCCGGCGGCTGGCTCGCCGACCGGATCCTCGGCTCGTACCGGGCCGTGCTGTGGGGCGGCATCCTGATCGCCTGCGGCCACTACGCCATGGCCGTCCCCACCACCGCGATGACCTGGGCCGGCCTGGGCCTGATCAGCGCCGGCACCGGCCTGCTCAAGCCGAACGTCGCCGGCATGGTGGGCAAGCTCTACCGGACGGACGACGACCGGCGCGACGCCGGCTTCGCCCTCTACTACACGGGCATCAACATCGGCGCCTTCGCCGGCCCGCTGATCACCGGCTGGCTGGGCGAGCACCAGGGCTGGCACTGGGGCTTCTCGGCCGCCGCCATCGGCATGACGGCCGGCCTGATCCAGTACGTCGCGGGCCGCCGCCACCTCGCCGGGCGCACGCACGCCGCCGAGTTCCCGCCGGCCCCCGACGCCATGCGGCGCACGGTGCGTCTGATCGTCGGCGGGCCGGTCGCGGCCGCGGTGCTCTGCGGGATGCTGGCGGCCGCCGGTTGGCTCACCATGGACCGGTTCGTGGACCTGCTCACCCTGGTCTCGGTGATCGCCCCGGCCGTCTACTTCGCGGTGATGTTCCGCAGCCCGCGGGTGACCGCCGCGGAGCGCGGCCGGCTCCGCCCGTACGTGGTGCTCTTCCTCGCCTCCGTGGCCTTCAACTTCATCCTCTTCCAGGCGTACTCGACGATGATGCTGCTGGCCTCGACGAACGCCAGGACCACCATCCTCGGCTTCGACTTCCCCGCGAGCTGGTACGCCTCCGCGCTCGGCGCGTTCGAGGTGGCGCTGGCCCCGGTCGTGGCCGCCGTGTGGGCCCGGATGGGCCACCGCCAGCCGCACGCCTCCAACAAGATCGCCATCGGGGTGCTGCTGGGCGGCCTGTCCTTCCTGCTGATGGTCGTGCCGACCTCCGGGCACGGGGACGACGCGTACCGGATGGCCGCGTGGTGGATCGTCGGCTCGTACCTGCTGCTCGGCCTGGGCGACGTACTGCTGGAGACCTCGGGCATGTCCGCCACCACCAAGCTGGCGCCCAAGGCCTTCGCCAACCAGACCATGGCCCTGTGGTTCCTGTCGCTGGCCCTCGCCAACGGCATCCAGGCCCAGGTGGTCAAGCTCTACGGCACCGTCTCGCACCCCGTGTACTTCGGCCTCAACGGCGCCGTCGCGATCGTCGCCGGCCTGGCCGTCCTCGCCCTCGCGCCGTGGCTGCGGCGCACGATGCACCCCGTCCACTGACGCCGGAGGGACCCTGTGGCCATCCGTACGGAGTTCCCCTACGAGACCACCCGCGAGGACGTCTGGATCCCGCTGCCGGAGGGTGTCCGGCTGTACGCGCGGATCTGGCGCCCCGTGACGGACGAGGCCGTGCCGGTGCTGCTGGAGTACCTGCCGTACCGGCTCACCGACTGGACCGCGCCCCGCGACTGGCAGCGCCACCCCTGGTACGCCGGCCACGGCTACGCCTCCGTCCGGGTGGACCTGCGCGGGCACGGCAACAGCGACGGCCTGCCGGGCGACGAGTACGACGCCCGGGAGCTGGCCGACGGGGTCGCGGTGGTGGAGTGGCTGGCGGCCCAGCCCTGGTGCACGGGGGCCGTCGGCATGTTCGGCATCTCGTGGGGCGGCTTCAACAGCCTGCAGGTCGCGGCGCTGGCGCCCGAGGCGCTGAAGGCCGTGGTGACGGTCTGCTCCACCGACGACCGCTACGACAACGACGTCCACTACATGGGCGGCTCGGTGCTGGGCGTGGACATGCACGCCTGGGCGGCGACCATGCTGGCCTTCGCCGCCCGGCCGCCGGACCCGCTGTACGCGGGCGAGGGCTGGCGGGAGCGGTGGCTGGACCGGCTGGAGTCCCTGGAGCCCCTGGTCCACACCTGGCTGGCCCACCAGACGCGGGACGCGTACTGGCGGCACGGCAGCGTCTGCGAGGACTACGGGGCGGTACGCGCCGCGGTGCTGGCGGTGGGCGGCTGGCACGACCCCTACCGCGACACGGTGCTGCGGCTCGTCTCGGCCCTGCCGGCCGACCGGGTGCGCGGGATCATCGGCCCCTGGTCGCACCAGTACCCGGACCGGGGGCTGCCGCCCGGCCCCGCGATCGGCTTCCTCCAGGAGACCCTGCGGTGGTGGGACCACTGGCTCAAGGGCGAGGACACCGGCGTGCTCGCCGAGCCGCTGCTGCGCTCCTGGATCAGCGACTCGCACCCGCCCGCGACCACGTACGAACGGCTCGACGGCCGCTGGGTGGGCGACCCGGCCTGGCCCTCCCCGAACGTCGCGCCCGTGCGGTACGGGCTGCAGGGCGAGCCGGTGCAGGTGGCCTCGCCGCAGCACACGGGGCTGGACGCGGGGCGCTTCTTCCCCTTCGGCAACGCCTCCGACCTGCCGCCAGACCAGCGGGAGGAGGACGCGAAGTCGGCCTGCTTCGAGTTCGCGGTGGACGAGGGGCCGGTGGACGTGCTGGGGCGGCCGGTGGTCCGGCTCCGGCTGCGGATGGACGTACCGCACGGGCAGGTCGTCGCCCGGGTCTGCGACGTGGCCCCGGACGGGTCCTCCACGCTGGTGACGCGGGGCGCGCTGAACCTGGGCGCGCGGGAGGGCCGCGACCGGTCCGTGGACTGGCCCAAGGGCTCGGTGCAGTCGGTGGCCTTCGAGCTGAACGGCATCGGCCACAGCTTCCCGCCCGGCCACCGGATCCGGCTCGCGCTGTCGTCGGCGTACTGGCCGTGGATCTGGCCGCGGGCCGGTTCGGAGGCCGGGTGGACGCTGGACCCGGCGGGCAGCTCGCTCGAACTGCCGGTGCGGGCGCGGACGCCGTCGGAGGGCGTGGCCTTCGAGGAGCCGGAGCAGGCGCCGCCGCTCGGTGTGACCTTCCCGGAGACGCTGGACGAGCCGCGGCCGGAGCGGGTGGTGGTGCGGGACGTGGCCGCGGGCGCGTGGCGCCTGGAGGTGGACCCGCGGTACGGGGGGAAGCGGGTGTACCCGGACGGCCTGGAGTTCGAGGAGGACGCGCTGGAGGTGTACGAGATCCAGGACGCGGACCCTCTGTCCGCCCGGGCGCGCTCCGAGTGGCGGATCCGGCTGCACCGGGCGGATGCGGGGTGGGACGCGCGGGTGTCGACCGTGTCGTCGACGGAGTGCGACGCGGAGTCGTTCGTCGTGCGGAACGAGGTCGTCTGCCGGGAGGGCGAGGAGGTCGCCTTCCACCGCACGTGGGAACGCCGTATCCCGCGCACCGCCGGCTGACCCCGCCCCCGCCGGGCCGCTCGGTCCCGCGCCGTGCCCGTGCCGGGCGCCGTGCCCGTGCCGGGCGCCGTGCCCGTGCCGGGCGCCGGTCCCGTGCCGGGCGCCGTGCCCGTGCCGGGCGCCGGTCCCGTGCCGGGTGCGGGCCGTTGCCCTGCGGGGCGAGTCCCCTACCCGCCCTTCCTCCGTTCCCCGGGCTTCGCCCGGACCCTTTCGGGGGCTCCGCCCCCGGACCCCCGCTCCTCAAACGCCGGAGGGGCTGAATACGGCTGTATTCAGCCTCGCCGGCGTTTGAGGCGCGGGGTCCGGGGGCGGAGCCCCGGTTTCGGGAAGGGGCGGGGTGGGGAAACGGCTCCGCGCAGCGGCAACGGCCCGCACCCGGCACGGGCACGGCGCCCGGCACACACACCGCGCCCCCGGCAAGCAACGGCACGGGCCCGGCACCCGCCGAGCGCTACGCGAAGAGGCGCTCCAGGACGACCGCGATGCCGTCCTCCTCGTTCGAGAGGGTGATTTCGTCGGCCACCGCGCGGAGCTCGGGGTGCGCGTTGGACATCGCCACGCCGTGCCCGGCCCAGGCGAACATCGGGATGTCGTTCGGCATGTCGCCGAAGGCGATCGTCGACGACGCCGGCAGCCCCAGCGCCCCGGCCGCCAGCGCCAGCCCGCTCGCCTTCGTCACCCCCGGCGGCTGGAGCTCCACCGTGTGCTCCCCGGCCATCGTCACGTTCACCATGTGTCCGACCACGCCCCGCGCCACCCGCGTCAGTTCGTCGTCGTCCAGCCGGGGGTGCTGGAGGAGCACCTTCGTGATCGGCGAGGCCCACAGCGCCGCCCGCTGCGGGACCCGGACCACCGGGAGGTGCGGGCGGTGCCCCATCCGGTAGCCCGGGGCCATCACCATCTCCGCGTCCACGCCGTCCCGGTCGACGGCCGCGTACACCTCGCCGATCTCCGCCTCGATCTTGCCGAGGGCCACCTCCGCCAGCTCCCGGTCCAGCGCCACGGAGCTGAGCATCCGGCCCGCCCCGGCGTCGTACAGCTGTGCCCCCTGCCCGCACACCGCGAGCCCCCCGTACCCCAGTCCGTCCAGGACGTGCCGCACCTGAGGGACGGGGCGCCCGGTGACCACGATGTGCTGGGCGCCGGCGGCGCGCGCCCGCGCGAGCGCCGCGTACGAGCGGGGTGAGATGGTGTCCCCGGCGCGCAGCAGCGTGCCGTCGAGGTCGGTGGCGATCAGGGCGTAGGGAAGAGCCGAAGTCACGGCGTCAAGGATACGGATCAACACCGGGATCCTTATGGACAAGTCATATAAATAGGCCCCGAATCCGGCCTCCCGAACCGTCCGCCCCCCACGTAACGTGTGCTCCGCACTGTGTACGCCGGGACACCCCCGGACCGCGTGAAAGCGAGGCAGCACCCCATGCCCGAGCAGAGCCCCCTGGACCTCCCCGAGGGTGACCCTTTCGGTCCGCACAATCTGCCGTACGGCGTGTTCTCGACCGGTGACGAATCCACCCGGCGCATTGGAGTGCGCATCGGCGCGCACGTCCTCGACGCGGGCGCCGTCGCCGCCGCGCTCGGCTCCCCGCACGCCGCCCTGCTCGGCGCTCCGACGCTGAACCCGCTCCTCGCGGCCGGCCGCGCCACCTGGACCGCCGTGCGCGCCGCGCTCACCGAGTGGGTCACCGACCCGGCGCACCGCGCCGCCGTCGAGCCCCTGCTGTTCCCGCTGGACGCCGTCACGCTGCACCTGCCGTACGAGGTCGCCGACTACGTCGACTTCTACGCGAGCGAGCACCACGCCACCAACGTCGGCCGGATGTTCCGCCCCGACGGCGACGCGCTGACGCCCAACTGGAAGCATCTGCCCATCGGGTACCACGGCCGTTCGGGCACCATCGTGGTCTCCGGCACCGACGTCGTGCGCCCCTCCGGCCAGCGCAAGGCCCCCGCCGACCCGGCGCCCGTCTTCGGCCCGAGCATCAAGCTCGACATCGAGGCCGAGGTCGGCTTCGTCGTCGGCACCCCCTCCACGATGGGCGAGCCGGTCGCGCTGGCGGACTTCCGCGAGCACGTCTTCGGCCTCTTCCTGCTCAACGACTGGTCCGCGCGCGACATCCAGGCCTGGGAGTACGTGCCGCTCGGCCCGTTCCTCGGCAAGTCCTTCGCCACCTCCGTCTCGGCCTGGGTGACCCCGCTGGACGCCCTCGACGCCGCCCGTGTGACGCCCCCGGCGCGCGACTTCCCGCTCCTGCCGTACGTGGACGACGCGGCCGTCGAGCCGGGCGGCTACGACCTGCACATCACGGTGTCGGTCAACGGCCAGGAGGTGGCCCACCCGCCGTTCGCCACCATGTACTGGACCGCCGCCCAGCAGCTGGCCCACATGACGGTCAACGGCGCCTCCCTGCGCACCGGCGACGTGTACGGCTCCGGCACCGTCAGCGGCCCCGAGGTGAACCAGCGCGGCTCGCTGCTGGAGCTGACCTGGAACGGCCGGGACGCGATCGAACTGGCCGAGGGCAAGCGCACCTTCCTGGAGGACGGCGACACCGTCACCCTCACCGCCTGGGCCCCGGGCGCCGACGGCACCCGCATCGGCCTCGGCGAGGTCACCGGCACCATCACCCCGGCCGTGGTCCGCTAGCCGGACCCGGCCCGTCCACATCGTGGGCATTCCGGGGTGACCGGGGTGGCGGATCTTTCCGCCACCCCGGGAAAACCCCAGGTCAGGACCGTACGTATGGTCCGTCAGGTGGCGCAATGCCGCCGCAACACCACTGCCGCGGCCCCGGCGGTACGTTCCCTGCCATGCCAGCCGAACGCCTCCGTGAGCACACCGTCCCGGTCGCCGCAGCGCGCCGCCGCCGGCTGCGCGCGGACCAGGCGCGACAGCTCGCCGACCTCCTGCGCCACCAGATCCTGGCCGGCGCCTTCCCCGGCGGCGCCCTCCCCCTGGAGGACGTGCTCGCCGCCGACTACCGCGCCAGCCGCAACACCGTCCGCCAGGCCCTGGACCTGCTGCGCGGCGAAGGGCTGGTGGCCCGCCAGCCCGGCGTGGGCACCGTCGTGGTCTGCGAGAAGTACCCGCACGCGCTGGACCGGCTGCAGGGCCTGGCCGAGACCCTCCACGAACACGGCAGGGTCAGCAACGAGGTCCGCGGCATGGGCCCCGTACCCGCCCCCGGCCCGGTGGCACGGCGGCTGCGCCTGCCCGAGCACGCCGACGTGCTCTACATCGAGCGGCTGCGGCGGCTCGGCGGACTCCCCCTCTCCCTCGACCTCACGTACGTCCCGATGGACATCGGCGTCGGGCTGCTCGACTGCGACCTGGAGAACACCGACGTCTTCCGGCTGCTGGAGACCCTGACCGGGCGGCCCCTCGGCACCGCCGAGATCACCCTGGAGGCCGTCAACGCCGACGCGCACTCCGCCGCCGTGCTCGAAGCGCCGCGCGGAGCGGCCGTCCTGATGCTGGAGCGCCTCACCCACCTGGACGACGGGCGCCCCGTCGACCTGGAGTTCATCCGCTTCCGCGGGGACCGGATCACCATGAGCGGCCTGCTGCACCGCAGCCGCTGACCGCCCCACCCCACCTTCCCCCCTCCCTGGAGACAGCCATGCCCCTGGCGCCCCAGCGGGCCGACGTGCCCGTGACCGTCGACGAGTCCAAGTGCATCGACGGCTGCACGCTCTGCGTCGACATGTGTCCGCTCGACTCGCTGGCCATCCACGAGGACACCGGCAAGGCGTACATGCACGTCGACGAGTGCTGGTACTGCGGCCCCTGCGCGGCCCGGTGTCCCACCGGCGCGGTGACCGTCAACATGCCCTACCTGCTCCGGTGAAAGGTACGAACTCCCATGCGGCACAAGCTCATCACCCCGCTCCTGGCCACCTCGCTGACCCTCCTGACCGCCACCGCGTGCGGCGGTGAGGGCGACGCGAAGGGCTCCGGCGGCACCGTCACCGTGACGGTCGGCTACCAGTCCAAGACGATCAACACGGTCACCGCCGGCACCCTGCTGCGCTCCCTCGGCTACTTCGAGCAGGAGCTGGCCGCGCTCGGGAAGAAGGACGGGGTCAGGTACGAGGTCGCCTGGCAGGACTACGCCACCGGCGCGCCCATCACCGCGCAGATGACCGCCGGGAAGATCGACATCGGCTCGATGGGCGACTTCCCGCTGCTGATCAACGCGGCCCGCGGCAAGCAGCTGAACCGGCCCACCCACCTGGTCTCCGTCACCGGCTACAACCTGCGCGGCGGCCTCAACACCGTGGTGGTGCCGCCCTCCTCCACCGCGAAGACCCTCGCCGACCTCAAGGGCAAGCGGGTCTCCACCTCGGTCGGCTCGGCCGCCGACGGGACGCTCGTACGGGCACTCCAGCGCGCCGGACTCGACCCCGCGAAGGACATCAGGAAGCTCAACCAGCAGCCCGCGGTGGGCGCTTCGGCCCTCCAGGCCGGCAGCGCCGACGCGCTCTCGCAGTTCGTGGCCTGGCCGGGACTGCTCGCCTTCCAGAACAAGGTCCGGCCGCTGTACGACGGCGCCGAACTGAACCTGGCCACCTTCCACGGCGTCACGGTCCGCGAGGACTTCGCGAAGAAGCGGCCCGCGCTGCTGGACGCCTTCCTGAAGGCCCAGCTGAAGGCCACCGACCACCTGCGCGCCCACCCGGTCCGGGCCGCGGAGACCGTCGCGGAGGCAACCGGCCTGCCGGCAGAGGTGGTCTACCTCTACAACGGCGCCGCCGGCATCGCGACCTTCGACCCCGCGCTGCGGCCCGAGCTCCTGGCCGCGCTCAAGGAGGACGTCCCGGTGCTGAAGTCCGCGAAGCTGGTGACCGGGGTGGACGTGGACGCCTTCGTCGACCCGGCGCCGCTGGCCCGCGCCTCCGCCGGGCGGCCCGCACTCGCGCCGCCCGCCGCCAAGGCCGAGCTGTGGGTGAAGGGCGAGTCCGCCACCCGTACGTACGACACCACGGCCGCGCTCCTCGCCGACCTGGAGAAGACCGGCGAGGACAAGGTCCGGGCGGCGTACGTGCCCGACGCCACCACCGGCACCCGCTGGTTCGCGGACCGGGCGGTGTGGGTGGCCGACGGGAAGACGCCGGTCGCGTTCGTCACCGCCGCGGGCGCGGCCGCGTACGTCGCGGCGCACCCCGGCGCCCGGACCGTCGACTACGCGGGGGCGCGGGGGCTGGTGCGGTGATCCGGCGCGCGCTCTCCCTGGTCGCCGCGCTGGGGCTGTGGCAGGCCCTGACCGCCTGGGACGTCAACCTCTGGCTGCGCTTCGAGCAGTTCCCCACGGTCGGGGAGGTGGCGGTGCGGTTCGCCGCCCGGCTCGGCGAGGACACGTACTGGCAGGACCTGACCGACAGCCTCACCCGCATCGTCTCCGGCTTCCTGCTGGCAGGAGTCGCGGGGGTGGCGGTCGGCACGGCCGTCGCCCGCTCGCGGTGGGCCGCGGACCTGCTCGGGCCGGTCCTGGAGGTGCTGCGGCCGATCCCCGCGATCGCCCTGGTCCCGGTGGCGATCCTGCTGTTCCCCTCCAACGAGCAGGGCATCGTCTTCATCACCTTCACCGCGGCGTTCTTCCCCGTGCTGGTCTCGACCCGGCACGCGGTGCGGGCGCTGAGCCCGGTGTGGGAGGAGGCCGTGCTCACGCTGGGCGGGGGCCGGGCGCGGGTGCTGTTCTCCGTGGTGCTCCCGGGGGCCCTGCCCGGCATCTTCGGGGGGCTGTCGGTGGGCATCGGGGTCTCGTGGATCTGCGTGATCTCGGCCGAGATGATCTCCGGTGAGTACGGGGTGGGGTACCGGACCTGGCAGGACTACACGGTGGTCGACTACCCGGGGGTGTTCGTCGGGATGGCCACCATCGGGCTGCTGGGGTGGCTGACGTCGACGGGGGTGGAGGTGCTGGGCCGCCGGCTCACTGCGTGGCTCCCGCGCGCCCCCTCCGGCCCCGCCGGCCCCCGGGCCCGGGCGCGCTTCCCGGTCGCGGGGGCGGGTGCCGGTGCCGGTGCCGGTGTGGCCAAGGGAACGCCGGCGGGGCTGAGCAGCCCCGAGAGCTCCGCCCCGGACCCCGCGCTGCACACACCGGCCGGGCCGAAGAACCGCTCCGGTCCGGGCCCTCGTTCGTCTCGGAGGCCGGCCGGGCTGGGTGCGCTGTGGTTCGCCGTGCGCGTCCAGGGGCGGCAGATCCAGCGCCTCCGGCGTTTGAGGACCGCGGGTGCGGGGGCGGAGCCCCCGGGAGGGGCCGGGCGGAGTCCGGGGAACGGAGGCAGGGCGGGGCGGGGAGTGGCCCCGCAGGGAACGGAAAGCCGGAAGGACGCCGCACGATGACGACCACCACCCTCACCCGCACCACCACCCCCGGAGGGGCCCGCCTCGCGCTGCGGAACGTCCACCTCGGCCACCACGGCGAGACGGTGCTCGACGGCCTCGACCTCGACGTCGCCCCCGGCGAACTCCTGACCGTCGTCGGCCCGTCCGGCTGCGGCAAGTCCACCCTCCTGCGCACCCTCGCCGGCCTCATCCCCCCGGTCGCCGGCCAGGTCACCCAGGACGGCGTCCCCGTCACCGCCCCGCACGCCGACCGCGCCCTGGTCTTCCAGGACGACGCCCTGCTGCCCTGGCGGACCGTGCGGGCCAACGTCGAACTCCCCCTCGCCATCAGGAAGGTGGCCCGCCCCGAGCGCCGCGCCCACGCCGAACACTGGCTGGACCGCGTCGGCCTCGCCGGCCACGCGCACAAGCTCCCCCACCAGCTCTCCGGCGGCCAGCGCCAGCGCGTCCAGCTCGCCCGCGCCCTCGCCGCCGGCCCCCGCGCGGTGCTGATGGACGAACCCTTCGGCGCCCTGGACGCCCAGACCCGCGCCGGGATGCAGGACCTGCTGGCCGAGGTGCTGGACGGCACCGGGGCCACCGTCGTCTTCGTCACCCACGACGTGGACGAGGCCCTCCACCTGGGCGACCGCGTCGCGCTCCTCGGCACCGGCCGCGTGCTCGACGTACCCGGCGCACGCCGCGGCGCATCCGGCCCCCGCCTCAGGGACGACCCGGCGCACGCCGCCCTGCGGCAGCAGGTCCTCGATTCCCTCGCCCGGCTCTGAAGAACCCGGCCCGAACCCCCGAAAGGTCCCTCCCGTGGAGACCCTGGCCATCCCCGCCCTCTCCTCCGCCACCGAACTCCGCTGCGACGTCCTCGTCGTCGGCGGCGGCACGGCCGGCACCATGGCGGCCCTGACCGCCGCCGAGCGCGGTGCGGACGTCCTGCTCCTGGAGAAGGCGCACGTGCGGCACTCCGGCGCCCTCGCCATGGGCATGGACGGCGTCAACAACGCCGTGATCCCCGGCCGCGCCGAGCCCGACGACTACGTCGCCGAGATCACCCGGGCCAACGACGGGATCGTCGACCAGTCCACCGTCCGCCAGACCGCCACCCGCGGCTTCGACATGGTCCGGCGGCTGGAGTCGTACGGGGTGAAGTTCGAGAAGGACGAGCACGGCGAGTACGCCGTCCGCCAGGTCCACCGCTCCGGCTCGTACGTCCTGCCCATGCCGGAGGGCAAGGACGTCAAGAAGGTCCTCTACCGGCAGCTGCGCCGCCGCGAGATGCGCGAGCGGATCCGCATCGAGAACCGCGTGATGCCCGTGCGGGTCCTCACCCACGAGGGCCGGGCCGTGGGCGCCGCCGCCTTCAACACCCGCACCGGCGAGTTCGTCGTCGTCCGCGCCGGCGCGGTGGTCCTCGCCACCGGCCCCTGCGGCCGCCTCGGCCTGCCCGCCTCCGGCTACCTCTACGGCACGTACGAGAACCCCACGAACGCCGGGGACGGCTACGCGATGGCGTACCACGCGGGCGCCGAGCTGACCGGCATCGAGTGCTTCCAGATCAACCCGCTGATCAAGGACTACAACGGGCCCGCCTGCGCCTACGTCGCCAACCCCTTCGGCGGCTACCAGGTCAACCGGCACGGGCAGCGCTTCGTCGACTCCGACTACTGGTCGGGGCAGATGATGTCCGAGTTCGCCGCCGAACTCGCCTCCGACCGGGGGCCGGTGTACCTCAAGCTGAGCCACCTCCCCGAGGAGTCGGTCAGCGCCCTCGAAGGCATCCTGCACACCACCGAGCGGCCCACCCGCGGCACCTTCCACGCCGGGCGCGGCCACGACTACCGCACGCACGACATCGAGATGCACATCTCGGAGATCGGCCTGTGCGGCGGCCACTCCGCCTCCGGGGTACGGGTCGACGACCACGCCCGGACCACCGTGCCCCGCCTGTACGCGGCCGGCGACCTGGCCTGCGTACCGCACAACTACATGATCGGCGCCTTCGTCTTCGGCGACCTCGCCGGCGCGGACGCGGCGCAGTACACGGCGTACGAGGGCCCGCTCCCCCAGGACCAGCTCGCCGCCGCCCACGAGCTGGTCTACCGGCCGCTGCGGAACCCGGACGGACCGCCTCAGCCGCAGGTGGAGTACAAGCTCCGCCGCTTCGTCAACGACTACGTGGCCCCGCCCAAGACCGGCGCGAAGCTCTCGCTCGCGGTCGAGGCCTTCGAGCGCATGGGCCGGGAGATCGAGGCCATGGGCGCGCGCACCGCGCACGAGCTGATGCGCTGCGCCGAGGTGTCGTTCATCCGCGACTGCGCCGAGATGGCGGCCCGCTCCTCCCTGGCCCGCACCGAGTCCCGCTGGGGGCTCTACCACGAGCGGACCGACCACCCGGAGCGGGACGACGAGGGCTGGCTGCACCACCTGGACCTGCGGAAGTCCCCTTCCGGCACGATGGAGTTCACGGCCCGGCCGGTGGCGCCGTATCTGGTCCCGGTGGCGGAGTTCCGGCCCGTCGGCGGGCCGTCCCGGCACCTGGGCGAGGTCGTCCCGGAGCAGGTGGCCACCGCCGGTCCGCGCACCGCGGCGCCCGTGGGGTCGGGGGACGGCACGCCGGCCGCCCGGGCCGCGGACCCGCGGGAGGAGCAGCACGTGGCCGACGGCCGGTCGCCGAGGATCCTGGCCCTGCTCGCGCTCACCGGGGGCGACGAGCAGCCGGACATCGACGCCCTCACCCCGTACCTGAAGGACCCCGACCCGGCGGTGCGGACGGCCGCCGTGGCCGCGGTGACCGAGGTGGTCCCGCCCGGCGCCGGCCTGGCGCTCGCCCAGCGGCTCACCGACCCCGACCCGGCGGTGGCGGCCGCGGCGGCGGCCTCGTTGCGCGAGCTGCTGGACGTGCTCCCCTCCGACCTGCTGGTGGCCGTGCCGCTGCGGGCCGCGCTGACCGTGTCCGACCCGGCCGTGCGGGCGCTGGCCATGGAGGCCCTGCGGGTGCTGCGGCTGGGCCCGGTGGCGCTGTACGCGGGGGGCCTGGACGACCCCGACATCGGGGTGCGCATCGAGGCGGTACGGGCCCTGGTCTCGGCCGACGCGGTGGCGGAGCTCGCCGCGGCCGCCGGCGACCGGGCCCGGGAGGTCCGGGTGGCGGTGGCGAGGGGCCTGGCGGCGGTCCGCTCGCCGGAACCCGCCCCGCTGGCACCTCTGCTGGCCGACGCCGACCCCCTGGTCCGGGGCGCGGCGCTGGCCGCGCTGGCCCGTACCGGCTGCCCGGACCCGTACTCGGTCACCGCGACCGCCGCCCTCGCCGACCCGGCCTGGCAGGTCCGCGCGGGCGCGGCGACGGCGCTGGGCGCGGCCGCCCCGGACGCGGCCGTCCCGCCGCTCACCGCGGCCCTGGAGGACGCCAACGCGGACGTCCGCAAGGCCGCCGTCCTCGCCCTCCTGGCCCACGGCACGCACGAAGCCGCCCGCGCGGCCCTCGCCACGGCCACGAAGGACCCGGACGCCGACGTCCGCGCCTACGCCGCCCGAGCCGCCTGACCCGGTCAACACGCATATGCCATTCACACATGCGGGCGGCTCGTCGCGGAACCCCGGCGATACGCTGGTCGGACTCGCGAGACTGCGTCGCATGGGAGCACCACCGATGAGCGTCGATCCCGAGATCCACTGGCCGATCCCGCCGAAGGGTGGCTGGACCGCCGACGACCTGGACCGGCTTCCGAACCTGCCTCCGCACACGGAGCTGATCGACGGGAGTCTCGTCTTCGTGAGTCCGCAAACCCGGTTCCACCTGCGCGCGGTGCGCTTCTTCGAGTACCAGCTCCTCTCGCTCGCGCCGGAGGGCTTCGAGGTCCTGCGCGCGTTCACCATCGACGTCGACCGGCGCAACCGGCCCGAGCCCGACGTCATCGTCGTTCCCGACGATGACGACGAAGACCTCGATCAGACGCGGCTGCCCGCCGCGTCGGTCCGGCTGGCGGTCGAGGTCGTCTCGCCCGAGTCCGTCGAGCGCGACCGCGAGGTCAAGCCCCTCAAGTACGCCCGCGCCGGCATCCCCCACTACTGGCGGGTGGAGAACGACGGGGGCCGCGCCGTCGTCTACGTGAACGAGCTCGAACCCGCCACCGGCGTCTACGTATGCACGGGCATCTTCCGCGATCGGCTCAAGGTCTCGGTCCCCTTCCCCCTCGACCTGGACCTCACCACGGTCACCGCGCGCCGCCCGGAGTAGCCGCGAGCACGCACGAGGGCCCGCTCCCCGTTCGGGGAGCGGGCCCTCGGCCGTACGGTCGGCTCAGCGCACGAACACGCTCGCCTGACTCGCCAGGTCCAGGAAGTACTGCGGCGCCAGGCCCAGGACCAGCGTGACCGCCACGCCCACCGCGATCGCCGACATCGTCAGCGGCGACGGCACGGCGACGGTCGGGCCGTCCGCCTTGGGCTCGCTGAAGAACATCAGGACGATCACCCGGATGTAGAAGAACGCCGCGATCGCGGACGAGATGACACCGACCACGACCAGCGCCCCGGCCCCGCCCTCGGCCGCCGCCTTGAAGACGGCGAACTTGCCGGCGAAGCCGGAGGTCAGCGGGATGCCGGCGAAGGCCAGCAGGAACACCGCGAAGACCGCCGCGGCCAGCGGGGAACGGCGGCCCAGACCCGCCCACTTGGACAGGTGGGTGGCCTCCCCGCCCGCGTCGCGCACCAGCGTGACCACGGCGAAGGCGCCGATCGTCACGAAGGAGTACGCGCCCAGGTAGAAGAGGACCGAGGAGATGCCCTCCGGGGTGGTGGCGATGACACCGGCCAGGATGAAGCCCGCGTGCGCGATCGAGGAGTACGCCAGCAGGCGCTTCACGTCGGTCTGGGTGACCGCGATCACCGCACCGGCCAGCATCGTGACGATCGCGACGCCCCACATCACCGGGCGCCAGTCCCAGCGCAGGCCCGGCAGCACCACGTACAGCAGGCGCAGCAGCGCGCCGAAGGCGGCGACCTTGGTGGCGGCGGCCATGAAGCCGGTCACCGGGGTCGGGGCGCCCTGGTACACGTCCGGGGTCCACATGTGGAACGGCACCGCGCCGACCTTGAAGAGCAGGCCCGTCAGGATCAGCGCGCCGCCGATCAGCAGCAGCGCGTCGTTGCCCATGGTGTCCGCGAGCGCCGGGTCGATGTTCACGGCGGTGCCGTCGACGACGTCGGCGATCCCGGCGTACGTGACCGTGCCGGCGTAGCCGTACATCAGGGCGATGCCGAACAGCAGGAACGCCGAGGAGAAGGCGCCCAGCAGGAAGTACTTCACCGCGGCCTCCTGCGACATCAGCCGCTGGCGGCGGGCGACGGCGCAGAGCAGGTACAGCGGCAGGGAGAAGACCTCCAGCGCCACGAACAGGGTCAGCAGGTCGTTCGCCGAGGGGAAGACCAGCATGCCCGCGATGGCGAAGAGGGCCAGCGGGAACACCTCGGACGTGGTGAACCCGGCCTTGACCGCGGCCTTCTCGCTCTCGCTGCCCGGGACGGACGCCGCCTGGGCGGCGAAGGAGTCGACCTTGTTGCCGTGGGCGCGGGGGTCGAGCCGCCGCTCGGCGAAGGTGAACACGGCCACGATCGACGCGAGCAGGATCGTGCCCTGGAGGAACAGGGCGGGACCGTCCACGGCGATGGCGCCCATCGCCGCGACGTGGGCCTTGGTGGTCCCGTACCCGGCGGCGGCCAGGCCGACCACGGCCGCGAAGGCCGAGGCCAGGGCGGCGACCGCGAGGAACACCTGGGTGTAGTGGCGGAACCTGCGCGGTACGAAGGCCTCCACCAGGACGCCGACGATCGCGGCTCCCACCACGATCAGGGTCGGCGAGAGCTGTGCGTACTCGATGTGCGGGGCCGGGATCCGCTCGACGGGGTCGGCGGCGAGCGCCGCCAGGGCCATTACCGGTGCGCTCACTTGGCCGCCTCCACCTCGGGCTGGGGGTCCTTCTCGTGCACGTCGGACATGGTGTGCCGGACGGCCGGGTTCACGATCTCGGTGAGCGGCTTCGGGTAGACGCCCAGGAAGATCAGGAGGGCGATCAGCGGTGCCACGACGAGCAGTTCGCGCACGCGCAGGTCCGGCATGGACCGGACCTCCTCCTTGACCGGTCCGGTCATCGTCCGCTGGTAGAGCACCAGCGTGTAGAGCGCGGCCAGCACGATGCCGACCGTGGCGATGACACCGACCACGGGGTACCGGGCGAAGGTGCCGACCAGTACCAGGAACTCGCTGACGAACGGCGCGAGGCCGGGCAGCGAGAGGGTGGCCAGGCCGCCGATCAGGAACGTGCCGGCGAGCACCGGGGCCACCTTCTGCACACCTCCGTAGTCGGCGATGAGGCGGGAGCCGCGGCGCGAGATCAGGAAGCCGGCCACCAGCATCAGCGCCGCCGTCGACAGGCCGTGGTTGACCATGTAGAGGGTGGCGCCGGACTGGCCCTGGGAGGTCATCGCGAAGATGCCCAGGATGATGAAGCCGAAGTGCGAGATCGACGCGTAGGCGACCAGCCGCTTGATGTCCCGCTGGCCCACCGCGAGCAGCGCGCCGTAGACGATGCTGATCAGGGCGAGCACCAGGACCACCGGGGTGGCCCACTTGCTGGCCTCCGGGAAGAGGCCGAGGCAGAAGCGGAGCATCGCGAACGTGCCGACCTTGTCGACCACCGCGGTGATCAGGACGGCGACCGGGGCGGTGGCCTCGCCCATGGCGTTGGGCAGCCAGGTGTGCAGCGGCCACAGCGGGGCCTTCACCGCGAAGGCGAAGAAGAAGCCGAGGAACAGCAGCCGCTCGGTGTTGGCCGCCATGTCGATCTTGCCCGCGGCGCGCAGGTCGGCGATCTCCGTGAGGGAGAAGGTGCCGGTGACCACGTAGAGGCCGATCACCGCGGCCAGCATGATCAGGCCGCCGACCAGGTTGTAGAGCAGGAACTTGACCGCCGCGTACGAGCGCTGGGCGGCCGCGTTCTCGTCGGAGCCGCTGTGTGCCCGGTCCCCGAAGCCGCCGATGAGGAAGTACATCGGGATCAGCATGGCTTCGAAGAAGATGTAGAAGAGGAAGACGTCGGTGGCCTCGAAGGAGATGATCACCATCGCCTCGACCATGAGGATCAGGGCGAAGAAGCCCTGGGTCGGCCGCCACCGGCTCGACTTCGTCTCCAGCGGGTCGGCGTCGTGCCAGCCGGCCGCGATCACGAACGGGATCAGCAGCGCGGTGAGCGCGATCAGCGCCACCCCGATGCCGTCGACGCCCAGTTGGTAGCTCACCCCGAAGTCCGGGATCCACTCGTGGGACTCGGTGAGCTGGTAGCGCGCGCCGCCCGGCTCGAAGCGGACCGCGACGAGCCCGGCCAGGACGAGCGTCGCCAGCGAGAAGAGCAGCGCGAGCCACTTGGCGGCGGTCCTGCGGGCGGCCGGTACGGCCGCCGTGAGGATCGCGCCGGCCGCGGGGAGCGCGGCCGTCGCCGTCAGAAGCGGGAAACTCATTTCACACCGCCCTCATCAGCAGGGTCGCGGCGATGAGTACCGCCGTTCCCCCGAACATCGAGACCGCGTAGGAGCGGGCGTAGCCGTTCTGGAGCCTGCGCAGCCGGCCCGAGAGCCCGCCGACCGAGGCGGCCGTACCGTTGACGACCCCGTCGACCAGGCTGTGGTCGACGTACACCAGCGAGCGGGTGAGGTGCTCGCCGCCGCGGACCAGGACCACGTGGTTGAAGTCGTCCTGGAACAGGTCGCGGCGGGCGGCGCGGGTCAGCAGCGAGCCGCGCGGGGCGGTCACCGGGACCGGCTTGCGGCCGTACATGGCCCAGGCGATCGCCACGCCGACGACGAGCATGGCCGTGGCGGCCAGGCTCACCGTCAGGGCGCTGACCGGCGGGTGGCCGTGCTCGTGCCCGGTGACGGGCTCCAGCCAGTTCACGAACCGGTCGCCGACGGCGAAGAAGGCGCCGGCGAAGACCGACCCGAAGGCCAGCACGATCATCGGGAGCGTCATGGACCTGGGCGACTCGTGCGGGTGGGGCAGCTCGCCGGCGTGGTGCTCGGCGGCCGGCTCCGCGCTCGGCACGGCGTCCGCGTCGGGCGCCGGCTGCCAGCGCTTCTCGCCGAAGAAGGTCATCAGCATCACGCGGGTCATGTAGAACGCGGTGATGCCGGCGCCCAGCAGCGCCACCCCGCCGAGGATCCAGCCCTCGGTGCCGCCCTTGGCGAAGGCGGCCTCGATGATCCCGTCCTTGGAGAAGAAGCCGGACAGGCCGGGGAAGCCGATGATCGCGAGGTAGCCGAGGCCGAAGGTGACGAAGGTGACCGGCATGTACTTCCGCAGGGCACCGTACTTGCGCATGTCGACCTCGTCGTTCATCCCGTGCATCACGGAACCGGCGCCGAGGAAGAGACCGGCCTTGAAGAAGCCGTGCGTCACCAGGTGCATGATCGCGAAGGCGTAGCCGACGGGGCCGAGGCCCGCGGCCAGCACCATGTAGCCGATCTGCGACATGGTCGAGCCGGCCAGGGCCTTCTTGATGTCGTCCTTCGCGCAACCGACGACCGCACCGAAGAGGAGCGTGACCGCGCCGACCACGGCGGTGACCAGCTGTGCGTCGGGCGCGCCGTTGAAGATCGCGCCCGAACGGACGATGAGGTAGACGCCCGCGGTCACCATGGTCGCGGCGTGGATGAGGGCGGAGACCGGGGTCGGGCCCTCCATCGCGTCGCCGAGCCAGGACTGCAGCGGGACCTGGGCGGACTTGCCGCAGGCCGCCAGCAGCAGCATCAGGCCGATGGCCGTCAGCGTGCCCTCGCTCGTCTCGCCCACCGAACCCAGCACCGGCTTGAAGGCGAAGGTGCCGAAGGTGGTGAACATGATCATGATGGCGATGGACAGGCCCATGTCGCCGACCCGGTTGACCAGGAAGGCCTTCTTGGCGGCGGTCGCCGCGCTGGGCTTGTGCTGCCAGAAGCCGATGAGCAGGTACGAGGCGAGGCCGACGCCCTCCCACCCGACGTACAGCAGCAGGTAGTTGTCGGCGAGCACCAGCAGGAGCATCGCCGCGAGGAAGAGGTTGAGGTAGCCGAAGAAGCGGCGGCGGCGCTCGTCGTGCTCCATGTAGCCGATGGAGTAGACGTGGATGAGCGTGCCGACCCCGCTGATCAGCAGGACGAAGGTCATCGACAGCTGGTCGAGCTGGAAGGCGACGTCCGCCTGGAAGCCCTCGACGGGGATCCAGCGGTACAGGAACTGGGTCAGGGTGCGGTCGTCCGCCTCCCGGCCCAGCATGTCCGCGAACAGCACCGCGCCGATGACGAAGGACACGCCCGCCAGCAGGGTGCCCAGCCAGTGGCCGGTCCGGTCGAGGCGCCGGCCGCCGCAGAGCAGCACCGCCGCTCCGAGCAGGGGCGCCGCGACCAGCAGCGCAATCAGGTTCTCCACAGCGACCCCTTACAGCTTCATCAGGCTGGCGTCGTCGACCGAGGCCGAGTGGCGGGTACGGAAGAGCGACACGATGATCGCCAGGCCGACCACGACCTCCGCGGCGGCGACGACCATCGTGAAGAACGCGATGATCTGGCCGTCGAGGTTGCCGTGCATCCGCGAGAAGGCGACGAACGCGAGGTTGCAGGCGTTGAGCATCAGCTCCACGCACATGAACAGCACGATCGCGTTCCGCCGGATCAGCACCCCGGCCGCGCCGATGGTGAAGAGCAGGGCGGCGAGGTAGAGGTAGTTGACGGGGTTCACTTGGACGCCTCCTCACGGCCCGACCGGGGGCCGGGCGTGATGCCGGACTCCCGGCCCAGCCGGTCGGCCGCCCGCTGCTCCAGCGCCTTCAGGTCCTCCAGGGCCTCCGTGGAGACGTCCCGGATCTGGCCGCGGGCGCGCAGGGTCTGGCTGACGGTCAGTTCGGACGGGGTGCCGTCCGGCAGCAGACCGGCGATGTCCACCGCGTTGTGCCGGGCGTACACGCCGGGCGCCGGCAGCGGCGGGACCTGCGTGCCCTCGCGTACGCGGCGCTCGGCCAGCTCCCGCTGGGTGGCGGCCCGCTCGGTGCGCTCCCGGTGGGTGAGGACCATCGCGCCGACGGCCGCCGTGATCAGCAGCGCGCCGGTGATCTCGAAGGCGAAGACGTACTTGGTGAAGATCAGCTCCGCCAGGGCCTCCACGTGCCCGCCGGAGTTGACCCGGCCCAGACCGTTGAAGGACTTCAGCGAGGCGTTGCCGATTCCCGCGATCAGCAGGATGCCGAAGCCGAGCCCGCAGGCGGCGGCGAGCCAGCGCTGGCCCTTGAGCGTCTCCTTCAGCGAGTCCGCCGCCGTGACACCGACGAGCATGACCACGAAGAGGAAGAGCATCATGATCGCGCCGGTGTAGACGATGACCTGTACGACGCCCAGGAAGTAGGCGCCGTTGGCGAGGTAGAACACCGCCAGGATGATCATCGTCCCGGCGAGCGACAGCGCGCTGTGCACGGCCTTCTTCATCAGTACGGTGGCCAGCGCGCCGATCACGGCGACGGTGCCCAGCACCCAGAACTGCACGGCCTCGCCGGTCGACGTCAGCGACTCGGCGGCCACCGTGAGCCCGGCGGCGGCGGTGGCGCTCATCGCCCGACCACCTTCTCGGAGGCGGGCTCCGACGGCCCGAAGTCGGAGGCGCCCTCCTGCGGGCCCTCCCCCTTCGACACGGCCGGCTGGCGCTCCGTACCCGGAGCCGCGCCCGTGACCAGACCGCGGTAGTAGTCCTGCTCGTCCGTGCCCGGGTACATCGCGTGCGGGGCCTCGACCATGTTCTCGGTCAGACCGGCGAGCAGCTGCTCCTTGGTGTAGATGAGCGACTCGCGGCTAGCGTCGGCCAGTTCGAACTCGTTCGTCATGGTCAGCGCCCGCGTGGGGCACGCCTCGACGCACAGCCCGCACAGGATGCAGCGGGCGTAGTTGATCTGGTAGACGCGGCCGTACCGCTCGCCCGGGGAGTAGCGCTCCTCCTCCGTGTTGTCCGCGCCCTCCACGTAGATCGCGTCGGCGGGACATGCCCAGGCGCACAGCTCGCACCCGATGCACTTCTCCAGACCGTCCGGGTGGCGGTTGAGCTGGTGCCGTCCGTGGAAGCGCGGAGCGGTGGTCTTCTGCTGCTCCGGGTACTGCTCGGTGAGCCGCTTCTTGAACATGGCCTTGAAGGTCACGCCGAAGCCGGCCACCGGGTTCTGCCACTTCTCCTCGGATTCAGGCATTCTCAGCACCCTCCTCTCGGTCACTGTCGGAGTTGGATCCGCCGCTGACGATCAGCTCGCGCTCGTGCCGGGGGCGGCGGCGCGGTACCGGCGGAAGCGTCTGCCCGGGCTTGGGCGGTACGGGGAACCCGCCCGCCATCGCGTCGAAGGGCTCCTCCGCCGCGGCCTTCCCGGCCGCGGCCGCCCCGGACTTCGCCTTGCGGTCGCGGAAGAGGTCGGCGACGAAGGACAGCAGGAGGATCGCGACGACCCCGCTGCCGACGTAGAGCACGATGTCGCCGAAGTCGTAGTTCTCGTTGCGCAGCGCGCGCACGCTGGCGACCAGCATCAGCCAGACCACCGAGACCGGGATCAGCACCTTCCAGCCGAGCTTCATCAGCTGGTCGTAGCGGACGCGGGGCAGCGTGCCGCGCAGCCAGATGAAGAAGAACAGCAGCAGCTGGACCTTGATCACGAACCAGAGCAGCGGCCACCAGCCGTGGTTGGCGCCCTCCCAGAAGGAACTGATCGGGTACGGGGCCCGCCAGCCACCCAGGAACAGGGTGACCGACACCGCCGAGACGGTGACCATGTTGACGTACTCGGCCAGCATGAACAGCGCGAACTTGATCGAGCTGTACTCGGTGTTGAAGCCGCCGACCAGGTCGCCCTCGGACTCCGGCATGTCGAAGGGGGCGCGGTTCGTCTCGCCGACCATCGTGACGACGTAGATGATGAAGGACACCGGCAGCAGCACGATGTACCAGCGGTCCGCCTGCGCCTCGACGATCGCCGAGGTCGACATCGACCCCGAGTAGAGGAAGACCGAGGCGAAGGCCGCGCCCATCGCGATCTCGTACGAGATCATCTGCGCGCACGAGCGGAGACCGCCGAGCAGCGGGTACGTCGACCCGGAGGACCAGCCCGCCAGCACGATGCCGTAGATGCCGACCGAGGCCACCGCGAGGACGTACAGCATCGCGATCGGCAGGTCGGTCAGCTGCATGGTGGTGCGCTGGCCGAAGATGGACACCTCGTTGCCGGCCGGGCCGAAGGGGATCACCGCGATGGCCATGAAGGCCGGGATCGCCGCGATGATCGGGGCCAGGACGTAGACCACCTTGTCGGCCCGCTTGACGATGACGTCTTCCTTCAGCATCAGCTTGACGCCGTCGGCGAGCGACTGGAGCAGGCCCCAGGGACCGTGCCGGTTGGGGCCGATGCGCAGCTGCATCCAGGCGACGACCTTGCGCTCCCACACGATGGAGAAGAGCACGGTCACCATCAGGAAGGCGAAGCAGAACACCGCCTTGAGGGCGACCAGCCACCAGGGGTCGGTGCCGAAGAGGGAGAGGTCCTCGGCCGCGAGGACGTGCGGCTGCGCCGCGAACTGGGCGAGGTGTGTCACGCTCGCACCTCCCGTGCGGGGGCCGGGACCGTGCCCGGCCGGAGGACGTGGTTACGGGACTCCCGGGGCCACCGGCCCCGGGCTCCGAGGGGGACGGCGGGGGCCGTGCCGGCCGAGGGGGCGGAGGTGCTGCGGGCCCCTGCGGACGACGGAGCGGAAGCGTTCACGCTCGGACCTCCGGCGTCGTGTCGCTGACCTCGGCCGCCGGGAGCGACGGGCCGATGCGGACCAGGTCGCCCGGCGCGGCACCGGTGTCCGAGAGGACTCCGCGGCCGGCCGAGTTCAGCGGGAGCCAGACCACGCGGTCCGGCATCTCGGTGACCAGCAGGGGCAGTTCGACGGTCCCGGCCGGGCCGGTGACGGACAGCAGGTCGCCGTCCTTCACCCCGGTCTCGGCCGCCGTGGCCGCCGAGAGGCGGGCGTTCGCCGCGTGCCGGGTGCCGGCCAGCGCCTCGTCGCCCTCCTGGAGCCGGCCGAGGTCCAGCAGCAGCCGGTGGCCCGCCAGGACCGCCTCGCCGGCCGCCGGACGCGGCAGCGGCCTGGGATCCGTGGACTGCTCGGCCGCCCGCTCGCCGGACCAGGTGCCGAGCCGGGTCAGCTCCCGGCGGGCCGCGGTGACGTCGGCCAGCCCGAGCCCGTACCCGGCCTCGTCGGCCAGCATGTGCAGCACCCGGGCGTCGCCCGGGGCCAGCCGGCGGGTCATCTGGTCCGGCTTCAGCGCGGCCTCGAACGGCCGCAGCCTGCCCTCCCAGTTGAGGAAGGCGCCCGCCTTCTCGGCCACCGCTGCCACCGGGAAGACCACGTCGGCCCGCTCGGTCACCTCGCTCGGCCGCAGCTCCAGCGAGACCACGAACGCCTCGGCCAGCGCCTCCCGGGCCCGCGCCGGGTCCGGCAGGTCCGCCACCTCGACGCCCGCGACCAGCAGCGCGCCCAGCTCACCGGTGGCCGCCGCCTCCAGGATCTGGCCGGTGTCCCGGCCGTACCGGTGCGGCAGCTCCTCCAGGCCCCAGACCGCCGCGACCTCGTCGCGCGCCCGCGGGTCGGTGGCCGGCCGCGCGCCCGGCAGCAGCGACGGCAGGGCACCGGCCTCGACCGCGCCCCGCTCGCCGGCCCGGCGCGGGATCCACACCAGCTCGGCGCCGGTCGCGGCGGCCGCCCGTACCGCGGCGGTCAGCCCGCCCGGCACGGCCGCGAGCCGCTCGCCGACCACGATCACCGAGCCCGCCGCGCGCAGCGCCTCGGCCGCCGCGCCGCCGTCCTCCTCCAGGCCGGTACGGGAGGCCAGCGCGGCCAGCCACTCCGGCTCGGTGCCCGGCGCGGCCGGCAGCAGCGTGCCGCCCGCCTTGGCCAGGCCGCGGGTCGCGAACGGCGCCAGCGCGAAGGTCCGCTGCTTGCGCTTGCGCCAGGCCTTGCGCAGCCGCAGGAAGACGCCCGGCGCCTCCTCCTCGGACTCGATGCCCACCAGCAGCACCGCCGGGGCCTGCTCCAGCGCGGTGTACGTGACCCCCGTGCCGGACAGGTCCCGGCCGCGGCCCGCGACGGTGGCGGCCAGGAAGTCCGCCTCCTCCGCCGAGTGCACGCGCGCCCGGAAGTCGATGTCGTTGGTGTCGAGCACGACCCGCGCGAACTTGGCGTACGCGTAGGAGTCCTCGACCGTCAGCCGCCCGCCGGTGAGCACACCGGCCCGGCCCCGCGCGGCCGCCAGCCCGCGCGCGGCGGCCTCCAGCGCCTCGGGCCAGCTCGCCTCGCGCAGCACGCCCGCCCCGTCGCGCACCAGGGGCGTGGTCAGCCGGTCCGGACGCTGCGCGTACCGGAAGCCGAACCGCCCCTTGTCGCACACCCACTCCTCGTTGACCTCCGGGTCCTCGGCGGCCAGCCGGCGCAGGACCTTGCCGCGCCGGTGGTCGGTGCGGGTGGCGCAGCCGCCGGCGCAGTGCTCGCACACGCTCGGCGAGGAGACCAGGTCGAAGGGGCGGGAGCGGAACCGGTACGCGGCCGAGGTCAGCGCGCCCACCGGGCAGATCTGGATGGTGTTGCCGGAGAAGTACGACTCGAACGGGTCGCCCTCGCCCGTGCCGACCTGCTGGAGCGCGCCGCGCTCGACCAGCTCGATCATCGGGTCGCCGGCGACCTGGTTCGAGAACCGGGTGCACCGCGCGCACAGCACGCACCGCTCGCGGTCGAGCAGCACCTGCGTGGAGATCGGCACCGGCTTCTCGTAGGTCCGCTTCC
Organism: Streptomyces sp. NPDC101118; assembly: GCF_044759445.1. Lineage (NCBI taxonomy): Bacteria > Bacillati > Actinomycetota > Actinomycetes > Kitasatosporales > Streptomycetaceae > Streptomyces > Streptomyces sp. NPDC101118. The sequence continues at coordinate 99,461 of NZ_JBIVZG010000018.1, read as the reverse complement.
GGCCCTCGAAGCGCGACTCGGCGTTGCCGTGGGACATCGCCTGGTTCTGCAGGGGGCACTCGCCGCCCTTGTCGCAGACCGGGCAGTCCAGCGGGTGGTTGATCAGCAGCAGCTCCATCACGCCGCGCTGCGCCTTGTCGGCGACGGGCGAGGTGAGCTGGGTCTTGACCACCATGCCGTCGGTGCAGGTGATGGTGCAGGAGGCCATCGGCTTGCGCTGGCCCTCCACCTCGACGATGCACTGGCGGCAGGCGCCGGCCGGGTCGAGCAGCGGGTGGTCGCAGAACCGCGGGATCTCGACGCCGATCTGCTCGGCGGCGCGGATCACGAGGGTGCCCTTGGGGACCGACAGCCGGACGCCGTCGATGGTCAGCGACACCAGGTCCTCGGGGGGCACCGCCGGTCCGCCGCCGGCCGGGGCGTTGCTGGTCACGGTCATGCGGTCACCTCCGTGTCGGCCCAGAGGGTCGACTTCGCCGGGTCGAAGGGGCAGCCCTTGCCCGTGATGTGCTGCTCGTACTCCGCGCGGAAGTACTTGAGCGAGGAGAAGATGGGGCTGGCGGCGCCGTCGCCCAGCGCGCAGAAGGACTTGCCGTTGATGTTGTCGGCGATGTCGTTCAGCTTGTCGAGGTCGGACATCACGCCCTTGCCGGCCTCGATGTCGCGGAGCAACTGCACCAGCCAGTACGTGCCTTCGCGGCAGGGCGTGCACTTGCCGCAGGACTCGTGGGCGTAGAACTCGGTCCACCGGGTGACGGCCCGCACCACGCAGGTGGTCTCGTCGAAGCACTGGAGCGCCTTGGTGCCGAGCATCGAGCCGGCTGCGCCCACGCCCTCGTAGTCGAGCGGGACGTCGAGGTGCTCGTCCGTGAACATCGGGGTGGAGGAGCCGCCGGGCGTCCAGAACTTCAGCCGGTGGCCGGGCCGCATGCCGCCGCTCATGTCGAGCAGCTGGCGCAGGGTGATGCCGAGGGGCGCCTCGAACTGGCCCGGGTTGGCCACGTGCCCGCTGAGCGAGTACAGCGTGAAGCCGGGGGACTTCTCGGTGCCCATCGACTTGAACCAGTCCTTGCCGCGGTTCAGGATCGCGGGAACCGAGGCGATGGACTCGACGTTGTTCACCACGGTGGGGCAGGCGTAGAGGCCCTCGACCGCGGGGAAGGGAGGACGCAGCCTGGGCTGGCCACGACGCCCTTCGAGCGAGTCGAGCAGCGCGGTCTCCTCGCCGCAGATGTACGCACCGGCGCCCGCGTGCACCGTGAGTTCGAGGTTCAGGCCGCTGCCGAGGACGTTCTCGCCCAGGTAGCCGGCCTCGTAGGCCTCGCGCACCGCCTCGTGCAGCCGGCGCAGGACGGGGACGACCTCGCCGCGCAGGTAGATGAAGGCGTGCTCGGAGCGGATCGCGTAGCAGGCGATCACGATGCCCTCGATGAGCGAGTGCGGGTTGGCGAAGAGCAGCGGGATGTCCTTGCAGGTGCCCGGCTCGGACTCGTCCGCGTTCACCACCAGGTAGTGCGGCTTGCCGTCGCCCTGCGGGATGAACTGCCACTTCATGCCGGTGGGGAAGCCGGCGCCGCCGCGGCCGCGCAGACCGGAGTCCTTGACGTACGCGATCAGGTCGTCGGGCGACATCGCGAGGGCCTTGCGCAGCCCCTCGTACCCGTCGTGCCGCCGGTAGGTCTCCAGCGTCCAGGAGCGGGGGTCGTCCCAGAAGGCGGAGAGCACCGGGGCGAGCAGCTTGTCCGGGCTGGTCCCGCCCCCGGCCTCCGGCTGGGAGGTGTCGCCCTGGCTTCCCTGGGTGGACACGGTCATCACTCCCCTCCCTCGGTCGTGGTCTCGCCGCGCGGGTGGACGATCGGCGTGTGCGGGGTCTCGCCGCGGGCGATCCGCAGACCGACCAGGGAGGCGGGGCCGGCACCGCCGGTCGCCTCGACCGCGCCCTCGCGCTCGTCGGGGAAGCCGGCCAGGATCCGGGCGGTCTCCTTGTACGTGCAGAGCGGCGCGCCCCGGGTCGGCTCGACGGGGCGCCCGGCGCGCAGGTCGTCGACCAGGGCCTTGGCGGACTCGGGGGTCTGGTTGTCGAAGAACTCCCAGTTGACCATCACGACGGGCGCGAAGTCGCAGGCCGCGTTGCACTCGATGTGCTCCAGCGTGACCTTGCCGTCCTCGGTGGTCTCGTTGTTGCCGACGCCGAGGTGGCTCTTGAGCTCGTCGAAGATCGCGTCGCCCCCCATGACCGCGCACAGGGTGTTCGTGCAGACGCCGACCTGGTACTCGCCCGAGGGCTTGCGCCGGTACATCGTGTAGAAGGTGGCGACCGCGGTGACCTCGGCGGTGGTCAGGCCCAGCACCTCGGCGCAGAACCGGATGCCGGTGCGCGTGACGTGGCCCTCCTCCGACTGCACCAGGTGCAGCAGCGGCAGCAGCGCGGAGCGGCTGCCGGGGTAGCGGGCGATGACCTCCCGGGCGTCCGCTTCCAGCCGGGCGCGGACCTCGGCGGGGTAGTCGGGTGCCGGGAGCTGCGGCATGCCGAGCGAAACGTCTGTCATCGGTCGACGCCTCCCATCACGGGGTCGATGGAGGCGACGGCGACGATGACGTCGGCGACCTGGCCGCCCTCGCACATCGCTGCCATGGCCTGCAGGTTGGTGAAGGACGGGTCGCGGAAGTGGACCCGGTAGGGGCGGGTGCCGCCGTCGGAGACCACGTGCACGCCGAGCTCGCCCTTGGGGGACTCGACGGCGGCGTAGGCCTGGCCGGGCGGGACCCGGAAGCCCTCGGTCACCAGCTTGAAGTGGTGGATGAGGGCCTCCATGGAGGTGCCCATGATGTTCTTGATGTGGTCGAGCGAGTTGCCGAGGCCGTCGGGGCCCATGGCGAGCTGCGCGGGCCAGGCGATCTTCTTGTCGGCGACCATGACCGGGCCGGGCTCCAGGCGGTCGAGGCACTGCTCGACGATGCGCAGCGACTGGCGCATCTCCTCCAGCCGGACCAGGAACCGCCCGTAGGAGTCGCAGGTCTCGGTGGTCGGCACGTCGAACTCGTAGTTCTCGTAGCCGCAGTAGGGGTCGGTCTTGCGCAGGTCGTGCGGCAGGCCGGCGGAGCGCAGGATCGGACCGGTGGCGCCGAGCGCCATGCAGCCGGCCAGGTCGAGGTAGCCGACGTCCTGCATGCGGGCCTTGAAGATGGGGTTGCCGGTGGCGAGCTTGTCGTACTCCGGCAGGTTCTTCTTGAAGGTCTTCACGAAGTCGCGGAGCTGGTCGACGGCGCCCGGGGGCAGGTCCTGGGCGAGGCCGCCGGGGCGGACGAACGCGTGGTTCATGCGCAGGCCGGTGATCAGCTCGAAGATGTCGAGGATCAGCTCGCGGTCCCGGAAGCCGTAGATCATGATCGTCGTGGCGCCGAGCTCCATGCCGCCGGTGGCGATGCACACCAGGTGGGAGGAGATCCGGTTGAGCTCCATCAGCAGGACGCGGATGACGGAGGCGCGGTCCGGGACCTGGTCGGTGATGCCGAGGAGCTTCTCGACGCCGAGGCAGTACGCCGTCTCGTTGAAGAACGGCGTCAGGTAGTCCATGCGCGTCACGAACGTGGTGCCCTGCGTCCAGTTCCGGAACTCGAGGTTCTTCTCGATGCCGGTGTGCAGGTAACCGATTCCGCAGCGGGCCTCGGTGACGGTCTCGCCCTCGATCTCCAGGATCAGGCGGAGCACGCCGTGGGTGGAGGGGTGCTGCGGTCCCATGTTGACGACGATGCGCTCGTCGTCGGCCCTGGCCGCGGACTGGACGATCTCGTCCCAGTCCCCGCCGGTGACCGTGTAGACGGTGCCCTCGGTGGTCTCGCGGGACGCAGAGTGGTTGGCGGTAGACATCAGCTGTACGACCTCCGCTGGTCCGGAGCCGGGATCTGGGCGCCCTTGTACTCGACGGCGATGCCGCCGAGGGGGTAGTCCTTGCGCTGCGGGAAGCCCTGCCAGTCGTCCGGCATCATGATCCGGGTGAGGGCCGGGTGGCCGTCGAAGACGAGCCCGAAGAAGTCGTAGGCCTCGCGCTCGTGCCAGTCGTTGGTCGGGTAGACCGCGACGAGCGAGGGGACGTGCGGGTCGGCGTCGGGGGCCGAGACCTCCAGCCGGAGCAGCCGGCCGTGGGTGAGCGAGCGCAGGTGGTAGACGGCGTGCAGCTCGCGTCCCTTGTCGTGCGGGTAGTGGACGCCGGAGACGCCCGTACACAGCTCGAAGCGCAGCGCGGGGTCGTCCCGCAGGGTGCGGGCGACCTGGACGAGGTGCTCGCGCGCGATGTGGAAGGTCAGCTCGCCGCGGTCCACGACGGTCTTCTCGATGGCGTTGTCCGGGAGCAGGTCCTGCTCCTCCAGGGCGCCCTCGAGTTCGTCGGCCACCTCGTCGAACCAGCCGCCGTAAGGGCGGGTGGCCGGGCCGGGCAGCCGTACGGACCGCACGAGCCCGCCGTAGCCGGTGGTGTCGCCGCCGTTGCGGGCGCCGAACATCCCGTGCTGGACGCGGATCTCCTCGCCGTGGTCGCCGCGCTGACCGGGCAGGTTCTGCGCGGAGATGTCCTTGTCGGGATTGGGTTCGCGGGTCTCGCTCACCGGAGCAGCCCCTTCATCTCGATGGTGGGGAGCGCCTTGAGGGCCGCCTCCTCCGCCTCGCGGGCCGCTTCCTCGCGGTTCACACCGAGCTTGGAAGTCTGGATCTTCTGGTGGAGCTTGAGGATGGCGTCCATCAGCATCTCGGGCCGGGGCGGACAGCCGGGCAGGTAGATGTCGACCGGGACGATGTGGTCGACGCCCTGGACGATCGCGTAGTTGTTGAACATGCCGCCGGACGAGGCGCAGACGCCCATGGAGATGACCCACTTCGGGGCCGGCATCTGGTCGTAGACCTGGCGCAGCACCGGCGCCATCTTCTGGCTCACCCGGCCGGCCACGATCATCAGGTCGGCCTGGCGCGGGGAGCCGCGGAAGACCTCCATGCCGAAGCGGGCGAGGTCGTAGCGGCCCGCACCCGTGGTCATCATCTCGATGGCGCAGCAGGCCAGGCCGAAGGTCGCCGGGAAGACGGAGGCCTTGCGCACCCAGCCGGCGGCCTGCTCGACGGTGGTCAGCAGGAAGCCGCTCGGCAGCTTCTCTTCGAGTCCCATGTGTGTGCCCCTCAGTCCCATTCCAGGCCGCCGCGCCGCCACACGTAGGCGTAGGCGACGAAGACGGTGAGCACGAAGAGCAGCATCTCCACGAGCCCGAAGATCCCCAGGGCGTCGAAGGTGACCGCCCAGGGGTAGAGGAAGACGATCTCGATGTCGAAGACGATGAAGAGCATCGCCGTCAGGTAGTACTTGATGGGGAAGCGGCCGCCGCCCGCCGGCGTGGGGGTGGGCTCGATGCCGCACTCGTACGCTTCCAGCTTCGCCCGGTTGTACCGCTTGGGGCCGATTAGCGTGGCCATGACCACGGAGAAGATCGCAAACCCTGCCCCGAGGGCGCCGAGCACGAGGATGGGCGCGTAGGCATTCACGCTCCTCGCTCCTTCCAGTCGTCCTTGACCGTTGGACCGCACGCCGGCCGGAGAGCCCTCCCAGCGGTGCTGGGCGAGTCCCGCCTCGCGAAGATCGTGTACATGTGAGGCAGTTCACAAGCCGGACTGCCCCGCATCCTATGCCTGCTCCTCTGTGATCTGCGACACGGGGTACGAGACCGAGTTTGTGATCTCCACCACCTGACGAACGATCATGAAGTCGGATGAGCGGTGATCTTCATACGTGAAGCACCGAAGTGATCACCAAAGGTGACATCCGAGGTCGTTACCGCAGGTAGGAAGTGGGTCGCACTATCAAATGATGGCCACTGCAAGCAAATTGGCGAGCCAGGGGCCCGGGTGATATAGGAATCCGCTTCCCCCGGTCGGGGGAAGGCCCGCGTACGCGAGTGGACACGTGCATCCGTTCACGAGCCCGGGGCGTGACGTCCCTGTGACCTGCGCCACGCCCGATTCGCGGCAGCGAAAGGGGGCTTGGCCATCCGTCCGGGGTGATGGTAGGCGTCGGGGCAATTCGGGCGTATTACTGAAAACCCATGATCACAGGCTTGCGAGGGGGCGTCCGATTCGTCCGTTACGGCGTCAATAAGCCGCGCGGCGCGCCCGATTCGCGCGTTTCGCTCTCAACTGTGGCGGAGACCACGTTTCTTGAAGGGAACCGCGAACGGCTGATAGCGGTTGTCTTCATGTCCATCACCGCTCACATACCCAGCCACCGGAAGCCCCGCCGCAGCGCCTCGAAGCTCGCGGTCCGCGCCGGAGTTGCCGGTGGCGTCCTCAGCACCCTGGCGATGGCCGGATCCGCGAGCGCGGCGTCCCAGGCCGAGCCCGTGACCGAGACCCTGGAGATGCCGGTCCTCAACCTGGACCTGGCCGCCGACGTCTCCTCCGCGGTCACCAAGTCGGCCGACGCCACCCGCGCGGCCGCCCTCGACAGCGAGCTCAACGCCCAGGAGCTGGCCGCCGAGAAGAGCGCCGCCGCCACCGCCAAGAAGGCCAAGGCCGAGGCGCGCGCGGAGGCCGAGGCCGAGCAGGAGGCCGAGCGCCGCGCCGCCGCCGAGCGCGCCTCCCGCACCGCCACGCGCACCACCCTGTCCGGTTCCTCGGACGAGGGCGGCGCGGCGAAGTCCGCCGGCACCGCCAAGCGCTCCACCGCGACCGGTTCGGCCGCCGCGATCGTGAACTTCGCCCTGGCCCAGGTCGGCAAGGCCTACGTCATGGGCGCCACCGGCTCCTCCGCGTACGACTGCTCCGGCCTGGTCCAGGCCGCGTACCGGCAGGCCGGCATCACCCTGCCGCGCACCTCGCAGTCGCAGTCCACGTACGGCACCCAGGTCTCGCTGAGCAACCTCCAGGCCGGCGACATCGTCTACTGGGGCGGCGCGGGCAGCGCGTACCACGTGGCCATCTACGTCGGCGGCGGCAAGTTCGTCGGCGCGCAGAACCCCAGCACGGGCGTCGTCGAGCGGTCGCTCGACTGGGACCGCCCGTCCGGCGCGGTGCGCGTCCTCTGACGCACGCGTCCACGGCACGGCGAAGGGCCGGTACTCCCCCGCTCGGGGGTGGAGTACCGGCCCTTCGTCCTGTCGCGGCGGCCCGGTGCGCGGCCGCCGCCCCGCGTCCGGCCGCGGCCCCGCGTCCGGCCGCGGCTCGTCAGGACAGCGTGGCCGCCAGCCTGAAGCGCTCCTCCCGCTGGCGCTTGTAGAGCGCGAGCGTCTCGGCGTGCTCCTCGACCAGCCGCCGCTGGTACGCCGCCTCGGCCGCGGCCCAGACGCCCACCAGGTTCACCTCGCGCTTGCAGGCCACGTCCGCCACCGCGGCGCGCACCGCCCGGGGACCGCCCCGGTCCGCGGCGAGCCCCAGCTTCTGCGTGACCTCGTACGGGCTCCCGATGCCCGGATAGCCCGCCCGGCCCATGCAGGCCGACCACTTCGCCAGCACCGCCCGCACCCGCGAGTCCTGCTGGGCGCGGGTGTGTGCCTCCGAGGTCAGCCCGAACGCGTACAGCAGGTCGACGCTCTCCTTGGCGGGGGCGTAGAGCCTGCGGTAGCTCTCCCGCTGGCAGCCGCCCGGCGGCACGCGCTGTCCGCCGACCGCGAGACCGCTGTCGGCCCGCTCCGCCTCCTCCTGGGTCCGCGGGTCCGGTCCCGTCTGCCCCCGCCCGCCCGGCCGTTCGCCGTACATCACCGTGTGGGCGCTGTCGCCGAGCCGGGGCGCACGCGGCTTGGGCGGCTCGGGGCGGCCCGCGTCCTTGTCGTACCCGTGGATCGCCGCGTACCGGGGGTCGGCCAGCCCGAAGAGGTACTGGTGCCGGTCCGCCGCCCCGCCCGCGGTGGGCGCGCGCGTGGCGACGGGCGGCTGGTACGTGAACCCGAACCGGGCCATGCAGCGTGCGATGAGCCGGTCCTGGACCGCGTCCATCCGGCGGTTCTCCTCCGCGCTGTCCTGGTACGCGTCCAGGGGGAGGGCGATGGAGGCCGTGGCGGGATTGACGGCCACGGTGCCGAGTTCCGGCTCCGGGACGGCCCTTTCCCCACGGTCGCCGGAATGGGAGCAGCCGGTCAGCGCGACGGCCGCGAGGGCGACGAGGGCGGCGGCGAAGAACCTGCTCACGAGAAGGAGAAGTTCGAGGAGCTGATCTTGTTCTTGAAAGTGAGGGACGCGTCGCCGCCGTATCCCTTCGGGATGTAGCCGAGGCTCCCGTCGTAGTACACGTCCGTCCACACCTGCCAGGTCACGACGTCGCGGTTCCGGTAGGACTCCGTATTGTCGTTGGCGGTCGTGCCGTATCCGTAGCAGCCGGAAGGCCCGCGGAATTTGTTGTCGGTGAAATTGTTGTCCGAGCCGGAGAGGTCGAATACGCAGCCGGTGCCTCCCGTGCTGTAGTACAGGCCGAACTCCTCCACCTCCAGGTAGCCGTCCTTCGCGTACGCCGACGCGGGCGCGGCGGTGGACAGCACCGCGGCGCCCAGGGCCACGGCCGTGACGGAAGCGGAAGCGAGTCTGCGAAGTGTCCGGTTCATCGCGCATTCCTCACCGTTGGGGGTTTTTGGGGCGGCAGCAGAGCACTGCCGACCCGGGATTAAAGGGCGGCGGGACGGCGGGGCACAAGGACACCTTCCGGGTTGGCCGATAGTCATCTGTGTTGGCTCCGGAGCCGCTCATAGGGTGCACGTTCATGCGAAGCACCCCCATGCGGCTGCGTATTGTCGCCCCCTTTCTGCTTATGTCCCTTTCGCTCGCCGCGTGCACCGGCGAAAAGGAGCCGGACGAGAGCGACAGCCCGCCGCCGTCGGCCGAGGAGATCGCATACCACGACTGTCTGAAAGAGCAGGGCGTGAAGATCTGGCACACGGATTACGGTGCTCCGCGCGTGGACAAAACCCAGCCGATGGAGAAGGTCCTCGCGGCCCAGGAGGCCTGCAAGGACAAACTCCCGCCCGGTCCGAAGCCGTCGCCGGCCTCGTCCGCACGGATGGCCGAGGCCCGCGAAGAGACGGCGTGCATGCGCCGCGAGGGCGTCGCCTGGTACCCCGATCCCGACCCGGTCACCGGGGAGTTCGACGACCGCGGACTCACGCGCGACCAGCTGCGCAGCCTGAAGACGGAGCACGCGGAGAAGATGCAGCTCTGCGTGAAGGGGCTCGGGCGGGGATGAGCGCGCTCGCACGGGGGCGGCGCGTGGTCTACGGGGTCGCCGCCGGGGCCGCCCTGATGACGGCCGGCGGGCTGCTGAGCACCGCCTTCGTGAAGTCCCCGGCCCAGCTCGCCGCGGAGACCGGGCCGCCCGCCCAGGGGGTGCTGACCGCGGAGGTCGAACGCCGGGTGCTGGCCGAGACGGTGGTGATGCGCGGCACCGTGGTCGCCGGCCAGAGCGTGGCCGTCGCCCCGCAGGGCGAGGGGCGGCCGGTGGTCACCCGCCTGCCCTTCGCCGCCGGGGCGCCGGTGACCGCCGGGCGGGTGGTGGCCGAGGTCTCTGGCCGGCCGGTGGTCGCGCTGCGGGGAGCGCTGCCGGTGTACCGGGACCTGCGGCCCGGCGCCACGGGGGACGACGTGGCCCAGCTCCAGGCCGCCCTGCGCGAGCTGGGCCACCCCACCGGACGCGATCCGCGGGGCCACTTCGGCCCGGGCACGAAGGACGCCCTCGCCGCCCTGTACCGCGACCTGGGCTACCCCCCGCTCCCGGCCGTCCCCGACGGGGCCGACCGCGTACGCTCCGCCCGCACGGCCCTCCGCGAGGCGGCCTGGGCCCTGGAAGACGCGGAAGCGGAGGCGGTCGCGGCGAAGCGGGGTGCCGCGGTACCGCCCGGCGGGACGGACGGGGTGCGGGCCCCGTCTCCCACCGCGGCCCGCCTCGGCGCCGTACGGCACGGCCGGGGCGTGGCGGAGACCGGTGGCCGCGCCGCCGGTGAGCCGTACCCGGGCAAGGCGCTCGCGTGCGCGGCGCTGAGACTCGCGGCGGCGGTCGTCGGGGGCACGGAGGGCGCCGCGTACCCCGGCGCCGGACGACCTGACGGCGAGACGCGCGCGGGCATCCGCCCCGACTCCCTCGGGCAGCCGGAGGGCGACGGATCTGCGGGTGAGGGCCGCGTCGACGGAGGCGGCGGCGACGGAGGCGGCGGCGCCGGAGCCGGGGTGCCGGCCGCGGGGAGAGCCGTACCGGCACCGCGGGGGGCCGGCGGGGGTGCGGGCGCGCCGACGGGGGCGCGGGACCTCGCGGCGACCGGGACCCCGGGCAGCGGGACCCCGGGCACCGGGACGCGCGCACCGGCACGGCCGGAGGCCGATGACCGGGCCGCCGGGCAGCCGTACCCGCGCGAGGCGCCCGCGGGGACGGCGGCCCGGGCATTCGGCACCCCCTCGCCCGGGCTCTCGGCTCCGGGAGGCCACCTTCCGCCCCGTGGCACCCCGGGGAGGGAGGAGATGCCGGCCACGGCGCAGGGCGAGCCCGCCGCCGCGCCCACACCGGCACCCAAGCCGGGGGCCACCCCGCCCCCGGGCAGCACCCTGCCCGGGAGGGAACTGGCGCGGGCGCGGGTCGCGCTGGCCGAGGCGCGCGCCGAACTCGCCGCCGCCGAGGCCGCCGACGGGCCGATGCTGCCCGCAGCCGAGGTGGTGTTCCTGCGGGCCTTCCCCGCCCGGGTCAGCGGCGTCGGGGCGACCGTCGGCGCCCCCGTCACCGGCACCCTGCTCACCCTCACCGCCGGCGAACTCCTCGTCGAGGCCTACCTCAAGGACGACAAGCACCGGCTCCTGCGCCCCGGCCTCCCCGTACTGGTCTCCTCCGAGCTGACCGGCACCGAGGTGCCCGGCAAGGTCACGCTCGTCGCCGCCGACCGCTCCACCGGCACGCCCCCGGGCGCCCAGGCCCCCGTCGGGGAGGGCCAGCTCCCGGCGCCCGCGGTCGACCTCGGCTACCGGATGCTGGTCCGCCCCGACCGCCCGCTGCCCGCCGCCCTCACCGGCCAGGACGTACGGCTGACCGTCGAGGCCGCCACCACCGGCGGCCCGGCGCTGGTCGTCCCCGTCACCGCCGTGTCCTCGGGCGCGGACGGCCTCACGTCGGTCACGACCGTCAACCGCGCCGGCACCCGGCACCGCATCGAGGTGCGCACGGGCACCACCGGCGACGGGTACGTGGAGATCGAGCCCGTCGCCCCGGCCACCCTGCAGCCCGGCGCCCAGGTCATCACCGGCACGGCCGCGCCGGGCGCAGGCGCAGGCGCAGGCACGGGCACGGGCACGGGCACGGGCACGGGCGCGGGCACGGGCACGGACGCGGGAGCCCCGCCCTCATGACCGCCACCCCCGACCCCGCCCCGCCGCCCGTGATCGAGTTCCGCGGCGTCGCCCTGACCTACCCCGGGCCGCCGCCCGTGGAGGCGCTCAAGGAGTGCGACCTCACCGTGGACCGCGGCGAGTTCGTGGCCGTCGTCGGCCCCTCCGGCTCCGGGAAGTCCACGTTCCTCAACGTCGCCGGGCTGCTCGACACCCCCACCCGCGGCCGCTACCTCCTCGACGGCATCGACACCGCCGCCCTCCCCGACCGCTCCCGCACGGCCCTGCGCGGCCGCCGCATCGGCTTCGTCTTCCAGTCCTTCCACCTGCTCCCCCACCGCACCGCCCTGGAGAACACCGCCCTCGCCATGCTCTACACCTCCGTACCCCGCGCCGAGCGCCTGGCCCGCGCGGCGGAGGCCCTCTCGCGCGTCGGCCTCTCGCCCCGCGCCGACGCCACCCCCGGGCACCTCTCCGGCGGCGAGCGCCAGCGCGTCGCCATCGCCCGCGCCCTGGCCGGCCGCCCCTCCCTGCTGCTGTGCGACGAGCCCACCGGCAACCTGGACTCGGAGAACGCCGCCTCCGTCCTGGCGCTGCTGGACGAGCTCCACGCGACCGGACTCACCCTGCTGGTCATCACCCACGACCGGGAGGTGGCCGCCCGCGCCGGGCGCACCCTCACCATCCGCGACGGCCAGGTCCACACGTGAGCCCCGAACCCAGCCCCGGCCCCGTGCCCCGCACCCGCCTCTCGCCCCGCGACACCCTCTCCGAGGCCCTCGCCGGCATCCTGCGCCGCCCCGGCCGCGCCGCACTCACCGCCCTCGGCACCGTCCTCGGCGTCGGCAGCTTCGTCGCCGTGCTCGGCCTGACCGCCACCCTCTCGGCACGCATCGACGGCCGCTTCAACTCCCTCACCGCCACCGAGGTGACCGTCGAGGACGTCGCCGCCCGCCAGGACGAGTTCGCCGGCCCGGGCTTCCCCGCCGACGCCGAGCGCCGCCTCGCGCGGCTGGCCGGCATCCGCGACGCCGGCGTCTGGTGGCCCGTACGGCCGGACGCCTCCCCCGGCGACGCACCCGTGCTGGCCGTGTCGCCCGGCGCGCTGCGGGCCACCGTCCCGCGGCTGCGCGAGGGCCGCCTGTACGACGAGTTCGCCGAGCGCACCCGGCAGCGCGTGGCCGTCATCGGCCCCGGCGTCGCGGACCGGCTCGGCATCGGCACCCTCTCGACGCGCCCCGCCATCCGGATCGACGGCGAGCCGTTCGTGGTGGCCGGCGTCCTGGCCGACGTACGGCGGCAGCCCGACACCCTGCTCGCCGTGCAGGTGCCCCGCTCGACCGCGGAGGAGCTGTGGGGGCCGCCCGCACCCGGCGCGGCCCGCATGCTCATCGCCACCGAACTCGGCGCGGCGCGGCAGGTCGCCCGGCTGGCCCCGACCGCCCTGCGGCCCGACCACCCCGAGCACCTCAGGGCCGTGCCGCCGCCGGACCCCCGGCTGCTGCGGTCGAGCGTGACCTCGGACCTCGGCTCGCTCTTCCTGCTGCTCGCCGGCGTCTGCCTGGTGATCGGCGCGGTCGGCATCGCCAACACCACGCTCGTCGCGGTCCTGGAACGCACCCCGGAGATCGGGCTGCGGCGCGCGCTGGGCGCCCGGGGCCGGCACGTCGCCGCCCAGTTCCTCACCGAGTCCGCCGCCCTCGGCGCGCTCGGGGGCCTGGCGGGCACGTCCCTGGGCGTCCTCACGGTGGTCGCCGTCGCCGTCGTACGCGAGTGGACGCCGGTCCTGCACCTCGGCACGGTCGCCGCCGCGCCCCTGGCCGGCCTGGCCACCGGCCTCCTGGCCGGCCTCTACCCCGCCGCCCGGGCCGCCCGCATCACCCCCGCGGAAGCACTCCGCCGCTGACCGCGCCCGAGGACGGGACGATCAGCGGCGGATGCGCGAGGGGCAGGGGCCGGGATCAGGCCTTCGGGGCCACCTTGCTCAGGCCGTTGATGATGCGGTCCGCCGCGTCGCCGCCCGTCGGGTCGGTCAGGTTGGCCAGCATCTTCAGCGTGAAGCGCATCAGCATCGGGTGGGTCAGACCGCGCTGGGCGGCGATCTTCATGACCTTCGGGTTGCCGATCAGCTTCACGAAGGCGCGGCCCAGCGTGTAGTAGCCGCCGTAGGTCTCCTTGAGCACCTTCGGGTAGTTGTGCAGCGCCAGCTCGCGCTGGGCCGGCGTGGCCCGCGCGTGCGCCTGCACGATCACGTCGGCCGCGATCTGGCCGGACTCCATGGCGTAGGCGATGCCCTCGCCGTTGAACGGGTTGACCAGGCCGCCCGCGTCGCCCACCAGCAGCAGGCCCTTGGTGTAGTGCGGCTGCCGGTTGAAGGCCATCGGCAGCGCCGCGCCCCGGATCGGGTGCGTCATGTTCTCCGGCGTGTAGCCCCAGTCCTCGGGCATCGAGGCGCACCAGGCCTTGAGCACCTCCCGCCAGTCCAGCTCGCGGAAGGCGGAGGAGGAGTTGAGGATGCCGAGGCCCACGTTGGACGTGCCGTCGCCCATGCCGAAGATCCAGCCGTAGCCGGGCAGCAGCCGGTCCTGCGGGCCGCGCCGGTCCCACAGCTCCAGCCAGGACTCCAGGTAGTCGTCGTCGTGCCGGGGCGAGTTGAAGTACGTGCGCACGGCCACGCCCATCGGCCGGTCCTCGCGCCGGTGCAGGCCCATCGCCAGGGAGAGGCGGGAGGAGTTGCCGTCCGCGGCCACGACCAGCGGGGCGTGGAAGGTGACCGCCGTCTTCTCCTCGCCGAGCTTGGCGTGCACGCCCGTGATGTGCCCGGTCCGCGCGTCCCGGATCGGCTCGCCCACGTTGCAGCGCTCGTACAGCCGCGCGCCGGCCTTCTGCGCCTGCCGGGCCAGCTGCTCGTCGAAGTCGTCGCGCTTGCGGACGAGTCCGTAGTCGGGGAACGAGGCCAGCTCGGGCCAGTCCAGCTCCAGCCGCACCCCGCCGCCGATGATGCGCAGGCCCTTGTTGCGCAGCCAGCCGGCCTCTTCCGAGATGTCGATGCCCATGGCCACGAGCTGCTTGGTGGCGCGCGGGGTGAGCCCGTCGCCGCAGACCTTCTCGCGCGGGAAGGCCGTCTTCTCCAGCAGCAGGACGTCGAGTCCGGCCTTGGCCAGGTAGTAGGCGGTGGTCGAGCCGGCGGGTCCGGCTCCGACGACGATCACATCAGCGGTGTGCTCGGAGAGGGGCTCGGTCACTGCGTGATCTCCCGGAGGCTCGAAATTTCTGCGTGCCGAAGGCACGGGACATGGGCAGTCTATGCAGCGAACCGCGATCGACACCGAGAAGGGCCGACCATGACCAAGCTGCTCCCCGCCGTCCAGCTGCGCGTGCCGACCGAGGAGGACGCGTACGCCTGGCACCGCGTGTTCGCCGATCCGGAGGTCATGGAGTTCCAGGGCGGGGCCCCGGCCGAGCTGTCGGTGTACGAGGAGCTGACCGCGCGGCAGCGCATGCACGACGCCCAGCTGGGCTTCTGTTTCTGGACCATGCTCGACGCGGCGGGCGAGGTCATCGGCTTCACCGGTGCCCAGCCCTGGCCCCGGGACTGGGGCCCGGTGGGCCGCATAGAGATCGGCTGGCGGCTGGCCCGCCCGTACTGGGGCAGGGGCTACGTCACCGCGGCGGCGCTGGAGACCCTCGACCGGGTGCGCGCGGCGGGCGTACCGGAGGTGGTGGCGATGGTGGACGCGGCCAACACCCGCTCGATCGCGGTCGCGCGCAGACTCGGGATGGAGCTGGCGGAGACCTTCCCACTGGGCACCCAGGGCCGCCAGGGCCACCGCTTCACGCTGGCGCTCTGAGTTCCCGGACCCCGAAGGCCCCCGGAACTCAGAAGACGGAGAGTCCGGTCAGGGTCGTGAAGCGGTCGAGGGCGGCCACACCGGCGACGGAGTTGCCGCGCTCGTCCAGGCCCGGGCTCCACACGCACAGCGTGCACTGCCCGGGCACCACGGCGACGATCCCGCCGCCGACCCCGCTCTTGCCGGGCAGCCCCACCCGGTACGCGAACTCGCCCGCCGCGTCGTACGTGCCACAGGTCAGCATCACCGCGTTGACCTGCTTGGCCTCGCTGCGGGTCAGCAGCCGGGAGCCGTCGGCGAGCAGCCCGTGGCGGGCCAGGAAGCGGGCGGCGAGGGCCAGGTCGGCGCAGCTGGTCTCGATGGAGCACTGCCAGAAGTAGTGGTCGAGCAGGGCCGGCACGGGGTTGGCGATGTTGCCGTAGCTGGCCATGAAGTGGGCCAGGGCCGCGTTGCGGTCGCCGTGCTCGGACTCCGACCCGGCGACCTCCGCGTTGAAGGCCAGCTCCGGGTTGCCGCTCTCGCGCCGCAGGAACTCCAGGAGTTCGCTGCTCGCGTCGCCGGTCCAGGTCTGCAGCCGGTCGGTGACGACGAGGGCGCCCGCGTTGATGAACGGGTTGCGCGGGATGCCGTTCTCGTACTCCAGCTGCACCAGGGAGTTGAAGGGGTTGCCGGACGGCTCCCGGCCGACGTGCTCCCACACGCTGTCGCCGCCGTGCGCGAGGACCAGGGCGAGGGTGAAGACCTTGGTGATGGACTGCGCGGAGAACGGCGTGCGCCAGTCCCCCACCCCGTACACGTTCCCGTCGAGGTCGGCCATGGCCATGCCGAAGCTCGACGGGTCGACGCCGGCGAGCGCGGGGATGTACGCGGCGGGCTCGCCGCTGCCGATCAGCGGGGCGACGTCGCGGGCGATCTCCTCCAGCACGCCCTGGTAGTCCACGGTCACGTACCCGGGGCTACTCGGCGGGCTTGACGCCGCGGTGCAGGGCCACGATGCCGCCGGTCAGGTTCCGCCAGGCCACGGAGGACCAGCCGGCCTTCTGCAGCAGCTGTGCCAGCGCGGGCTGGTCCGGCCACTCGCGGATGGACTCGGCGAGGTAGACGTACGCGTCGGGGTTGCTGGAGACGGCCCGGGCCACCGGGGGCAGGGCGCGCATCAGGTACTCGGTGTAGACGGTGCGGAAGGGGGCCCAGGTCGGCTGCGAGAACTCGCAGATGACGACCTTGCCGCCGGGCTTGGTCACCCGGTACAGCTCGCGCAGCGCGCCCTCGGTGTCCTGCACGTTGCGCAGCCCGAAGGAGATCGTGACGGTGTCGAAGACCTCGTCCTTGAAGGGGAGCTTCGTCGCGTCGCCCGCGGTCAGGGGCAGGTGGGGGTGGCGCTTCTTGCCCTCGCTGAGCATGCCGAGGGAGAAGTCGCACGGGACGACGTACGCGCCGGTGGCGGCGAAGGGCAGCGAGGAGGTGGCGGTGCCGGCGGCCAGGTCGAGCACCTTCTGCGCGGGGCGCGCGTCGACGGCCTTGGCCACCTCCTTGCGCCAGAGGCGGGCCTGGCCGAGGGAGAGCACGTCGTTGGTGATGTCGTAGTTCGCCGCCACGCCGTCGAACATGGAGGCGACTTCGTGCGGCTGCTTGTCCAGGGATGCGCGGGTCACTGGCGTTCTGCCTCGCTCGGTTCGGTACGGGTCGGCTTGCGCCGCCCATTCTGGCAGCCGAACCCCGTGCGGCGCGTAGCGGGGCCGCCCCGCCCCGACGCCGGGTACGGGGCCGTGCCGGCGCGGTGCGGGTGCGGTGCCGTGCCGTGCCGGTGCCCTTGCCGGTGCTGGTGCCGGTGCCGGTGCCATGCCCGTGCCGGTGCGGTGCCGGTGCGGTGCCGTGCGCGTGCCGCTGCGGTGCCCGTGCCGTGTCGGCGCGGTGCCATGCCGTGCCGTGCCGTGCCGGTGCGGTGCCATGCCGTGCCGTGCCGTGCCGGTGCGGTGCCATGCCGTGCCGTGCCGTGCCGGTGCGGTGCCGTGCCCGTGCGGTGCGGTGCCGGGTGCGGGTCGTTGCCCTGCGGGGCTGTCCCCTACCCGCCCTTCCACCCTTCCTCCCCCAGCTACCGCTGGGAGGTGCCCCCAGGGCTTCGCCCAGACCCTTTCGGGGGCTCCGCCCCCGTACCCCCGCTCCTCAAGCGCCGGAGGGGCTGTATATGCCTGCGGCGCTGGGATACGGCTGCGGCGCCCGAGGGTGCCTGCGGCGCGGGATGTGCCGGCGGGGGCTGGGTTCGCGCAGCGAAATCCAGCCTCGCCGGCGTTTGAGGCGCGGGGGCCGGGGCGCCGGCGGGGGCTGGGAACGCGCAGCGAAATCCCGCCCCGCCGGCGTTTGAGGCGCGAGGGCCGGGGCGCCGGCGGGGGCTGGGAACGCGCAGCCAAATCCAGCCCCGCCAGCGTTTGAGGCGCGAGGGCCGGGGCGCCGGCGGGGGCTGGGAACGCGCAGCCAAATCCAGCCCCGCCAGCGTTTGAGGCGCGAGGGCCGGGGCGCCGGCGGGGGCTGGGAACGCGCAGCGAAATCCAGCCTCGCCGGCGTTTGAGGCGCGGGGGTCGGGGCGGAGCCCCGGGGCCTCAGCCCTCCCGGCGCTTGGGGGCCGAGCCCCCAGGGGTCCGGGGCATGCCCCGGTGAACGGGAGAAGGGCGGGGTGGGGTGTTGCCCCGCAGGGAAGGCGGAGCCACCGGCCCCGCAACAACGGGCGGCGACGACCCCGCACCGCCCCGCAGGGAACCGGCTAGCGCCCGCGGTACAGCAGGCGGCCGCCCAGCACCGTGGCCACACACGTACCGGCACCGCGCGCCAGCAGCGCCCCCTCGTCCTCGGCGTCGAAGACGGCGAAGTCCGCCGGCCCGCCCACCACGAGCGGGGCGGCGACGGCGGAGGCAAGCGAGCCGAGGCCCGAAAGGGGGTCGAGGTCCGGCACCGCGCCGGGCGCATCCGGCACCGCACCGAACGCGTCCAGCGCGTCCGGCACATCCGGCCCAGCAGGCGCAGCACCGGCATCCGGCGCATCGGCGACAGCAAGGGCAGCGGCATCACCCGCAGCCACAACCACCCGCATCCCCAGCCGCGCCACCGGCGCCCCCAGCAGCGCGTCGCCCGCCGGCACGGCCACCGCGGTGGTCCCGTACCGGAGCATCTGCTGCAGACCCCGCCGCACGCTCCCGCCCATCCGGGACGCGTCCGGCGCCAGCCGGGAGGTCTCCTCGGGCGGCAGCGGCTCCGTACCCAGCAGCTCGGCCTCCCGCGGGTCCGGGAAGTAGCAGTGCCGCAGCAGCCACCCGGCCCGCGGCTGCCGCAGACCCGGCGTGATCACGCCGGGCCACTCCCGTATCCGGGCCGTCGGGTACGCCTCGGCCAGCTCGGCCTGCGGCCCGACGGCCACCAGACGGTCGCCCTCGGCCAGCACCGCCCCGTCGGGCACGGGCGCGGCTCCCACCGGCAGCACCAGCGGTGCCGCGTGCAGCGTACGCACCGCCCGACCGCCTCAGTTCGCGTTCGCGTCGAGGAGCTTCAGCTCCGGGTGGGCCGTGCCGCCCTCGATGGCCGTGGACGAGATGTGGGAGACCACGCGGTGGTCGACCGGGTCGTCCGCCGGGTCGGTGTGGACCACGATGTGCTCGTACGTGGTGGCGCGCTGGGCCGGCACCCGCCCGGCCTTGCGGATCAGGTCGATGATCTCCTGGCGGTTCGAGCGGTGCTTGGCACCGGCCGAGGAGACGACGTTCTCCTCCAGCATGATCGAACCGAGGTCGTCGGCGCCGTAGTGCAGCGCCAGCTGCCCGGCCTCCTTGCCGACGGTCAGCCAGGAGCCCTGGATGTGCGCGATGTTGTCCAGGTACAGCCGCGCGATGGCGATCATCCGCAGGTACTCGAAGACGGTGGCCTGCGTCCGGCCCTTCAGGTGGTTGTTCTCGGGCTGGTACGTGTACGGGATGAAGGCCCGGAAGCCACCGGTCCGGTCCTGCACGTCACGGATCATGCGCATGTGCTCGATGCGCTCGGCGTTCGTCTCGCCCGTGCCCATCAGCATGGTCGAGGTGGACTCGACGCCCAGGCCGTGGGCGATCTCCATGATCTCCAGCCAGCGCTCGCCGGACTCCTTCAGCGGCGCGATCGCCTTGCGCGGCCGCTCCGGCAGGAGTTCGGCGCCGGCACCCGCGAAGGAGTCCAGGCCCGCGGCGTGGATCCGCTTGATGGCCTCCTCGGCGGAGACCCCGGAGATCCGGGCCATGTGCTCGACCTCGGACGCGCCGAGGGAGTGGATGACCAGCTGCGGGAACGCCTTCTTGATCGCGGAGAAGTGCTCCTCGTAGTACTCCACGCCGTAGTCCGGGTGGTGCCCGCCCTGGAACATGATCTGCGTGCCGCCCAGTTCGACGGTCTCCGCGCAGCGGCGCAGGATGTCGTCGAGGTCGCGGGACCAGCCCTTCTTCGTGTCCTTGGGGGCCGCGTAGAAGGCGCAGAACTTGCAGGCCGTTACACAGACGTTGGTGTAGTTGATGTTCCGCTCGATGATGTACGTCGCGATGTGCTCCGTACCGGCGTAGCGGCGGCGGCGCACGGCATCGGCCGCCTGGCCCAGCGCGTGCAGCGGGGCGTGCCGGTAGAGGTCCAGCGCCTCCTCGGCGGAGATCCGGCCCCCCTCGGCGGCGCGATCGAGGACAGACTGGAGAGCGGCCTGGTCGGTCACCGGTGCCTCACCTTTCGGCGGTGTCAAGGGGTTCGGACCGATCCAGCCTACGCCAGCCCGCTCATGGCTCTCGGGTCAGGTCGCCCTCCGGCTTCCCGGCGGCGGCGTCGCCCGACGCGTAGTGCAGCGTGCCGTTCGCGTTGAGGGTGAAGCGTTCGTTCGAGGAGCCGTCGGCGCAGATCCCGGGGTGGGGGTTGGTGCCGCCCGCGGTGTCGAGGACGAGGGAGCGGTCGGTGGCCGAGGCGAGCTTCCACTCTCCGCTGCAGTCGTACTCCGTGCCGAGCAGGTCGAGCACCGACTTGTCCCGGCCGACGACCTGCCCGACCTTCCCCGCGCTGATGGTGATCTGGAAGTCCACGGGCACACCGAAGTTCTTGGTCGTCACCCTGCCCTTCCAGGTGCCGGTGAGGGCCTCGGGGACGGAGTCGCGGCGTCCGGCGTCCTGGCCCGGCCCGCCGGTCGGCGGGGTCGCGGCGGCCGAGACGCTGGGGCCGGTCTTGCCGCCGCCGGTCTCGTTCGCGCTGTCCTTCCCCTTGGCGCTGCCGGGGAACAGGTCGGTCAGGAAGTACCCGCCCACCGTCACCGCCGCCAGCGCGCCCGCGACCGCTAGGGCCACCGTGCAGCTGGCCCGCCGGCCGGCCCGGGCGGTCACCGTGAAGCGGGTGCCGCGCTCGGCCTCGCGCGGGGCGGGGATGCCCGGCACGGGACCGCCGGTGACGGGCCCGCCGTGGCCGTGGGTGCCGGAGGTGTAGGGGTTGCCGGTGCCGGTCCCGTACGAGGCGTGGGCGGCGTACGGCTCACCCTTGCCGTACGAGGGGTCCGGCGGCCCGAAGCCCCCGGCCCCGTACCCGGCCGGCACCGCGCCGGACCCGTACCCAGCCGGCACCGCGCCGGACCCGTACCCGGTCGGCACCGAGCCGCTCCCGGCGGTGTCCGGCACCGCATCGGCCACCGGGACCACGTCGGCCGGCAAGCCGGCGCCGGCGGAACCGGAACCGGAGCCGGAGCCGGCCCCCGCACCCGCACCCGTGTCGGCCTCCAGGTCCAGCAGCCGCACCGCCGACCGGGAGATCTCCTCGACCAGCACCGGCGGCAGCCAGCCGGGACCCACCGCGGCGGCCGCCCCCTGCGGGGCCAGCACGGCGGCGATCCGCGCCGGGGCGGGCCTGTCGGAAGGATTCTTCGCCAGACAGGCCGCGGCCAGCTCGCGCAGCTCGCCCGCCGGCACCCGCTCCAGGTCCGGCTCCTCGTGCACCACCTTGTAGAGGAGCGTGGCCGAGTTGTCCCCGCTGTACGGCGGGTGCCCGGACGCCGCGAACGCCAGCACCGCGCCCAGGGAGAAGACGTCCGCCGCGGCCGTGGTGCCCTTGCCCACGATCTGCTCGGGCGACATGTAGCCGGGCGAGCCGATCGACACCCCGGTGGAGGTCAGCGAGGCGGTGCCGTCCGTGGCCCGCGCGATCCCGAAGTCGATCAGCCGCGGCCCGTCGAGGGTCAGCATCACGTTGGAGGGCTTCACGTCCCGGTGGACGAGGCCCAGCGCGTGCACCGCCGCCAGCGCCTCCGCGAGGGCCGCGCCCAGCGCCCGTACCGGGGCCTCCGGCAGGGGACCGTGCGCCGCGACGGCCCGGTCAAGGGAGGGCCCGGCGACGTACCCGGTGGCCACCCACGGAACGGAGGCGTCCGGGTCGGCGTCCAGCACCGGGGCGGTCCACTCGCCGCCCACCCGGCGCGCGGCCTCCACCTCGCGCCGGAACCGCGCCCGGAACTCGTCGTCCATCGCGAAGTGCGGGTGGACGCTCTTGATCGCGACCGTCCGGCCGCCCGCGCTGCGGCCGAGGTAGACGCGCCCCATCCCGCCCGCACCCAGCCTGCCGAGCAGCCGGTACGCACCGATGGTCCGCGGATCCCCCGCGTCGAGCGGATGCATGGGCGCCTCCCTGCCGGTCCCCCGTGAAGTCCGGGCCTCGTGGCCCGGTGTCGCCAGCACCCTAGCCGCGTACGGAAGTTCTCGGGCGGCCGAACCGGTGAACCGGAAGGGAGGGCGAATTCCGGCCGCTTCCCGGGCCCGCTCCCCGCACCCGTGCCGGACCGATCTACGCGACCGATCCACGCCGTCGGCGGAATTCACGACGACCGCCGCTCGGCATCCGTGACCACCTCCGGCCGACCACTCCGGCGGGAACGCCAATCACGGCGCGTCCACGACAATCGCGAGAAGCGCGCGGACGCCCCTTTGAACGGGGTGCGGAATCCCCGGGCGGATTCTCCGGAAATTCATCAGGAATTACGCCAAGGACTCCACGAAGAGGCTCCTCCCGGACATACCGGACGGTATGCGAGGCGCCACCAGGTGCGCGCGGCCGACTCCGGACCTCAGGGGGCGAGCAGCTCCACGCGGGCGTCGCCGGCCCCCGTACGCCGCGCGAACTCCTTCACGCCGGCGAGCTGCTCGGGGCCGAAGCGGAAGTCGAGGGTGGTGAAGTACCGCTCCAGCAGCTCGGCGTCGAAGGCCTCCCAGCGGGCGGCCTGCTCGGCCACCTTGGTGACCTCTTCGAGGGAGAGGTCACGGGAGGCGAGGAAGGCCTCGTGGACCTTGCGCACCACCAGCGGCTCGCGCTCCAGGTAGTCCTTGCGGGCGGCCCATACGGCGAAGACGAAGGGCAGCCCGGTCCAGTCCTTCCACATGAGCCCCAGGTCGTGGACGGTGAGGCCGAGCCGGGGCGCGTCGTGGAGGGAGGCGCGCAGGGCGGCGTCCCCGATCAGCACGGCCGCGTCGGCCTCCTGCATCATCAGCCCCAGGTCGGGCGGGCAGGTGTAGTAGTCGGGCCGTACGCCGAACTGCTCGGCCAGCAGCAGCTGCGCCAGCCGAACGGACGTGCGGGACGTGGATCCCAGTGCGACGCGGGCGCCGTCCAGGTGCTCCAGAGGCACCTGGGACACGATCACGCAGGACATCACGGGCCCGTCGCACCCGACGGCGAGGTCGGGGAAGGCCACCAGCCGGTCGGCGTTCTTGAGGAACTCGACGAGCGTGATCGGAGCGATGTCCAGCTCCCCCGCCACCAGGCGCTCGCTGAGCTTCTCGGGGGTGTCCTTCGTCAGCTCCAGGTCCAGCAGCGTGCCGGTCCTGGCCAGGCCCCAGTAGAGCGGCAGGCAGTTCAGGAACTGAATGTGGCCGACCCGGGGCCGGCTGCGATTGGCGTCCACATCGCGAGACTAGCCGCCGCCCTCACGTCAGCCTCTTGGAGGGGTGTCAAACGTCCGGGTGACGTGATCTTTCCCTCTACCCCTCTGCACACTCTGCGTGCTAGGCTCGACGCAAGTTGCAGTTTGGTTTCCCTTGCAGTACAAAGCCTGCGGATCATGTAACCCGCGGGCTTTTGTAGTTTTCAGACTTCTTAGCAGGTTCTGGAGCAGGGCAACCCTTTGGCCCAAGGAGGGCTTATGGCTACCGGAACCGTGAAGTGGTTCAACGCTGAAAAGGGCTTCGGCTTCATCGCCCAGGACGGCGGCGGCCCGGATGTCTTCGTCCACTACTCCGCGATCAACGCGACTGGCTTCCGCTCCCTCGAGGAGAACCAGACCGTTAACTTCGACGTCACGCAGGGCCCCAAGGGTCCGCAGGCCGAGAACGTGACCGTGGCCTAAGTTGCCCGGCCCGACCGGATCGCGGTCGGATAGCAGTACCCAAGGGGCCCCGCCCTCGCGCAAGCGAGGACGGGGCCCCTGCCTTTGCCCTCCGGGGGTTCGCCTCAGGAGCAGGGCCTGTGGCCAGGCGTCGTGGGGCTGCTCCCGCCAGCCCTCGGGGCGGACGGGAGCACGGACGCGGTACTGCTCAGCCGCTCCCCACGACGGTCGCGATCTCACGGAAGCGGGCGTCCACGGCCTGCACGGCGCGCGAGAACTCCTCGTAGCCGGCCAGCTCCCTCAGGGACTTCTCCGCCAGCCCGCACTCGATGGCATCCCGCACGCGGAGATCCTCGAAGTACTCGGAGATCACGTCGTCGTAGCCTTCGGCACAGGCTTCGACGAAGCGCTTCCACGACGTCAGGTGCCGCAGGGCTGAATCCCCTCCGCCGCGCCCTGCGGCGATCTGCGCCTGTTCGTACCGCCGCAGAAAATCCGCTCCTACGGCCAAGGTCACCACCTCCTGAGGGAAACGCCGCTGCCGATCGGGGCAGTCCACAAAAGCGGTGGCGAGCTACGGTACTACCCCGGCGGCACGACCGCTCACGGGACATCCTCAGCCGTCGGCTCCGGGTGGACGACCATCAAGGCGCTTGGCTAGGCCGGGCCCGGAACGGCGGGAGCCCCGCACCCCCGATCGGGGTGCGGGGCTCCCGCCGTTGTGCCGTGTCCTACGGGTTGGCCGGCTCCGGGGTGGTGGATTCCGGCTTCGGGTCGACCTTGAGCTCCAGGACCAGTTCCACGCCCTCGGCCGTGGTCAGGCGGAGGTGGTAGGTGCCGGGCTCGACGCCCTCCGGGAGGTAGATCTCCGGGAGGAGGATGCGGCCGTTCTCGTCCGTCGGGGCCAGCTCCAGGGAGCGGACCCGCTTGACCTCGCCCCCGGCGGCGTCGGTGCTCTTGAAGAACGGGCCCGACTCCGCGGTGACCCACTTGCCGTCCGCGTCCTTCACGACCATGGCGGCCGTCAGCTTCGTACCGGCCAGGGCCTGGTCCTTGGCGGTGGCCTGGATGCTCACGCTCTGCGCGAAGCGCTCCTGGCCGGCCGTGGCGACCAGCGCCTTGTCCGCGTCCTCGCCGACCCGGGTCAGCTTGTCCGCGACCGGCTTCGGCTTCGGGGTCACCGCGCCCTGGAACCTCACCGTGAACTCGCGGGTCCCGTACAGGGTCGCGCGCAGCGTGAAGGCCCCGGCCTTGTCGCCGGCCTTCTCGCCCGCCGTGAGGACGGGGGCGGTGGCGATGCCGTCGGCGTTCGTGCGGACCACCACGTGGGTCTTGCCGCCGGCGAAGACGGTTCCGGAGGTGTCGCCCTCGATCTCGAAGAGCACGACCTCGCGGACCGCCGGCTTGTTGTCGCTGAGGCGCGCCTTGACCTGCGGCGTCACGCCGAACTGCGTACCGGCCTCGGCCGTGATCCGCTCCTCGCCCAGGCGGTCCAGGCCGGCCACCGTCGCCGTGGGCGGCTTCGGCTTGGGGTCCGGCTTGGGCTTGGGGTCCGGCTTCGGCTTCTCCGGCGTGGTCGGGGTGTGCGGGTTCGGCCGCGGGCCCGGGGAGGGGGTGATCGGCGTCGGCGTGGGCGCCGGCGGGACGTTCACGACGGGCGGGTTGGGGATGCCGACCCCGCCCTTCTGGTACTGCCGCATCCAGCTGAGCACGGTGTTCACGTACTCGCGGGAGTTGTTGTAGCTCAGTACCGCCTTGTCGAGGTCCTGCGCACGCGCCAGGTCACGGTCGCCGGCGCAGAGGTAGAGGCCGGCGCCGAGCGCGGCGTCGTAGATGTTGTTGGGGTCGCGCGTGCCGTCGGCGTTGCCGTCGGCGCCCCAGGAGGCCCAGGTCGAGGGGATGAACTGGAGCGGCCCGACGGCGCGGTCGTACTCCGTGTCCCCGTCGAACAGGCCCTTGTCCGTGTCGGTGATGCGCGCGAAGCCGTTGCCGTCCAGACGGGGGCCGCGGATCGGCTTGGTGGTCGCGCCGTCCGTCTTCAGGCCGTAGCCCGAGGCGTGTACGGACTCCACGCGCCCGATTCCGGCCACGAGCTCCCACGGGAGGTGGCAGTTCGGCAGCGCGGCGGCCACGGAGGTGGCGGCGCGCTTGTACGCGTCGAGGGCGGTTCCGGGTATGCCGGTGCTGCCCTGCGGCGCGCCGGCGGGCGGCGGCGGGTCGGTGACCAGGTCGGGCAGGTCGAGGCGGGCGTTGCCACGGTCCTGCGCCTGCGGGCTGTCGGGGGTCGGTGCGGACTCCCCGGCATCGGCAGTCGGCGGGTTTCCCACGACCGCGGCAGTGGTCAGGCTGGCCGCGAGCGCGGCGGTGCACAGCACCTTGCGCGACGTACTGATGACATGACGGCGTAGAGGCTTCACAGTGCGGCGTTCCCCCCAAGGCGTGCGGGCCGATTCAGCCGTGAATATGGACTGTCTATCAGGTCTCGCAGGACGACTCGCCGTCCCCCCTCACCTTTATGACGCCCTGTTCACCTGTCCGACGCCTGCCCTGAAGGGCAGCCGTTCGGCCTGCATACGGACTAGCCGTGACGGGCTGGACAATTGGGACCTATGGCCATGCCTGGCATGCACCAAAGGCCCGGGTATGTGCCGCCGGAGGCTCTCTAGACTCGAGTGGGGGTCGACCGACCCTGCCTGCCGAAAGGAATCCCGAAGTCATGGCCAAGAAGGACGACCTGCGACGCGAGGCGCGCGAGCGGCTGAAGGCCGAGCGCGAGGCCGAGGTGCGCAGGGCCCGGCTGCGCGGCCGTCTCGTCGTCGGCGGCTCGGTCGTCGCGGTCCTCGCCCTCGCCGTCGGGGTCGGGGTGTACGCCGCCGGCGCTCCCGGCAATTCCGGCGAATCGGAAGCGGGTGACAAGCCGTTCGTCCGGCCGGCGAACACCTCCGGCAAGGACGGCGCGGTCGTCCCGTACGGCAGGGCGGACGCGAAGCACACCCTCACGATGTGGCTGGACCCGCGCTGCCCCTACTGCGCGGGCGCCGAGCAGGGCCTCGGGAAGACCTTCAAGGAGCAGGCGGACGCGGGCACGTACCGGATCGAGTACCGCTTTGCGACCTTCCTGGACGGCGCCCTCGGGGGCAAGGGCTCGAAGCGGGCGCTGAACGCGCTGGGCGCGGCGGTCAACGAGAGCCCCGAGAAGTTCATGGACTACCTCCAGGTGCTGTACGCGAACCACCCGGCGGAGGAGAAGGACGACAAGTTCGGCTCCACCGCGACGCTGCTGGAGCTGGCGGACCAGGTCCCCGGGCTGCGCACGCCCGCCTTCAACAAGGCCGTGAAGGAGCTGACGTACATGCCGTGGGTCGACAAGGTCGGCCAGGCCTTCTACGAGAGCGGCGAGAAGGGCACGCCTGCGGTGTACCTGGACGGCAGGAAGCTGGAGGTCTCGTCGGGCGACGGGATCAAGTCGATCACGGTGGACGCCTGGCGGAAGCTGGTGGGCGACACGCTCAAGTCCTGACGGGGGAAACCGGGTTCAGCGGGCGCGCGCCCCTGACGTGGGGTCAGGGGCGGGTCAGGGTCGGTTGGGGGGATTCCCGGTGGGCCGGGGCGTGGTCGGGCGGCCAGTCTGGACGGCATGGAGACCACAGCCGAGAAGCGCTCGTCCACCGCCCGTCGTGTGGCCGCGGGAACCGCCGCGGTCGCGCTCACCGCGGCCGCCGTCGCCGTGGCGGCCGCACCCGCGATGGCAGCACCCGCGGCGCCGCCCGTCGCGGCTGTGCCCGTGGCGGCGGTGCCCTCAGCGGCACCCGTGTACGACTTCGGCGACTGCCCGGCGATCCCGGCCGGGGTCGACGCGAGCAGCTGGAAGTGCGAGGTGCTCACGGCGACGGGCGCGCTGGACCTCGGGAGCCGGCGGATACCGGAGCTCGCGCCGATGACCGTCACCCATGCCGAGGGGCCGATGCCGGACGGGAGCCGGGGACAGGTCTGGGGTGCGCTGCGCGGCGGGCCCACGGAGGTCCCGGGCGGGCTCCTGGACCGCACGGGGGAGGCCGGTCACCCGCTGTTCTCGCTGTCCCTCCAGCCGGAGTACGGCGGCCGGTCCGACTTCTACTCCGTCGGCAGCAGCATGGGGCTGTTCACCCTGCGCTTCCGCGTCCGGAGTCCGCTGCTGCCGCGGGACTGCGTGATAGGCGGCGGCGACGGGCCGCTGGAGATACGCCTGCAGCGCGTGGGCGGTTCCCGGTGGCTGTCGCGGAACCCTCCGGTCATCGCCTTCGAGGCGAAGGACGACACCTTCACCGCCCCGGCCGCCGAGGGCTGCGGCCCGCTGGGCCGGCTGGTGAACAGGCGCCTGGGTCTGCCCGCGGCGACCGGGAACTCGCTCACCTTCTCCGCGACCTACACCTTCAAGACGTACGACCGGCTCCCGCCGCGCTGAGGCCCCCGGCGACGGCCCTCCGCGGCTCTCCTTCCCGGGGGGATGAAGTCCCGGGGTACCTTCGGGGGTCGCCACAGGGGAGGACCACGTCATGACGCATCCGCTCGCCTTCGCCGACGCCTTCCGGGACCGGTCCGGCCGGCGGCAGGCCTGGGGGCTCGGGCTGCTGTCCCTCGCGTTCCTGAGCTGGCTCTGGCTCGCGTACCGGCTGTTCGTCCCGTACGAGGCGGTCTACGACCGGGAGGACGTCGAGTGCCCCGCGCGCGTCGCCCTGGACCGGACCGACCTGGGCCCGGGTCCGGCCGAGGCCTGCCGGCTGCAGCGCGACACGACGGAACTCCTGGGCGTCCTGGTCGTCTCGCTCCCCTTCGCCGTCACCGGGACCGTCCTCTACACCTCGGGCGGCACGGCCGTGAGGCTGAGCGCACACCTCATGGAGCTGGAACGGCTCAAGGACGTGGCGCGCCGGAGGTGACCGGCCGGATGTGACCGGCCGGCGCGGTCGGCCGGGCGCGGTCGGGCGGAGGCGTGCCCCGGAGGCCTCTCACCCCTTCCCCTCCCCGTACAGGGCGGCGATCTCGCCCGCGTAGCGGGTGGCGATCGCCGGGCGGCGAAGCTTCAGGGTCGGGGTCAAGGTGCCGTCGGCGATCGTGAAGTCGTCCCGCAGGATGTGGAAGGCGCGGATGCGGGAGGGGCGCGAGAGGCCCTCGTTCGCCGTGGCCACCGCCTCCTCGACCAGGGCGCGGACCGCCGGGTGGGCCGACGGGTCGGGGCCCGGGTCCACGCCCTCCCGGGCCGCCCAGGCCGCGACCTCCTCCGGGTCCAGGGTGATCAGGGCCACCGGGTACGGGCGGCGGTCGCCGATCATGACGGCCCGCGAGACCCAGCGGGAGCGCTGGACCGCGAACTCCGCCTCCGAGGGCGTGAGGTTCTTGCCGGCGGAGGTGATGATCAGCTCCTTCTTGCGGCCCGTGATGCGCAGGAAGCCGTCCTCGTCCAGTTCGCCCAGGTCCCCCGTCCGCAGCCATCCCTCGGCGTCCAGCGCCTCCGCCGTCGCCGCCGGGTTCGCGTGGTAGCCCGGGAACACCATCGGGCCCCGCGCCAGCACCTCCCCGTCCGCCTCGATCCGCACCTCGCAGCCCGCCACCGGGCGCCCCACCGTCCCGTACCGCACCGCTCCGGGATGGTTCAGGGAGATCACGCCCCCCGACTCCGTCATCCCGTACCCCTCGAACACCCGGATCCCGCAGGCCCGCAGGAAGTCCAGCGTGGCCGGGGCGATCGGCGCCCCGCCCGTGAGCGCCCAGCGCAGCCGGCCGCCGAAGGCCGCCCGGACCAGGGAGTAGAGGGACTCCTCGGCGGCCCGCCACGCCTCGCGGGAGGACTCTGGCAGGCGCCCCTCCGCCTCCAGTACGCCCAGCCGCACCGCCTCCTCGAAGCGTGCCCGGCCGCCCTCCCGGGCCTCCGCCAGGCCCAGCACCACGGAGTGCAGCTTCTCGAACAGTCTTGGCACGGAGGGGAGATGGGTCGGCCGGGCCTCCGTCAGCTCGGCCACCACGTCCTCGATCCGCCCGCCGTAGTAGCACAGCTCCCCGCCCTCCAGCAGGGTGGTGAACTGGATCAGCTGCGCGAGGAGATGGGCCAGCGGGAGGTAGAGGTAGGTGGAGTCGCCCGGCCCGCCGGCGACCAGCGGGAGCGTGGCGTCCTGCACCGCGCCGAGGTTGCCGTGCGTGAGGCGGCAGCCCTTGGGCAGGCCGGTCGTGCCGGAGGTGTAGACGATGGCGGCGTCGTCCCCCGGCCGCACCGCCGCCGCCCGCGCCGCCAGTTCGCCGGCGGACGCCAGCGGCAGGCGCTCCCCCATCAGCATCACGTCCCGCAGCCGCGGCAGCTTCGCGCGGAGTGCGGTCACCCGGTCCGCCTGCGCCACGTCCTCGCAGACCACCGCCACGGCCTCGGAGTCGCCCAGCACCCAGGCCAGTTCCTCCTCCCCGGCCGTGGGGTAGACGGGCACCAGCACCGCGCCGGCCGCCAGCACGGCGAAGTGCGTGTACGTCCACTCGGGCCGGGTCTCCGCCAGCACCGCCACCCGCTCCCCCGGAGCCACGCCGAGGCCGGCCAGACCCCGGCCCAGCTCCCTTACGGTGTCGCGCAGTCCGGCGTAGGAGAGCGTCCGCCACTCCCCGTCGCGCCGGAACCGCAGGGCGGTCTCCGTCCCGTACCGCTCCGCCGTCCACTCGGTGAACACCGCCAGCGTCTCCGGCCGGTCAGCAGTCATGGCCCGTCCTCCCCGTCCGCGCGTCCGAGGACACCGACGCTAGGCAGCCGCACCGCCGGAGCGGCATGACCGGAAGCGTCAGCCCCGCTGACCCCAGCGCTCATCGGGGCTACCGTCGGAGCATGGGGAGGCGGACGATCACCGTGCACCACGTGCGGGCCGTGCTCGCGGGCGCGCGCCGCAGCGGCATCGAGACCGTGCCGCTGCTCCAGGCGGCGCAGATCCCGCCGCTGCTGCTCTCCGACGACCGGGCGCGCGTGACGGCCACGCAGTTCGCCCGGCTGTTCCGGGGCCTGTACCGCGAGACGCAGGACGAGTTCCTGGGCCTGGGCGGCACGCCGAGCCGGCCCGGCACCTTCGCGATGATGTGCCACGCCTCCCTCGGCTGCCGGGACCTGGGCGCGGCGATCCGGCGCGGGGTCGCCTTCTACGGGCTGTTCCCGGGCGGCCCCGACCTCAGCCTCGACGTCACCGGGGACGAGGCGCGGCTGGCGGTGCGCAACGACTTCGCCTGGGACGGCGAGCGGTTCCTGACGGAGTGCGTGCTGGCCATCTGGCACCGGCTGTGCTGCTTCATGGTGGGCCGCCGCATCCCGCTCGCGTACACGGAGTTCGCGTACCCGCGGCCGCCCCACGGGGACGAGTACGAGGTGCTCTTCGACTGCCCGGTGCGCTTCGGCCGGCCGCGTACGGGTGCGGTCTTCGACGCGCACTGGCTGACCGCGCCGCTGGTGCGCGACGAGGCCGAGCTGGACGCGCTGCTGCGCCGCGCGCCGTTCGACCTGCTGGGCCGGCCGGAGTACGGGACCACGGTGGCGGAGCAGGTACGCCGGCTCCTCACGCAGGAGCTGCGGAGCTCGCCGCGGCTGCCGGCGCTGGGCGAGGTGGCCGGACGGCTGGCGGTGAGCCCGGCGACGCTGCGGCGCCGGCTCCAGGGCGAGGAGACCTCGTTCCAGCAGCTCAAGGACCAGGTGCGGCGGGACGCGGCGATCGCCGGGCTGGTGGAGAGCGGCGAGCCGATCGCGGAGCTGGCGGCGCGGCTGGGCTTCTCCGAGGACACCGCGTTCCACCGCGCCTTCCGCCGCTGGACGGGTACGACGCCGGGCGCCTACCGGATGGCCTCCGGGAGCGGCCCGGAGGCCCCCGCGGGCGGAGCTACCGCCGCCGCCCCGGCACCGCCGCCAGCAGCAGGCTGACCAGCAGGATCAGCACGGCCAGGGCGGCGAGGCCGACGGCGCCGACGTGCACCCAGGTGAGCCAGGCGGCCGGTGCTCCGTAGGCGCGGCCGAAGAGGGCACGGGCCTCGCCCTTGAAGGTCAGGGCGGAGCCGCTGTCGTCGATCTGGTCGCGGTAGGCGTAGAGGGTGCCGGTGCGCTCCCGGCCGTCGGCGGTCCACTTCGTGCCCTTGCAGGCACTGGTGGTGCGGCCCGAGCCGATGGTCTCCGTGCCACAGGTGGTGGGGAGTTCGAGGGTCACCGGCTTGCCGAAGGCGTACGCGGCGCCCCAGCCGGCCGGCTGCTGCGAGGCGCTGCCGATGAGGAAGAAGACGGCGGCCGCGATCACCACCAGGACCAGGCTGAGCGTGGCCCGCCCCTTCAGCTTCTCTCCGCGTACCGACACGACGGCCCCCAAACAGGCGTGGAAGAGCTCGATCGGGAGGCATGAACACGCCAATCGAGTGGCGCGTTTCTACCGCACCCGGCACCCGCCCCACAAGCGCTGCGACCCCCGGCCAGGAAAGCTGAGCTGCCGGGTCAGCGCCATCCCGACCGGTCGGTCACTACCGTGCCCACACCTACCCCCACACGGGACCGTTGGGAGAGCCGCCCATGCGCATCCGCAACACCGCCCTCACCGCCGCCGTCGTCCTGGCCCTGTCGGCCGCCGTCCCCGCCGGCACCGCCGCCGCCTCGGACGTCGCCCAGGAGAACGCGGCGGGCACCGCACAGGAGACCACGGCCGACACCGCCCAGGAGACCGCCGGCACGCCGGGCGACCTGGTCGGCGCCGCCCCCTCCGCCTTCCACCCGCTGCCCGGCCAGTGGACCGACACGAAGGCCTGGAAGATCCACTACCGCTCGACCACCGCCGACGGCGCCCCCAACGTCGTCTCCGGCACCGTCATCGTCCCCCAGGACGGCCGTACGGGCCCCCGCCCCCTCGTCACGTACGCCGTCGGCACCGTCGGCATGGGCGACTCCTGCGCGCCGAGCAACAACCTCCCGTACGGCACCGCGATGGAGGCCAACCTGATCCAGCAGCTCACCCTGCGCGGCTGGGCCGTGGTCGTCACCGACTACGAGGGGCTCGGCACCCCCGGCGACCACACGTACACCGTCGGCCCCTCGGCCGGCCACGCCATGCTCGACGCGGCCCGCGCCGCGCAGCGGCTGACCGCGGCGGGCCTGTCGAAGGACGGGCCGGTCGGCATCATGGGCTACTCGCAGGGCGGGCAGGCCGCCTCCTGGGCCGCCGAACTGCACGGCTCGTACGCGCCCGAGCTCAAGGTGAAGGGCACGGCCACCGGCGGCGTCCCGGCCGACCTGCTCAAGGTCGCGGACTTCAACAACGGCGGCTACGGTTCGGGCCTGATCTTCATGGCGGCGGCCGGACAGGACGCGGCCTTCCCCGAGCTGCGGCTCGACTCGTACCTCAACCCGGCCGGCAGGGCGCTGGTCGGCTTCTTCAAGGAGAACTGCGTCGCGATCGACTCGGTGGCCGGCGCCTTCAAGAGGATCTCGGACCTCACCACCTCCAACCCCCTCGACCAACAGGACTGGCAGGCCCGCCTGAACCAGTCGAAGCTCGGCCGCACCGCCCCCGCGGCGCCCGTGTACCAGTACCACGCCCTGGGCGACGAGCTGATCCCCTACTCGGTGGGCAGGCAGCTGCGCACCGAGTGGTGCGCGAAGGGCGCGAACGTGCACTGGGAGACCATCTGGGTCGGTGAGCACGTCAGCGGCGTGATCACCGAGGCCGTCGAGGCGGGGAACTGGCTGGCCGACCGCTTCGCGGGCCGCGCGGCCGGCGACAACTGCTGACACCGGTACGGCTCTTCCGCCCCCGGTACGCGACGTCCGCCCCGCCGGTCACTCGCCGGCGGGGCAGGACCGCGTCCCGTGGGGCAGGGAGCCGTCGACCAGGAACGCGTTGACCCGCTCGCGCACGCACGGCGAGGCCCGGTAGGCCACGTGGCCCTCGCCCTTGTGGTCCAGCACCACGGTCCGGCCCAGCCGGGCGGCCGTCTCCTCGGTCCAGCGGTACGGGGTGGCCGGGTCGCCCCGGGTGCCGACGAGCAGCAGCGGCGGGCCGGCCGTGCGGCGCAGTTCGCGGACGAAGTCGGTGCCCGCGGGGCGGCCGTAGCAGGACAGCACCGTGGAGAGCTGCCCGGGCCCGAAGACCGGCGAGGCCTTCCGGAACTCCGCCTCCAGCGCCCTCATGTCCGCCAGCACCCGCCCCGCGCCGCCGGCGCCTACCCGGTCGGGGTCGTCGGCGCAGTTCACGGCGATCAGGGCGGCCGCGAAGTTGTCGGGCGGAACGCCGTACGCGTCGACGGACCCGCGCTGCATCCGGGCCCACGGGAAGGCACCGGGCTCGGGCCGCCCGGGCTCGGGCCGCCCCGGCTCCTGGCCCGGCCCCGTCTCCTCGCCCGGCGCCGTCTCCTCACCCGGCACCGTCTCCTCGCTCGGTTCCGGTTCCGGTTCCGGATCCGGCTGCGGCTCCGGCCCGATGGGGCCGCCCAGCAGCAGCAGCCCGGTCGGGTCCCGGTCGGCCTCGGCCATCCGCAGCGCGTCCGCCAGCCGCGGCCAGTCGTCCTTGGAGTACAGCCCGAGTGCGATGGCCCAGGCCGCGTCCTGGCCGGTCACGTACGAACCGTCGTAGCCGACCAGCGGTTCCGCGTCGAGGCGCCGGACCAGGGCGGGCACCCGCTCCTTGGCGGTGCGGGCGTTGGTCCCGTACACGCAGTGGTTCTGGTGGGTGCACCAGGTCAGGAAGTTGTCCAGCGCCTGCTGCTGGCCCTGCGCGGTGGCCAGGGCCTGCTCGGCGAGGGGTTCGGTGAGCGTGTCGACGCCGTCGAGCACCATCCGGCCGGTGGTGTCCGGGAAGAGCGTCGCGTAGACGGCGCCGATCCGGGTGCCGTACGAGAAGCCGAGGTAGTCGAGCTTCCGCTCGCCCAGCACCTCGCGCAGCACGTCCAGGTCCCGCGCGACATTGACCGTGCCGATGTACGGCAGGACCGGTCCCGAATTGGCCCGGCACTCCTTCCACACCGTGCGGAGGGACTCCACCCGGGCCACGTCGGTGTCGCCCACCCCCGCCCCGTCCAGCGCGCCGCCGCAGCTGACGGGTTCGCTGCGGCCCACCCCGCGCGGGTCGAAGGCCACCAGGTCGTACGCCTCGCCCAGGTCCGCGAACTCCCGGACGTGTTCGCCGAGCAGGGCCACCCCGGGGGCGCCGGGGCCGCCGAAGTTGAAGACCAGGGTGCCCCGGCGGGCCTTCCCGGTGGCGGGGATGCGGGATACGGCCAGGTCGACGGTGCCCTTGGCGGGGTCGGCGTGGTCGAGCGGGACGGTGAGCGTGCCGCAGCGCATCTCGGCGGGGCCCTGCTCGGGGCACTCGGCCCAGGCGATCTCCTGCCGGCGGAAGCGGTCCGGGCCCTCGTCGTCCGCGGCGGCACCCGGGCCCGGCGCCGCGCCGAGTGCTCCCGCCGCCAGCGCGGCGGCGAGGAGGAGGACCAGTCGAGGCCGGTGCTGCATGGCACCTCCCAGGGTGTGCCCGCCCCCGGACCACCATACGGGTGACGCCCGCACCCCGCCCGGCCACGCCGGGGCACCCACCCCCGAGGGCTCCCTCAGCGCCGGTACAGCGCGTCGATCTCCTTCTCGAAGGCCCGCCCGATCGCCGCCCGCCGCAGCTTCAGGGAGGGCGTCAGGCAGCCGTTCTGCTCCGTGAAGTCCACCGGCAGCACAGTGAAGCGGCGGATCGACTCGGCCTGCGAGACCAGCTTGTTCGCCTCGTCCACGGCCCGCTGGAGGTCGGCGCGCAGCTCCTCGTCGTGCACCAGCTCCCCCAGCCGCACGTGCTGCTTCTTCCGCATCTGCCGCCAGTGCTGCAGCCCGTCGGGCTCCAGCGTGATGAGCGCGGTGATGTACGGGCGGTTGTCGCCGACCACCATGCACTGGCCGACCAGCGGGTGGGCGCGCAGCCAGTCCTCCAGCGGGGCCGGGGCCACGTTCTTGCCGCCGGAGGTGATCAGGAGGTCCTTCTTGCGGCCGGTGATGCTGAGGTAGCCGTCCGCGTCGAGCTCCCCGATGTCCCCGGTGGGGAACCAGTGCTCGCGGTCGGTGGCCGGTACGACGGTGTGGGTCGCGGAGTCCCAGTAGCCCCCGAAGACGTGCCCGCCGCGCAGCAGCACCTCGCCGTCCGCCGCGATGCGCACGGCGGTGCCGGGCAGCGGCCAGCCGACCGTGCCCAGACGGGGCCTGAGGGGCGGGGTGACGGTGCTCGCGCCGCAGGTCTCGGTCAGCCCGTACCCCTCGAAGACCTCCACGCCGGCGCCGCCGAAGAACGCGGCGAGGCGGGGGCCGAGGGGGGAGCCGCCGCTGATGACGTACCGGACGCGACCGCCGAGGGCGGCCCGTATCCGCCGGTAGACCAGCGGGTCGTACAGGGCGTGGGCGGCGCGCAGGCCGAGGCCGGGGCGGCCGCCCTCGCCGAACCGCCGGGCGATCCGGGCGGCCCGGTCGAAGGAGGCGGCACGGCCCATCTTCTCGGCGGTGGCACGGCCGGTGTTGTAGACCTTCTCCAGCACGTACGGGATGGCCAGCAGGAAGGTCGGCCGGAACCCGGCGAGGTCGGCGAGGAGCTCCTCCGTCTGGATGCTGGGGGCGTGGCCGAGCTTCACGCGGGCGCGCATGCAGCCGATGGCGACCATCCGGCCGAAGACGTGGGACAGGGGCAGGAAGAGCAGGGTCGAGGCGGGGTCCTTGCTGACCGACTTGAAGACGGGGTGCAGCAGCTCGACGGCGTTGTCGACCTCGGCGAAGAAGTTGCCGTGGGTGATCACGCAGCCCTTGGGGGTGCCGGTGGTGCCCGAGGTGTAGATCAGGGTGGCCACGGACTCGGGAGTGGTGTGCGCGCGGCGCGCGAGGACGGCCACGTCGGGTACGGCCCGGCCGGCGCGGACCAGCTGCGCGATGGCCCCGGTGTCGAACTCCCACAGGTGGGTGAGGCCGGGCAGCTGGGAGCGTTCGCCGCTGATCAGCCTGGCCTGGCCGGTGTCCTCGACGACGCAGGCCACGGCGCCGGAGTCCTGGATGATCCAGCGGGCCTGGAGGGCGGAGGAGGTCGGGTAGATCGGCACCGTGATCAGGCCGGCGGCCCAGGCGGCGAAGTCGAGGAGGGTCCACTCGTACGTCGTACGCGCCATGATCGCGAGGCGGTCGCCCCACTCCAGGCCCTGGGCGATGAGGCCCTTGGCCACGGCGAGCACCTCGGCCGCGAACTCGGCGGCGGGCACGTCCTGCCAGCTGCCGTCGGGCTGCTTGCGCGCGAGTACGGGCGCCTGCGGGGCCTCGGCCGCGTTGAGGAACGGGATGTCGCCGAGGGACCCGCTCTGCGGCGGGGCGGCCAGCGGCGGCACGTACACCTCCCGGACCACCCGCTCGACCACGGTCTTGACCGGCTCGACCAGCAATTCGGACACGGGTACTCCTCGGCACGTGGGGAGGTGTTACCGCCGGTAATTTACTCCCGGGTACATCCCCTGCCCAGCCCCCGCGCACACCTCCCGCGAACCCTTCCCGGACACCCGCGACCCCCACCGAACCCCTCCACACCACCTGCACCACCCGCCCCGATCGTCAAGTCACGTCTTCTCGCGACATGACCCGGGCCCCCCGGATCGGGCCCACTGGAGGTGTCCCCGCAACCCCTTCAGGAAGGACACCCCATGACCCCCTCCCACACCGACCGCACCCCCACCAGCCGCACCCGGCGCCGGTTCGGGCTCAGGACCGGACTGGTCTCGGCAGCCCTGGTCGCCGGCGGCGTACTCCTCCCCACCAGCGCCTTCGCAGCCCCGGCCCCGGCCGGCACGACGAGCGCGGTCGTGACACACCACGACGACCACCATCACGGCAAGCACCACCATCACCACAAGAAGCACCACCACCACAAGAAGCACCACAAGCACCACCACCACAAGCACGACCACCACAAGCACGACCCCTGGGTCATCCAGCCCCACCATCCCGGCGATGACACCAAGGTCTGCGCCACGGTCTACCCGCCTCCCCCCGGCTGCTGAGACACGCACGAAGCCCCCGTCCGGACACGGACGGGGGCTTCGTGGAGCGGCGACGGGATCAGGCGGTGGCCGGGACCCCGGCCTTCGACTCGGCGCCGTCGGCCGCCGGGGCGTCGACCGGGGAGGCCGAGGCCCGCGCGTACGCCTCCTTGTCGAGGATCCCCTCGCGAGCCGCGACGACGACCGGCACCAGCGCCTGACCTGCGACGTTCGTCGCGGTCCGCATCATGTCCAGGATCGGGTCGATGGCCAGCAGCAGGCCGACGCCTTCCAGCGGGAGGCCGAGCGTGGAGAGGGTCAGGGTCAGCATGACCGTGGCGCCGGTGAGGCCGGCGGTGGCGGCGGAGCCGACCACCGACACGAAGGCGATCAGCAGGTAGTCGCCGACGTTCAGCGGCACGTCGAAGATCTGCGCGATGAAGATCGCGGCCAGCGCCGGGTAGATGGCGGCGCAGCCGTCCATCTTGGTGGTGGCGCCGAACGGGACGGCGAAGGAGGTGTACTCCTTCGGCACGCCGAGCCGCTCGGTGACCTTCTGGGTGACCGGCATGGTGCCGACCGAGGAGCGCGACACGAAGGCCAGCTGGATGGCGGGCCAGGCGCCCTTGAAGAACTGGAGCGGGTTGACCTTGGCGACGGTCGCGAGCAGCAGCGGGTAGACGCCGAACAGCACGAGCGCGCAGCCGATGTAGACATCGGCGGTGAAGGTCGCGTACTTGCCGATCAGGTCCCAGCCGTAGTCGGCGATGGCGTAGCCGATGAGGCCGACGGTGCCGAGCGGGGCGAGCCGGATGACCCACCACAGCGCCTTCTGGAGGAGCTCCAGGACGGACTCGGCCAGGCTCAGGATCGGCGCGGCCTTCTCGCCCAGCTGGAGGGCGGCGATGCCGGCGACGGCAGCCATGAAGACGATCTGCAGGACGTTCAGCTCGGTGAACGGGGTGATCACGTCGCTCGGCACGATGCCGGTGAGGAAGTCGATCCAGGAGCCGGTGTGCTTCGGCAGCGCGCCGTCCTTCGGCGTCAGACCGGTGCCGGCGCCGGGGTTGGTGAGCAGGCCGATGGCGAGGCCGATGGCCACCGCGATCAGCGAGGTGATCATGAACCAGAGCAGGGTGCGCGACGCGAGCCGGGCCGCGTTGTTCACCTTCCGCAGGTTGGTGATCGACACCAGGATCGCGAAGAAGACGAGCGGCGCGACGGCCAGCTTCAGCAGCTGGACGAAGATGTCGCCGACCTTCTCCAGGGTCGTGTAGAGCCAGCCGATGTCCTGGCTGCGGGCCAGCCAGCCCAGCAGGACGCCGAGCACCAGACCGGCGACGATCTGGACCCAGAACGGGACTTTCGATGCGGTCTTGGAGATCGCTGACAACGGACACACTCCGACTACTGCTACTGACGGTTTTGGCTCGGTAAAGCTAACACCTGAACTTTGAGATCCTCAAAGGCTCACTTTCAGACAGTTGATGATCGAACAACCTCGCATAGGCTCCATCCCGTCCCAACTCCCCCCGGAGAACGACAAAACCCCGCCGCCGAGGAGGTGACTCCTCGGCGGCGGGGTGCGTCGAGCGTGTGACGTAACTTACGGGCCTCTTACGGGCCCTCGTGCGGGCCCCGGCGGCTACGAGCCCGCGCGGGCGGCGTCGTCGGCCGCGTCCTCCTGGCTGCGGTTCGCGGCGAGCCGGTCCTTGGCACCCTCGACCCGGCCGCTGATCTGCACGGACATCTCGTCACGCTGCTTGCGCAGCAGCACGAAGGACAGCGGCGCGGAGATCACCAGCGCCAGCAGCACGACCCACATCAGGTTGGAGTCGCCGAGGCCGGCGGGCAGCACGCGGAGCCGGACGAGACCCCACACGGCGAAGAAGCACCCGACGAAGATGCCAAGCCGCATCGCGGTGTATCGGGCGGCGGCACTCGGCTTCAGGGCCACGGCGAGCCTTCTCTCTCTGACGTACGGGGGGTCGTGCCCGTCCAGTGAAGCATGCCGCGTCTACGGACAAGTCCGGCGGGGGTCCCCGGCCGGAACCAGCCGCAGCGCGGCGAGGGGCACCTTCAGCGCCGCCTTCCGGTGCCGGTCCCACAGCACCGCGGTCCCGCCGGCATCCCCGACCAGCAGGTACGCCCGCCGGGGGTCCAGCACCCCGCCCTCGACGGGCACCTGCGCGACCGGCCGCACCGTACCGGCACACACCCACTCGGGCTCGACGCCGTAGTACGGCGCCGGGGTCCGTCCCGCCTCGGCCGCGGCCCGCGCCTCGCGTGCGGCTTCGGCGGCGGGCTCGACGAGCGCCTGCACGGACAGCACCGCGGTGTACACCGCCAGGCCCGTGAACGCAGCGATGCCGAGGCGCCGCCCCCGGGCCAGCAGGTGCACATGACGGGCGTACCCGAGGACCGCCGGGGCCAGCAGCCACATACCCACCGCGGAGGCGATCCGCAGCGTCGCGAGCTGCACGTCGACCATCGGCACCGACACGTCCTCCAGCTCCACCCCGAACGCGCCGAGGTAGACGGCCGGAAGCGAGAGCCCGACGGCCGGCAGCACGCCCGGCACGAAGGGCAGCAGTGCCGGCAGCAGCCAGGGCACCACCCGCCAGGGGCCGGACTGACGCACCAGGAGGTAGATACCGACGGCGATCAGGTAGCCCAGGCAGACCGCGAAGAGCGCCCGCCCTGCCCACCGCTGGTCACGCGTCAGAAGCACCAGGCCGCAGGACACGGCGGCCAGCCCCCCGGCGCTCGCCCAACCCACCGCGAGCGCCCGGAGCGGGGCGACGTCGCGCCGCGTGACCTGGTGGATGAACGCCCAGCCCAGCACGGTGACTCCAACGAGCAGAACCGCCACCAGCGCGGCCAGGTACTCGGCCCGGGCGATCGCGGCACCTGCCCCGGCCCCTAAGGCCACTGCCCCCACCCCCGGGATCTGCAGCCGGCGCCACGGCAGGCGTCCGGGCTCCCGCCGCCCACGCCGCCCGCCCTCCACGCCCGCATCCAGGAACGCCGGCCGCACCCGGGCACCGCTCACCGCACGCGGCACACCCGGCAGCGGGCGGGCCGCCAGCGCCTGCGCGGGCCCTTCGGCCGCGGCCCGCACCTGACGCCCGGTGTCCGCCACACCCAGCAGCCGCACCAGGGCACGAAGCATGACGGGAAAGGCCCGCACGGCCTCGCGCACGCCGCTCACCGCATCCAGGTCGGGCAGCTCCGTACGCTCGGCGCCGTTCCACCGCTGCCGCGCCTCCGGCACCCGCGCCACCAGGTCCACCGCCTCGACCACCAGCGCGAGCCCGAGGTCGTCGGCCAGTTCCTCCAGCCGGTGCCGCGCACCCGTGACCGCCCGGAACGACGACCCCGGGAACCGCAGCTCGACCGTGTACCAGCCGAGCCGGTCCACGATCGCCGACACCGGGCCGGCCCGCTTCTCCAGGACCGGCCAGCCGCGCGCCGCCAGCGCCTCCTCGAAGAGGTCGCTGTCGGTCGTCGTGCCCCGCAACTCCACCAGCGCCACGGCCCGCTGGTCCCACCCCGTCCCCGCCCACGTCCCCGTCATCCCCGGGGCATACCCACCCGCCCGAAACGGCAACGGCTACAACAGCGGCAGGAGCATCGTGATGTCGTCCCGGTCGTCGCCCGGGGCCACCCGGATCGCGGACGGCACGCGGCCGACCTCCTTGTAGCCGCAGGCGGCGTAGAAGCGCTCCAGGTCCATGCCCCCGCGGCAGGTGAGCCGGATCGCCTCGATGCCCCCGACCGTGCGGGCCGCCTCGGCGGCGGCCGCCAGCAGGTCGCGGCCGTAGCCCCTGCCCTGGTGGCGGGGGTGGACCATCACCGTGTAGAGCCACAGCCAGTGCGTCATCAGCCGGTGGCTGTTCAGGGTCAGGAAGGCGGTGGCGGCGACCCGGCCGTCCTCGTCGTGGCCGACCAGCAGCCGGGCGCCGCCGTCCGCGAGCTGGGCCAGCTGCCGCACGAGCTGCGGGCGGATGTCGTCCGGCGCGACCGGCGGGACGAAGCCGACGGCGCCGCCCGCGTTGGTGACGTCCGTCCACAGGTCGAGGATGCCCTGGTGGAGCGCGGGGTCGACCTTCGGATCCAGCGTGAACGTAAGGGTCATACCGCGAGCCTATCCATTACCGCTGACAGCGCGCGAGCAGCGAAGGGCCCCGTCCCGGATCGCGGAACGGGGCCCTTCCCGAAGCATGGGCCGGAGCCCGGGCGACGTCAGACGCGCATCGGCTGCGGCGACTCCCGCAGCGAGGCGT
This sequence comes from Streptomyces sp. NPDC101118, assembly GCF_044759445.1. NCBI lineage: Bacteria > Bacillati > Actinomycetota > Actinomycetes > Kitasatosporales > Streptomycetaceae > Streptomyces > Streptomyces sp. NPDC101118. The sequence continues at coordinate 57,641 of NZ_JBIVZG010000018.1, read as the reverse complement.
CCGGACCCGGGTACTCGCGGATGATCTCGTACCGGGTGTTGCGCTCGACCGGGCGGAAGCCGGCCTCGCGGATCAGGTCCAGCAGGTCGTCACGCGTCAGCTTGTTCGGCGTGCCGTAGTTGTCGGCGTCGTGCGTGATCTTGTACTCGACCACCGAGCCGTCCATGTCGTCCGCGCCGTGCTGGAGAGCCAGCTGGGCGGTCTGCACGCCGTGCATCACCCAGAAGACCTTCACGTGCGGCACGTTGTCGAACAGCAGGCGCGAGACCGCGAAGGTCTTCAGCGCCTCCGCGCCCGTGGCCATCGTCGTCCGCGCCTGGAGCGTGTTGCGGACCTTGCCGTCCTTCATGTCCACGAAGTCGTGCTGGTAGCGCAGCGGGATGAAGACCTGGAAGCCGCCGGTCTCGTCCTGGAGCTCGCGCAGCCGCAGCACGTGGTCCACGCGGTGGCGCGGCTCCTCGATGTGCCCGTAGAGCATCGTGCACGGGGTCTTCAGACCCTTCTCGTGCGCGAGGCGGTGGATGCGCGACCAGTCCTCCCAGTGGGTCCGGTGGTCGACGATGTGCTGGCGGACCTCCCAGTCGAAGATCTCCGCGCCGCCGCCGGTCAGCGACTCCAGGCCCGCATCGATCAGCTCGTCCAGGATCTCGCTCGCGCTCAGCCCCGAGATCGTCTCGAAGTGGTGGATCTCGGTGGCGGTGAAGGCCTTCAGCGAGACGTTCGGCAGCGCCTCCTTCAGGGCCTTCAGTGAGCGCGGGTAGTAGCGCCACGGCAGGTTCGGGTGCAGGCCGTTGACCACGTGCAGCTCGGTGAGGTTGTCGTTCTCCATGGCCTTGGCCAGGCGGACGGCCTCCTCGATGCGCATGGTGTACGCGTCCTTCTCGCCCGGCTTGCGCTGGAACGAGCAGTACGCGCACGAGGCCGTGCACACGTTGGTCATGTTGAGGTGGCGGTTCACGTTGAAGTGCACGACGTCGCCGTTCTTGCGCGTGCGCACCTCGTGGGCGAGCCCGCCGAGCCAGGCCAGGTCGTCCGACTCGTAGAGGGCGATGCCGTCCTCACGCGTCAGCCGCTCGCCGGAGCGGACCTTCTCCTCCAGCTCGCGCTTGAGCCCAGCATCCATGCTGCGGTCGCCTCCTCTATGTGTCCTGCAACCCGACCCAACCGTACTCTCAGCCCTCCTCGGGCAGGTCGCCGACCCGGTTCTCCCACTTGGTCGAGAGCACGATGGTGGTGCGGGTGCGCGAGACGCCCTTGGTGCCGGACAGCTTCCGGATGATCTTCTCCAGGCCGTCGACGTCGCTCGCGCGGACCTTGAGCATGAACGAGTCGTCGCCGGCAATGAACCAGCAGTCCTCGATCTCCGCGAGGTCGCGCAGCCGCCGCGCCACGTCCTCGTGGTCGGCCGCGTCCGAGAGCGAGATGCCGATCAGCGCCGTCACGCCCAGCCCGAGCGAGGCCGCGTTGACCGTCGCGCGGTAGCCCGTGATCACACCGGCCGACTCCAGGCGGTTGATCCGGTCGGTGACGCTGGGGCCCGAGAGGCCGACGAGGCGGCCGAGCTCTGCGTACGAGGCCCGACCGTTCTCCCTGAGTGCCTGGATGAGCTGCCTATCCACCGCGTCCATGTACCTGGACCCTTCTATTGTTCAGCGATCCCGCGAGTTTACGTATAGAATCTAAGGCACACAGGGCCGACACCCTGTGAATCTTTCAACAGATCAAAGACGATCTTTCAGGAGTGGTTACCCGTGTACACGATCGAGATGGCCTACGCTCACATGCGACAGCTGCAGGAGCTGGCCAACCGCTCGCGTGCCCACCAGCCGGCCGCCGCGCACCGCGCGGACAAGACCCGCGCGCCCCGCGCCGCCAAGAAGCGCTAGCCCACCACGACCGGAGACCGCTACGGCCGGGGGGATCCCCGGCCCAGCTCTCCCTCCCAGCGGCGGTACAGCCGGTGCGGCACCCCTGCCGCGTCCAGCACCCGCCCCGCGACGAAGTCCACCAGATCCTGGATGTGCGTCGCACCCGCGTAGAACGCCGGAGAGGCGGGCAGCACCACGGCGCCCGCCTCGTCCAGCGTCACCAGATGCCTCAGCGTCTGCCCGTTCAGCGGGGTCTCCCGCACCGCGACCACCAGCCGGCGCCGCTCCTTGAGCGTCACGCTCGCCGTCCGCTGCAGCAGGTCCTTCGAGAGCCCCAGCGCCACCCCGGCCACACAGGCCGTGGACGCCGGCACGATCAGCATCCCCTTCACCGGGTACGAGCCCGAGGACGGCCCCGCGGCCAGATCGCCCGCCGACCAGTGGCGTACGTCGTCCAGCGCGTCCCGCACGTCGAAGGTGTCCGGCTTGCCGTCGGCGCCCCGCGCCAGCCACTCCCCCAGGTCCTCGCGCCAGTGCGCGTCCCGGAAGGCGATGCCGGTCTCGTCCAGAAGGGTGAGCCGGGAGGCCCGGCTCACCACGAGGTCCACACTCTCCCCCGCGGCCAGCAGACCGCGCAGCACCGAAGCCGCGTACGGCGTGCCGGACGCCCCGGAGACCCCGACCACCCACGGGGTGCGCTTGCCGTCTGTCATGACCCGAGCCTAAAGCGTCAGTCCCCGGACCAGCAGGTCCGCGAGCGCGCACACGAAGAGCGCGATCCCGATGAAGCCGTTCACCGTGAAGAAGGCCCGGTTCAGCCGCGACAGGTCCCGCGGGGTGACGATCGAGTGCTCGTACCCGAAGGCCGCGGCCACGATGATCAGGCCCGCCCAGAACCACGCGCCCGCGTCCGTGGCCAGCGCGTACCAGACGAACAGCCCCATCGTGACGACGTGGCAGGCCCGCGCGCCCCACAGCGCGGCGGGGATGCCGAAGCGCGCCGGCACCGACTGCACGCCCTCGGCGCGGTCCGCCTGCACGTCCTGGCAGGCGAAGATCAGGTCGAAGCCGCCGATCCACACGCCCACCGCGAGGCCCAGGATCACCGCGTCCCAGGACCACTCGCCGGTCACCGCCAGCCAGGCGCCGACCGGCCCGATGGCCTGGGCCAGGCCCAGGATGGCGTGCGGGAAGTTCGTGAACCGCTTGCCGTACGGGTAGACCACCATCGGCACCACGGCCAGCGGCGCCAGCGCCAGGCACAGCGGGTTCAGCAGCGCGGCCGCCCCCAGGAAGACGACCAGCGCGATGCCCGCGCCGGTCCACGCCGACCGCACGGTCACCGCGCCGGTCACCAGCTCGCGGTTGGCCGTGCGCGGGTTCCGCGCGTCGATCTCGCGGTCGATGATCCGGTTGGCGGCCATCGCGAAGGTCCGCAGGCCCACCATGCAGATGGTGACGAGCAGCAGCTCGGCCCAGTGGACGGTGCGGTCCACCCCGAACATCGCGGTGAGCGAGGCGATGTAGGCGAAGGGCAGGGCGAAGACCGAGTGCTCGATCATCACCAGCCGGAGGAACGCCCTGGTGCGTCCCGGCTGCGCCGGGACCGCGGCCGTGGTCACAGCCCGTACTCCTTCCAGCGGCGGTCCACCAGGGCCGCCGTGGCCGGGTCGGACTCCACCATGTCCGGCCAGCCGCCGTCCCGGGTGTAGCCCTCCTCCGGCAGCTTCTTCGTGGCGTCGATGCCCGCCTTGCCTCCCCAGAACTGCTGGTATGAGGCGTGGTCCAGGTGGTCCACCGGCCCTTCGACCACGGTCAGGTCGCGGGAGTAGTCGGTGTTGCCCAGGGCGCGCCACGAGACCTCGTGGAGGTCGTGCACGTCGCAGTCGGCGTCCACGACGACGATCAGCTTGGTCAGCGACATCATGTGGGCGCCCCAGATGGCGTGCATGACCTTCTGCGCGTGCTTTGGGTACTTCTTGTCGATCGAGACGATCGCGCAGTTGTGGAAGCCGCCCGACTCCGGCAGGTGGTAGTCCACGATGTCCGGGACGATGATCTTCAGCAGCGGCAGGAAGAACCGCTCGGTGGCCCGGCCCAGCGGCCCGTCCTCGGTCGGCGGACGGCCGACCACGATGGACTGCAGCAGCGGCCGCTTGCGCATGGTGATGCAGTCGATCTTCAGGGCGGGGAAGGGCTCCTGCGGCGTGTAGAAGCCGGTGTGGTCGCCGAAGGGACCCTCCGGGAGCATCTCGCCGGGCTCCAGCCAGCCCTCGATGACGACCTCGGCGTTGGCCGGCACCTGGAGCGGCACGGTCTTGCAGTCGACCATCTCGATCCGCTTGCCGGCGACGAAGCCGGCGAAGAGGTACTCGTCGATGTCGCCGGGCAGCGGCGCGGTCGAGGCGTACGTGACGGCCGGCGGGCAGCCGAAGGCGATCGCGACCGGCAGCCGCTCGCCGCGCTTGGCGGCGACCGCGTAGTGGTTGCGGCTGTCCTTGTGGATCTGCCAGTGCATGCCGATGGTGCGCTTGTCGTGGCGCTGGAGGCGGTAGAGGCCCAGGTTCCGCACGCCCGTCTCGGGGTGCTTGGTGTGGGTCAGGCCGAGGTTGAAGAAGGACCCGCCGTCCTTGGGCCAGGTGAACAGCGCCGGCAGCCGGTCCAGGTCCACGTCGTCGCCGGTGAGCACGACCTCCTGGACGGGCGCGGAGTCGCCCTTCACCTTCTTCGGCGGCACGTGCACCATCGAGCCGAGCTTGCCGAAGGCCTCGCGGACGCCGATGAAGCCCTGTGGCAGCTCGGGCTTGAGCAGCCCGCCGATCTTGTCGCTGATCTCCCCGTAGGACTTCAGGCCGAGGGCCTTGAGCAGTCGCCGGTCGGTGCCGAAGACGTTCATCGCCAGGGGCATGTCGGAGCCCTTGACGTTCTCGAAGAGCAGGGCCGGGCCGCCGGCCTTGTTCACTCTGTCGACGATCTCCCCGACCTCCAGGTACGGGTCGACTTCGGCCTTGATGCGCTTGAGGTCGCCCTCCCGCTCCAGGGCCCGGAGCAGCGAGCGGAGATCGTCGTAAGCCATGCAGGCCAGTATCCGCCACGCACTACCCTGGAAGCGTCACCGGGGCCCGCCCGCGGGCCCGACGCCGTCTTTCGGGGATCGGACCACACCGTGCTGCGCTACCTGCCGTTCCTGCTGATCCTCGCGCTGACCATCTACACCTTCATCGACTGCCTCAACACCCCCGAGGACGAGGTCAGGCACCTGCCCAAGGTGGTGTGGGTGATCATCATCCTGCTGTTCTCGATCGTCGGCCCCGTGGTGTGGCTGGTGGCGGGCAAGAAGCGGGTGGCCTCCGGCGGCTTCGGCACGGGCGGCGGCCGGCAGCGGTGGGTGGCGCCGGACGACAACCCGGACTTCCTCAAGTCGCTGGACGAGGAGAAGAAGCGGCGCAACGAGGACGAGGTCTGACCGCTGCGCCGGCCGTACGAGGTCTCACCGGCCGCGTGGTACGAGGTCTAGCCGGCCGCGTAGTACGCGCGCAGTTCCCGCCGGCGGTCCGGGGTCCAGGTCATCCAGTCCACGGGGTGGCCGTCGAGGGCCTCCGCGAGGCGTTCGAAGTGCTCGTGCCAGGCGGCCAGGGCGTCGAGCCGGTCCGCGTCGGTGCCGCGGCGTTCGTTGGTGAAGCGCAGCAGGGTGGCCTCGGGCCCGGCCGCCTCCAGGTGGAGGCGGATCCGTCCGTACCCGGTCACGGTGTATTCGGCCACGCGCTCCACGTCCCAGGCGGTGACCCGTCCCTGGACGGTGGGTCCGCCGCCGGGCCAGGTCAGGGTGGCCGCGCCGCCCAGCCGGCGCTCCAGGACGTCCGTCCGCGCGAGCCAGCCGCGCAGTCCGGCTGCGGTCGACACGGCCGCCCACACCTGCTCGTACCCGTGGGGCAGGCGCACCTCGAACTGGATGAGGAACCCGCCGTCGCGGGAGGTGCTGGTGCGGTGTCCGATCACGGACGTCGATGTGGCCATGGCACCAGCGTTACTCCGTACGGGTGAGGGCGCACCCCGGGGGCGGGGCCCCCGGGGTGCGGCGGCTCAGACGCCGGCGTACGAGTGCTTGCCGCTGAGCAGGATGTTCACGCCGTAGTAGTTCCAGATCCAGCAGGCGAAGGCGAAGAGCGCCAGGTAGGCGGCCTTGCGGCCCTTCCATCCCGCGGTCGCGCGGGCGTGCAGGTAGCAGGCGTACGCGACCCAGGTGACGAAGGACCAGACCTCCTTGGGGTCCCAGCCCCAGTAGCGGCCCCAGGCGTCGCCGGCCCAGATCGCGCCCGCGATGATCGTGAAGGTCCACAGCGGGAAGACGGCCGCGTTGATGCGGTACGAGAACTTGTCGAGCGAGCCCGACGAGGGGAGCCGCTCCAGCACCGAGGTCGCGAACTTCCCCGGCTTGCCGCCCTGCTCCAGCTTGGCCTCGTACGAGTCGCGGAAGAGGTAGAGCACGGTGCCGACGGCGCCGATGTAGAAGACCGCGCCGCAGATGATCGCGGTGGAGACGTGGATGTACAGCCAGTACGAGTGCAGGGCCGGGACGAGCTGGTCGCTGTCGGTGTAGAGCCAGGTGGTGGCGATGCCGAGGTCGAGCAGCACGGTGGTGACGAGCATCAGGCCCATCCACCGGACGTTCTTCTTCAGCGCCAGCAGGACCAGGTACGCGCCGACGGCCACCGTGGAGAAGGTGATCGAGAACTCGTACATGTTGCCCCAGGGGGCCCGCTGCACGGACAGCGCGCGGGCGACCACGCCGGCTGCCTCGACGAGGAAGCCGAGGGTGGTCAGCGAGACCGCGATCCGCCCGTAGAGGTCGCCCTGCTCGGTGCCGCCGGCCGCGCCGGGGCCGTCGGGCACGTCGCGGGTGCCGGAGGCGGCCCGGGTGACGACCTTGGGCTGTTCCAGGACGGCGGTGCCGCCGCCCTTGGTCTTCACCTGCACCGCGGGGGCCGCGCCCCGGGCTGCGGCGGTGCGCGCGGCGCCGCCGGTGAGGGCGGCCGCGGTGCGGCCGACCTTGCTGCGGCTGCCGAAGGTCCACTCGGCGATGTGGGCGAAGAAGGCGAGGGTGTAGACCGCCATCGACGAATAGATCAGCACGTTGCTGATGTGCGCCAGGTTCTCGTTGGCGGCGACTGCGAGCTGCGTCATCCGCGCTCTCCTTCGACAGGTGCTTCGGCAGGTTCTTCGGAAGGTGCTTCGGGGTCTTCCGAGGCCTCGGGCGCGGTGGGCGCCAGGCCGTTCAGCGTGAGGGCCAGCTCGGCCAGCTCCTCGGGGAGCTTCGCGGACTCGCTGCGGCCGAGGCCCGCCATCTCGACGACGGTGACGCCGTCGGGTCCGGCGACGGCCCGGACCCAGACCCGGCGCCGCTGGATGAAGAGGGAGCCGGCCAGGCCCAGGATCGCGGCAACGGCGCCCGCGAGGGCGAGGCCGCTGCCGGGCTGGTGGGTGACGGAGAAGGTGGCCCAGCGGCCGATGCCCTCGAACTTCACGGTGCCCGCGCCGTCCGGCAGGTTCATCGACTCGCCGGGCAGCATGCGGACGGCGAAGGGGTTGCCGTCCTTGTCCTTGAACTGCTTCATCTTGGACGTGTTCAGCTGGTACACGTTCTGCGGCAGGCCGGAGTCCACGCCGAGACTGCCGTGGAAGCCGGTGAGCGCCAGGGCCGGGTAGTCCAGGCCCGGGTACTGGGAGAACATCGTGCCCTTGCCGGCGCCCGCGAAGGTGGGGACGAAGACGCCGGAGAAGCCGAGCTGCTCCTTCCTGCCGTCCTTGTCGCGGTAGCCGTCGGTGACCTTGACGGCGCCGGTGGAGGTGAGGTTGCCGTCCTGCGGCAGCATCGGGACGGCGTCCTTGAAGACGACCTTGCCGCGGGCGTCGGTCACGGAGATGACCGGCGCGTACCCGTGGCCGAGCAGGTAGATCTTCGAGCCGTCGATCTCCAGCGGCTTGTTGACCTGGATCTCGGCCTTCTTCGGGGCGCCGTCGGAGCCCTCGCTGTAGGTGACGTACGCCTTGAAGTCGCGCGGGGTGCCCTTCTGGGGGCCGGTGCGCTCGTACGTCGCGTCGAACTCGTCCAGGACGAAGCTGAACGGCGGCAGGCTGTCGGAGTCGAAGAGGCTGCCGGCCTTGAAGTCGTCGTACTGGGTGAGCGTGTTCGAGAAGCCGCCGCCCTTGAGGACGAGCTTGCCGCCCTCGGAGAAGAACAGCCGTCCCCAGGCGAAGGCGACCAGCATCACGATCAGCGCGATGTGGAAGGCGAGGTTGCCGGCCTCGCGCAGGTAGCCCTTCTCGGCGGCGACCGCGGTGCCGAGGGTGTGGGCCCGGAAGCGGCGCTGCTTCAGGACGGTGCCGGCCGCGTCGAGCACCTCCTCGGGGGAGGCCTCGGTGCGCCAGGTGGTGTAGGCGGGCAGCCGGTTCAGGCGCTTGGGGGCGCCCGGCGGGCGGCCGCGGAGCTGGCCGACGAACTGCCAGGTGCGCGGGACGATGCAGCCGATCAGGGAGACGAAGAGCAGGATGTAGATCGCGGAGAACCACACCGAGCTGTAGACGTCGAAGAGCTGGAGCTTCTCGTAGACCGGCGTCAGCTTGGGGTGCTCGGCCTTCCAGGCGGCGACCTTCAGCAGGTCGACGCTGTTCTGGGGGACGAGGGAGCCCGGGATGGCGCCCAGGGAGAGCATGAAGAGCAGGATCAGCGCGACCCGCATGGAGGTCAGCTGCCGCCAGAACCAGCGGGCCCAGCCGATGACGCCGATGCCCGTAGGGGCGCCGGGGGCGTCCTCCAGGGGGGCGGTGGAGAGCTGGGACGCGGCGTCGCCGAGGCCGGCGTCGTCGGTGGCCGGGGCGGGGGCGTCGGCGCCGGCCGTCTTGTCGGTCGCACTCATATCACTTCTCCGCGAGCACGGGGTCGATCATCTTGCGGAGCTGCTCCTCGTTGACCGCGAGGAGGGAGCGGGCCGCGATCTTCCCGTCCTTGTCCAGGACGATCGTGGAGGGGATCGACTGCGGGTTGAGCGTGCCCTTGGGGAAGCGCAGGATCAGCTTGCCGATCGGGTCGTACAGGCTGGGGTAGGTGATGCCGAAGTTCTTCTCGAACTCGACGGCGGGCTGCTTGGAGGCGTCGCGGGTGTTGAGCCCGACGAACTCCACGCCCTTGCCCTGGAGCTCCTGGGAGACCTTGGCGAAGTGCGGCGCCTCGGCGCGGCAGGGCGGGCACCAGGAGCCCCAGACGTTCAGCACGACGACCTTGCCCTTGAGCGCGGAGACGTCGAGCCGGTCCCCGGCGACGGTCTCGCCGTCGAGCTTGGGGGCGGGCTGGCGCTCGGCCCTGGCCACGGTCTGGATGCCGCCGCTGCCCTGCACGTAGTTGGCGCCGCCGGAACCGGAGGAGCCGCCGCTCCCGTCGCCGCAGGCCGTCAGGGTCAGGCCGCCGGCAAGGGTCACCGCGGTCAGCAGGAGTGCGCGGCCGCTGGTCGAGCGGCGTCGGGAGGCGCGGCTAAGGCTCATGTGAAAAGTTTCGCATGGGCGTTTTGTGGATCTTCCGCGCCCCCCGAGGGGGTGGGTGCGCCGAGGGGGCGTCAGGCGGTCCCCGTGTAGCCGGCCCAGCCGCCGGCGGGCGCCTGACCAGGGCCGAGTCCCTGGAGCTTGGCGAGGACGGCCGGGGACTGGACGTCGAGCCAGTCGGCGAACTGCCGGAACGACACGAGGCGTACGTCCTTTTTGTCCGCCATTGCCTTCAATGCCTCCTCCACGGCATCCATGTAGATGCCGCCGTTCCACTGCTCGAAGTGGTTGCCGATGAAGAGGGGTGCGCGGTTCGTCTCGTACGCGCGCTTGAAGCCGTTGACGTACGTGCCGGTGGCCTGGGTACGCCAGCCCGGGTAGTTGGAGGGGACGCCGCGGGTGGTGTTCTTCGACTGGTTGGCCAGGATGTTGTAGTCCATGGACAGCACCTCGAAGGAGTGCCCGGGGAACGGCAGGGCCTGCAGTGGCAGGTCCCAGATGCCGCCCTTCTTCTTCGGCCAGACCTGGGTGCCGCCGGGCGAGGAGGCGTCGTAGCGCCAGCCCAGCTTCTCCGCGGTGGGGAGCAGGTTCTCCTGGCCCAGCAGGCAGGGGGTGCGGGCGCCGACCAGTTCCTTGCGGTAGTCGAAGGGCAGCGGCTCCAGGTCGGTGAATCCGGTGTTGGTCCGCCAGTTGGTGACGAAGGACACGGCCTGGTCTATTTCGCTCTGCCAGTCGGCGCCGGTCCAGCGGCCGACGGAGCCGGATCCCCCGCAGAAATGCCCGTTGAAGTGCGTGCCTATCTCGTGGCCGTCGAGCCAGGCCTGGCGCACGTTCTTGATGGTCTCGCGGACGTGGTCGTCGGTGAGGTATCCGATGTCCGAGGCGCCGACCGGATTGTTCGGCGGCTTGTAGAGGCTCTTCTTGGACTCGGGCAGGAGGTAGATGCCGGAGAGGAAGAAGGTCATGGCCGCGCCGTGGTCCTTTGCGACCTTCAGGAACCGCGGGAACAGGCCGTTGCCGACCTCGCCCGCACCGTCCCAGCTGAACACCACGAACTGCGGCGGCGTCTCGCCCGGCTGCAGGGGCACCGGCTTCGGCGGCTGGTGGGGCTGGGGGCCGGTGTCCGCGGTCGAGCCGTCGCCTATCGGCTTCGCGGCCGGCCCGCTCGGCTCCGGCGACCGGTCCTTCAACGGACCGAGGTTGCCGGGGCTGGCCTTTCCCCCGGAACTGCATCCCGCGACACCCATCGCGGCCGCAGCTCCAAGTCCCAGCCCCAGCGCACCCCGTCGACTGAATTCGCGCATGTCACCGTCCCCGTCCCTCAGCAAGCCCACAGCCAGTCCATATAAACGGACAATTAGCTAGAGCGGATGCCTCGACACGGTGGTTCCCGCGCGGCCCGTATTTATTTCGCCAAATCCGCGACGAACGGGCCCGGCCGTCAGGCGCCGAACGCCTTCGACTTCCCCTTCACCGGCTTGGCGCCGGCCAGCAGGTGCGCCGGCACCAGGTCCCGGGCCGGCTCGCTGTACCCGACCGAGACCAGGCTGTCGCCCCGGTACGTGAAGGAGGTCAGCGACGCCAGCGTGCACTGACGGCGCCTCGGGTCGTGCCACAGCCGCCGCTTCTCCGCGAAGCTGCGCACGATCCAGATCGGCAGCTGGTGGCTGACCGCCACCGCCTCGTGCCCGCGCGCCGCGTCGCGCGCCGCCTCCAGGGCGCCCATCATCCGTACGACCTGCTCGATGTACGGCTCGCCCCAGGACGGCTTGAACGGGTTCGTCAGGTGCTTCCAGTTGCCCGGCTTCTTCAGCGCGCCGTCGCCCACGCCGAAGGTCTTGCCCTCGAAGACGTTGGCCGCCTCGATCAGCCGCTCGTCCGTCGCGAGGTCGAGCCCGTGGCTCTTCGCGACCGGCGCGGCCGTCTCCTGGGCCCGCTCCAGCGGGGAGGAGACCACGTACGTGATGTCGCGCCCCTCCAGGTGCTCCGCCACCCGGTCGGCCATCTGGCGGCCCAGCTCCGACAGGTGGTAGCCGGCGCGGCGGCCGTACAGCACGCCGTCCGGGTTGTGCACCTCGCCGTGGCGCACCAGGTGGACGACGGTGATCTCGTCACTGCTCATCGGTGGCCTCCGCGGCGGCACGGGCGGCGGCCGGCAGGGCCGCGGCGATCCGCTCCACGGCCCGCTCGTCGTGCGCAGTCGAGACGAACCAGGACTCGAAGGCCGACGGCGGCAGGTAGACGCCCTGCGCCAGCATCGAGTGGAAGAAGGCGGTGAAGCGGAAGGACTCCTGGCGCTTGGCCTCGTCGTAGTTCCGCACCTCGTCCGCGGTGAAGAACACCGAGAACATGTTGGAGGCGGTCTGCAGCCGGTGCGCCACGCCCTCCTTGGCCAGCGCGCCCGTCACCAGGTCCTGGATCTCCCGGGAGACCGCGTCCACCTTCGCGTACGCCGCCTCGTCGAGCAGCCGCAGCTGCGCCAGGCCCGCGGCCGTCGCGACCGGGTTCCCGGAGAGCGTGCCCGCCTGGTAGACCGGGCCCGCCGGGGCCAGGAACGCCATGACGTCGGCGCGGCCGCCGAAGGCCGCCGCCGGGAAGCCGCCTCCCATGACCTTGCCGAAGGTCATCAGGTCCGGACGGACCCCGTCGACCCCGTACCAGCCGGCCCGCGAGGTGCGGAAACCGGTCATGACCTCGTCGGAGATGTACAGCGCGCCGTTCTCGCGGCAGAGGTCGGCCAGGCCCTGGTTGAAGCCCGGGGCCGGGGTCACGACGCCCATGTTGCCGGGCGCGGCCTCGGTGATCACACAGGCGATCTCGCCGGGGTGGGCCGCGAAGGCCGCCCGCACGGCGTCCAGGTCGTTGTACGGCAGGACGATCGTGTCGCCCGCCTGCGCGCCGGTCACGCCCGGGGTGTCCGGCAGCGCGAAGGTGGCCAGGCCCGAGCCGGCCGCGGCCAGCAGCGCGTCCACGTGGCCGTGGTAGCAGCCGGCGAACTTCACGACCTTGGCGCGGCCCGTGAAGCCGCGGGCCAGCCGGATCGCGGACATGGTCGCCTCGGTGCCCGAGGACACCAGGCGCACCTGCTCGACCGGCTCGATCCGGGCGACGATCTCCTCGGCCAGGGCGACCTCGCCCTCACCCGGCGTGCCGAAGGAGGTGCCGCGCGCGACGGCCTCCTGCACGGCCGCGATGACCTCGGGGTGGGCGTGCCCGAGGATCATGGGACCCCAGGAGCACACGAGGTCGACGTACTCGCGCCCGTCGGCGTCGGTGAGGTACGGACCGGTACCGGACACCATGAACCGGGGCGTACCGCCCACTGCCTTGAAGGCACGGACGGGAGAGTTCACGCCGCCGGGGGTCACGACTGCCGCCCGGTCGAAAAGAGTCTGCGAAACTGGGGCCTGGTATGGGTAGCTCACATCAGCCATGGTGTCAGAGCCCCGGACCGTCTTGCGGACAGGTGTTTGCGCTTCGTGTTTCACCGTCGTGCCGTGGGGGAGGTCACTGCCATGATGATCAGGCTGCACGGTGGGGTCCGGGCGGCCGGTAGAGCAGTCGGGTGGAGATATGCAACGCGGTGGTGGACCGGGCGAGGGTACGGACGGCCTGGACCCCAAGCGCGCCCGTGAAGCCCGCGAGGCGCGCCGCCGGGGCAGGCACCGACGCCACACCGCCGAGCAGGCCGACACCCCCGAGGTGTCGCTGCCGGGCCAGGAGGGCCCCGATTCCGGCACCACGATCGGGGGCCGCGGCATGGGCGTGACCTACAAGTACTTCGGCGCGCCGGACGGGGCCACGGCCGCGCGCGTCCCCATGACGATGCGGCCCGAGGAGCTCGGCGGGGACGAGCTCGGCATGGGCGGCATGTTCACCAAGATCAAGCCGGAGACCGTCGCCGCGATGGTCCTCACCGGCATCGAGGGCATACCCCTGCACAAGGTGCCCCCGCTGGAGCTGGTCGTGCTCCACCCCGACTACGCCGTGGTCAAGCTCCCGATGACCGTCGTCGACCCGCTGCGGGACATCGGCGAGGAGTCGGTGGGCGCCGCCGCCTTCATCTGGTCCACCGTCCCGGACCGCGGGGGCCCGAGCGACGCCTTCAACGTCTACCAGCTGCTCCACGAGTGGCAGGACTTCTCCCACCGCCTGCACGAGGCCGGCCACCAGCCCTACTGCCTGGTCTGGCCCTAGGCCCCCGGCGCTCCGCCATGGACGTGCACGACGAGCCCGCAGCGCCGGCGGGCACCACGGGGCTCCCGGAGCGGGCCGGGTACCACCACGGGTCACTGCCCGAGGCGCTGACCGCCGCCGCGCTGGCGCTCCTCGACGAGCAGGGGCCGGAGCGCGTCACCGTGCGCGAGGTCGCCCGCCGCGCCGGGGTCTCCCCCGCGGCCCCCTTCCGCCACTTCGCCGGCCGGCAGGCGCTGCTCACCGCCGTGGCCGACCGCATCCTGGCCGACTACGAGCACTGGCAGGCCGCCTCCGTCGCCGGTGCCCCCGGCTCCGCCGTGCGCGCCTTCGGCCTCGGCTTCGTCCGCTACGCGATCCGCCACCCGCACCGCTTCGAACTGGTCAGGTCCCGGGTCTTCGGCCGGGACGTGCCGGCCGGGCTGACCGAGCGGCTGTCCGGCATCGAGGCCGCCTTCGCCGAGCTGATCCTGGCCGACCAGCGGGCCGGCACCCTGCGCCCCGGCGACCCGGCCCTGGTCGGGCTGGCCGGGCAGGCCCTCGTGTACGGCCTCACGCAGATGATCGTCGACGGCTACCTCCCCGCCGAGGGCGCCGAGCAGCTGGCCGAGCAGATCATCGACACCTTCGGCACCGGCATCGCCAACCGCCCTCCTGAGTAAGGGAGATGGCACCACGGGACGGCCTCCGGCCCTCTTGACCGCCCCTCCGCGCCCTGATGTAATCGCCGATCACATCGCCGAGGAGGTCCACCGTGCCCCTGCCCCGCCTGCCCCGCCACCCGGAGCCCTCGGCCACCGGCTCCGTCACCGTCCGCGCCACGCCGGAGGCCGCGTACGGCGTGATCGGCGACCCGCCCGCGATGGCCGGGCTCGCCGCCGAGGCCACCGGCGCGCGCTGGCTGGACGGCGCCACCCGCGCCGCGGTAGGCGTCCGCTTCCGCGGCTACAACCGCAGCGGCGCGCTCCGCCGCTGGTCCACGGACTGCCGGATCACCGACGCGGAGCCGGGCCGCCGCTTCGCGTTCGAGGTGACCGCCACCCCGCTGCGCATACCGATCTCGCGCTGGCAGTACGACATCGAGCCCGCGCCCGAGGGGTGCACGGTCACCGAGACCAGCTGGCTGCGGGCGCCCGCCTGGTTCCTGCCGTTCGCGGTCCTGATCCCCGGGATCCTCGACCGGCCCGGCGCCAACCACGAGCACATCGGCCAGACCCTGCACCGCCTGAAGGCCCACCTGGAGACCGCTCCCGCCACCGGCGCCCGCTGAAGCCCCGGCGGCCCCGGGGGCCTGTCGGTGCCCGCGCCTACGCTGGCGGCATGGCCGACGACATCATCCTCCGCGAGGTCCGCGACAGCGACCTGCCGCCGCTCTACACCGACTACCTCGACCCGGAGTCGAACCGCATGGCGGCCTTCACGCGCGCCGAGCCGGCCGACTGGGAGACGTTCCGGGCCCGCGCGGAGCGGTTCCGGGCCGATCCGGAGGTCTCGATGTACACGATCACCGACGGGGACGGCACGCTGCTCGGGCAGGCCGGGGTCTTCGGGCCTCCCGAGGAGCGCTCGGTGACCTACCGCGTGCTGCGCGAGCACTGGGGCAGGGGGGTGGCCACGGCGGCGCTGCGGCGGCTGCTGGAGCTGGTGCCGGATCGGCCGCTGCACGCGCGGGCCGCGTGCGACAACTCCGGCTCGGTGCGGGTCCTGGAGAAGTGCGGGTTCGTGGTGACCGGCACCGAGCGGAGCTGGGCACACGCGCGGGGCGCGGAGACGGACGAGTTCCTGCTGGTGCTGGAGGCGTAGCCGGGCCCCGGGCTCAGGCCCAGTGGGGGTCGCGGCCGGTGGCGGCGAGCAGCCGCTCGAAGCGGTCGTCCTCGGGCCGGGGCTCGACGGGCTCGTCGAACATCCCGGCGTCGCGGGCGGCCGGCGCCATGTCGCCGATCACCCCGGCGAGTTCGTCCACGGCGTCCGGGTCCGGGGTGAACTCCTGGCCGGTGGCGCGGGCCAGGTCCC
Organism: Streptomyces sp. NPDC101118; assembly: GCF_044759445.1. Taxonomy (NCBI): domain Bacteria; kingdom Bacillati; phylum Actinomycetota; class Actinomycetes; order Kitasatosporales; family Streptomycetaceae; genus Streptomyces; species Streptomyces sp. NPDC101118. The sequence continues at coordinate 42,030 of NZ_JBIVZG010000018.1, read as the reverse complement.
AGGCGTGCACGGTCATGTCGAGCAGCACCATGCGGCCGACCACGCGGGCCGGCTGGTCCGCGTGACCGGTGGTGCCGTCCTCGGCGCCGGGCGCGGACCAGGCGGCGACCAGCCGGTCGGCCTCGTCGGCGAAGCGCTCGCGCCAGTCGCCGGTGCCGAGGTAGTCGGGCTTCTCGGCGAAGGCGCTGGGCCGCTTCTGCGCCAGTTCGGTGAAGTTGACGACCACGTCGAAGAAGTGGTTCAGCAGCTCGCGCACGTCGTAGCCGGAGCAGGGCGTGGCCCCGCCGAGCTGCCGCTCGTCCACGCCCCGTACGACGGGCACGGCCCGTGCGGCCGCCGCCCCGAGCAGGGATCCGATGCTGTGCCGGTTGTCGCTCATGCGGGAACCGTAGGCTCCGGCACGGGCGGCTCAGCCGCGTGCGGCGCGGCGTCGGCGCGTCCGGCGGACGGCCAGGACGGACAGGACGGTCAGCACGCCGACGACCTGCGTGATGGCGGCGGCCAGTTCCCAGGCGTCCCGGGCCGCGGCGCTCGCGCCGAGCGCCCGGGGCAGGTGCTTGGCCAGTTCGGTGCCGAACACCAGAACACCGGCGGCGGCCGCCAGCCGCTCCTTGACGTTCCGGGGGCGCGCGAAGAGCACGAGCGCCCCCACGAGCCCCGCTCCGCTTCCCCCGGCCAGCACCCACTGGTACATCCGCTCCACACCTCCCGACCCGACGGTCGGCAGAGCGTAGCCCGGGGCCGTACGCCTGTCAGTGACGGACCTTACGGTGGCCCGATGGACACACCGCTGCGACTGGAGCCCTGGGCCGAAGGCGACTTCCGGCTGCTGGAGCGGAAGAACGAACCGGCCATGACCGAGCACCTCGGCGGCCCGGAGACGGCGGCCAAGCTCGCCGACCGGCACCGCAGGTACCTCGCGATGAGCGCCGCAGCCCCGGAGGCCGGGCGGATGTTCACCGTGCGGGACGCGGAGTCCGGCGGGACGGTCGGCTCGATCGGCTTCTGGCCGCGCGCGTGGCAGGGCGAGGAGGTGTACGAGACCGGCTGGGGCATCCTCCCCGAGCACCAGGGCCGGGGCGTCGCCGCGGCCGCCGCCCGGGCCCTGATCGCGCACGTCCGGGCCCACGGCGACCGCCGCCACCTGCACGCCTTCCCGGGCGCCGACCACCCGGCGTCCAACGGCGTCTGCCGCAGGGCCGGGTTCACGCTGATGGGCACCACGGACTTCGAGTACCCGCCGGGCCACTGGCACGCGAGCAACGACTGGCGGTACGACCTGCTGGAGGGCTAGGTCGTGTCTTTCGGATCAGGTCGGGGCGCGGGTCCCGTCCCCGCGCCCCGGACCCCACCCCCGGGCCACTACGGGACCAGCACCAGCCGCCCCCGCACCCCGCCCTTGGACTGCTCGGCGTGCGCCTCGGCGGCCGCGTCGAGCGGGTACGTACGGGCCACCCGCAGGTCCAGCGCACCGGCGTCGACCAGCCCGGCCAGCTCCGCGAGGTGGGCGCCGTCCGCGGCGACCTCCTGCTCCTCCACCCGGATCCCGCGCACCGCGGCCGGCGCGGCCCCGGGGCGGACGCCCACGTACACGCCCCCGTCCTTCACGTACCCGAGCGCCCGCTCCCCCAGCACCGCCGTGTCCAGCACCCCGTCCACCGGGGCCGCCTCGCCGTCGCGCGGCACGAAGTGGGCCGCGCCCAGCGACCGTACGAGCTCCTCGTCCCCGGCACCGGCCAGCGCGGTCACCACCAGACCGGCCCGCGCGGCCAGTTGCACCGCCAGCCCGCCGACCACCCCGGCCGCGCCGGTGACCAGCACGGAGGACCCGGCCGGCAGCCCCAGCTGCGCCACGGCCCGCGCCGCCGTCAGCCCGCTCAGCGGCAGCACCGCGGCCCGTACGTCGTCCACGCTCGCCGGGGCGGCCGCCACCGCGCCGGCGTCCAGCACCACGTACTCGGCGTGCGCGCCCAGCGGCTTCACGGCCCCGTAGTGCAGGCCGACCACGCGGTCTCCGGCGGCGAAGCCGGTCACCTCCGCGCCGACCGCGTCGACCTCGCCCGCCACGTCCCAGCCGAAGCCGACCGGCTGCCCGGCGCCGCCGAAGATCCCGGCGCGCACGGCGGTGTCGACCGGGTTCACGGCCGTGGCCGTCACCCGCACCCGCAGCTGGCCCGCCGCCGGCTCCGGCACCGCGGTCTCCACGACCTCCAGGACCTCGGGACCGCCGAAACCGTTCACGATGACCGCTCGCATGACTCTCCCTCTTCCTTCTTCACGCTGGTTCGCGTTTCGCTCTTCCTCTGCGCACTAACGTATGGAGAGGTACTCTCTTTTGGTAAGTACGCACTTCAAGGTGCGTACCCGACCCGGAGGTAGGAGCCATGGCCACGCAGACCGCCACCGCCCGCCGCGAGGCGGCCCGCCACGCCTACGACGCCTTCCTCAAGGAGTGCCCGACCAGCCAGCTCCTGGCCCGCATCAGCGACAAGTGGGTCAGCCTGATCGTCAGCGCCCTCGCCGCCACCGGCCCCATGCGCTACAGCGACCTCGGCCGCACCATTCCCGGCGTCAGCCAGAAGATGCTCACCCAGACCCTCCGCTCCCTGGAGCGCGACGGCCTCGTCTCCCGCACCGTCACACCCTCCGTACCGGTGCGCGTGGACTACGAGTTGACCCCGCTCGGCGGCAACCTGGCCTGCCTGCTCAGCGCCGTGAAGGACTGGGCGGAGAACCACATCGAGGAGGTCCTCACCTCCCGCGAGACCTACGACGCCGCCGCCCAGACCGCCGGGACCGGGTAAATCCCTCGGCCGGCCCCCGCCCCCGGTGGCATGCTGGGCCCGTGAACGGTCCGGAGATCCACCTCACCCTCGCCCCCGAGCTGCACCTCTTCGCCGCGCCCGAACGCCGCGCCGCCCGCACGAGGACCGTCACCGACGGCTCCTCCAGCCTGGGCCACGTCGTCGAGTCCGCGGGCGTCCCGCTCACCGAGGTCGGCCGCCTCCTCGTCGACGGCCACGAGGTCCCGGCCTCCCACGTGCCCCGCGCCGGGGAATCCGTCGAGGTCGAGGGCGTCAGCCGCCCCCAGCAGGTGCCCGGCGCCCCGCTCCGCTTCCTCCTCGACGTCCATCTCGGCACGCTGGCACGCCGGTTGAGGCTGCTGGGCGTCGACGCCGCGTACGAGAACGAGGACATCGGCGACCCCGCGCTCGCCGCCCGCTCCGCCGCCGAACGCCGCGTCCTGCTCTCCCGCGACCGCGGCCTGCTGCGCCGCCGCGAGATCTGGGCCGGCGCGTACGTCTACAGCGACCGCCCCGACGAGCAACTCCGCGACATCCTCGGCCGGTTCGCCCCCACCCTGGCACCGTGGACCCGCTGCACCGCCTGCAACGGCCCGCTGCACGAGGCCGACAAGGACTCCGTCGGCGACCGCCTCGAACACGGCACGCACCGCACGTACGACGTCTTCGCCCAGTGCTCCGACTGCGAACGCGTCTACTGGCGGGGCGCCCACCACGCCCGGCTGGAACGCATCGTCACCGACGCCCTCGACGAATTCGGGGACCGGGCCGCCTGAACCACCCGCGGCTGGGCAGGGATCCCCGGGTACTCGCGATCAGACCGTACGTCGATCAGGGGAGGACCACGTCCCATGCCCACCGCACCCACCGACACCGACGTCCTGGTCGTCGGCGCCGGCCCCACCGGCCTCCTGCTGGCCGGCGACCTCGCCGCGGCCGGACTGCGCGTCACCCTCGCCGAGCGCCGCCCGCACCATGACAGCAACCTCACCCGGGCCTTCGGCGTGCACGCCCGCACCCTCGAACTCCTCGATGCCCGCGACCTCGCCGACGAGCTCGTCAAGACCGGCCGGCAGGTCCGCCGCCTGGGCCTCTTCGGCCGCACCCCGCTCGAACTGAGCGGGCTGCGCACCCGCTTCCCGTACCTCCTCATCACCCCGCAGTACGAGGTCGAGCACCTGCTCCACCGCCGCGCGCTGTCCACAGGTGTGGATTACCGCGAGGGCACCGCCCTGCTCCGCCTGCGCCGGCGGCCCGACGCCGTCAGCGCCGACCTCCAGGGCCCCGACGGCACCCGCACCACCCTCACCGCCCGCTACCTCGTCGGCACCGACGGCGTGCGCAGCACCGTACGCCGCGAGCTCGGCCTCCCCTTCCCCGGCGACTCCGTGATCCGCTCCATGGTCCTGGCCGACGTCCGCCTCGCCCGGGAACCCGCCTCCACGGTCACCGTCAACGGCACCGGAGACGCCTTCGCCTTCGTCGCCCCCTTCGGCGACGGCTGGTACCGCGTGATGGGCTGGCTGCGGGAACACCAGGTCGCCGACACCGAACCCGTCGGCCTCGACGAGGTCAAGGAGATCGCCCGCGCCGCCCTCGGCACCGACTTCGGCATGCACGACGCGCGCTGGCTCTCCCGCTTCCACAGCGACGAACGCCAGGTGCCCGCCTACCGACAGGACCGCGTCTTCCTCGCCGGCGACGCCGCCCACGTCCACTCCCCCGCCGGCGGCCAGGGCATGAACACCGGCCTCCAGGACGCCGCCAACCTCTCCTGGAAGCTCGCCGCCGCCCTGCTCGGCACCACCCCGGACCCCGAGACACTGCTCGACAGCTACCACGCCGAGCGCCACCCCGTCGGCCGCACCGTCCTGCGCAGCAGCGGGGCCATGATCCGCCTGGCCATGGCCCGCGGCCGGGTCCGCAAGGCCGCCCGCGACCTCGGCGCCGCCGCCGTCAGCACCCTCCGGCCCGCCGTGGACCGGGCCACCGGCATGATCAGCGGCATCGGCATCGCGTACCCGCCGGCCCCCGGCGAACACCGCCCCTCGGGCCGCCGCGCCCCCGACGCAGTTCTGGCCGAAGGCCGTCTGTACGAGCTGCTGCGCGACGGCGGCTTCGTCCTGATCACCCCGCCCGGCACGACCCTCGGCCCCGGCACCCCGGCCGTCCGGCACGCCCACTGGTCCGACGCGCGGCGAGCCTGCGCCCTGATCAGGCCCGACGGCTACGTCGCCTGGGCCGAACGCGAACCGGACCCCGCGACGGTACGCACGGCCCTCGGCCGCTGGCTGCGCTAGCGGCCCGCCCCGGCGGACGGGCGCGGGGCCCGGCACGCACACCGGACCCCGCGCCCCGGCCACCGGCCGGCCGCCTCAGAAGACGTAAGAGTCCCCCGTGTCCAGCGCCAGGACCACGTGCTCGTTGTTCTTGAGGTCGGAGTCGACCGCGCCTCCGTTCCACCAGGTGTCGATCCGCACCACCGCCTCCGCCGGACGCTCCTTCAGCACCAGCGCCACCTCGATCTGCCGGCCCTTGCCGCTCACCGGCAGCGCACCCGTCTCGCACACCAGCACCCGGTCGCCGGCCCGCGCGCACCCCGCCGCGAGCTGCTGCGCGTCCGCCAGCGGCACCGACAGCCGCAGCCGCACGGTCGCGTTGACCAGCCCCGCCGGCCCGCGGTTCTCCGGCAGCAGCGAGACCGCCAGCAGCCCCGCCGCCAGGGACACCTGCCCGTGGTACGCGACGTCCGCCTCCGCCGGCGCGGCGGCCACCGGCACCGCCCGGGCCGGACCGGCCACCGCCCCGAGCACCATCACCGCGGCCGCGACCCGCGCTCCGCCCACTGCCACCATTCGCCCTGTGCGCATGCACCGCACGGTAGGAAAGCGGAAGATCGGCTCATCGGATCACCACCCGATCGTGGTCGCGCCGCTCCCCCATCCAGGCGCGCCTATGCTGGCCCCGACCGGCAGGAAATCGACCACCTGCGCGATCCGCCCGCACCACCCCTGGAACGAGGAGCGTCCATGAGCACCCGCACGGCCGTCATCACCGGAGCCAGCAGCGGAATCGGCGCCGCCACCGCCCGGCAGCTCGCCGCCGCCGGGTACCACGTGGTCCTCACCGCCCGCCGCGCCGACCGCATCGAGGCCCTCGCCAAGGAGCTCACCGCCGCCGGCCACCAGGCCACCGGGCACGCCCTCGACGTCACCGACCGTGCCGCCGTGGACGCCTTCGCCGCCTCCCTCCAGCGCTGCGACGTGCTGGTCAACAACGCGGGCGGAGCGCTCGGCGCCGACCCCGTCGCCACCGGCGACCCGGCCGACTGGCGCACGATGTACGAGGTCAACGTCATCGGCACCCTCCACGTGACCCAGGCCCTGCTGCCCGCCCTCGTCGCGAGCGGCGACGGCACGGTCGTGGTCCTCTCCTCCACCGCAGGCCACGCCACCTACGAGGGCGGCGCCGGCTACGTCGCGGCCAAGAACGGCGCCCGCGTCCTCGCCGAAACGCTCCGCCTGGAGATCGTCGGCCAGCCGGTCCGCGTCATCGAGATCGCCCCCGGCATGGTCAAGACCGACGAGTTCGCGACCACCCGCTTCCGCGGCGACACCGAGAAGGCCGCCAAGGTCTACGCGGGAGTGGCGGAGCCGCTCACGGCCGACGACGTCGCCGACACGATCACCTGGGCCGTCACCCGCCCCTCCCACGTCAACATCGACCTCCTGGTGGTCCGCCCCCGCGCCCAGGCCTCGAACACCAAGGTCCACCGGGAGCTGTAGGCAGACCCGCCGGGATCAGGGCACCAGCCCGGCGTCCTTCAACGCCGGCATGAGGGCCGCGGGCTTCAGCCCCGCGGCCCTCGCCGCGTCCAGGGCCCGCTGCAGGTCCGCCCCCAGCGTCGGCGTGAAGTGCAGCAGCACGATGTCCCCGGCCTTCAGCGCGGGCACCGGCGGCGGCACGTCGCCCCAGGTCGTGAAGTCGTGCGTCCACGTCACCAGGGCCTTCACGCCGCAGGCCTTCGCGGCCAGCCGCACGTTGTCGTCGTACGCCCCGTACGGCGGCCGCAGCAGCTTCGGCTCCCGCCCGAACACCGCCTCCAGCTGCTCCCCGGCCCCGCACACCTCGGCGTCCTTGCCGGCCGCGTCGAGCGTGGTCAGGTCCGGGTGGTTCACGGTGTGGTTCTCCACCTTCACCCGCCCCTGCCCGACGAGCCCGGTGAAGTACGCGGTGTCGTACGACGTCGCCCCCGGCAGCAGGAACAGCGAGGCCGGCACCCGCTTCTCGACCAGTGTCCGCGCCACCGCCGGATCGTGGTACCAGCCGTCGTCGACGGTGATGAACACGACCTTCTCGGCCGTGGGCACCCTGCTCACCACCGGCGGCAGCCCGGTCCCCGCCACCGCGGACCCGCCCACCCCCACGGCCATCACACCGGCCGCCAACAACCCCACCAGAGCACGAGTTCTCCACATGCCGCACACCCTGGTCTAGACCAACCATCCCGGTCAACCCCTGGGCGAGGAAAGGCAGTTACCCGCTCCGGAACGACACGGGGCCCGCACCGCTCAGCGCGGCACGGGCCCCGTGGGTCCGCTTCGTTCAGCCCTTGACGCAGATGACCTGCTTCAGTTTGGCCACGACCTCGACCAGATCGGTCTGCTGGTCGATAACCTGGTCGATCGACTTGTAGGCGCCCGGGATCTCGTCCACGACGCCCGAGTCCTTGCGGCACTCCACGCCCCTGGTCTGCTCCTCCAGGTCCCGCGTCGAGAACCGCTTCTTCGCCGCGTTGCGGCTCATCTTGCGGCCGGCCCCGTGGGACGCGGAGTTGAAGGACTTCTCGTTGCCGAGGCCCCGGACGATGTACGAGCCCGTGCCCATCGAGCCCGGGATGATCCCGTAGTCGCCGCTGCCGGCACGGATCGCGCCCTTGCGGGTGACCAGCAGGTCCATCCCGTCGTACCGCTCCTCCGCCACGTAGTTGTGGTGGCAGCTGATCTCCTGCTCGAAGGAGACCTTCGCCTTCCGGAACTCCCGGCGGACGACCTCCTTGAACAGGCTCATCATGATCGCGCGGTTGTACTTCGCGTACTCCTGCGCCCAGAACAGGTCGCTCCGGTACGCGTCCATCTGCGGGGTCTGCGCGATGAACACCGCGAGGTCGCGGTCGACCAGGTTCTGGTTGTGCGGCAGCGAGCGCGCGACGCCGATGTGGTGGTCCGCCAGCTCCTTGCCGATGTTCCGGGAGCCGGAGTGGAGCATCAGCCAGACCGCTCCCGTCTCGTCGAGACAGAATTCGATGAAGTGATTTCCGGATCCGAGCGTTCCGATCTGCTTCGTGGCACGCTCCTGACGGAACTTGACCGCGTCCGCGACGTAGTCGAAGCGCTTCCACAGGTCGTCGAACCCGGCCGCCGGGAACCCGTACAGCCGGTCCGGGTCCACCGGGTCGCGGTGCATGCCCGCGCCCACCGGGATGGCCTGCTCGATCTTCGAGCGGAGGCGGGAGAGGTCCCCGGGGAGGTCGTTGGCGGTCAGCGAGGTCTTGACCGCCGACATGCCGCAGCCGATGTCCACGCCGACCGCCGCCGGGCAGACGGCGTCCTTCATCGCGATCACCGAGCCGACGGTCGCGCCCTTGCCGAAGTGCACGTCCGGCATCACGGCCAGGCCCTTGATCCACGGCAGGGTCGCGGTGTTCTGGAGCTGACGCATCGCGACGTCCTCGACCGTCGCCGGATCCGTCCACATGCGGATGGGGACCTTCGCCCCCGGAACCTCTACATACGACATAACGTCTTCATTCCCCCGGAATGCTTCATAAGTCTGGAAAACGCAAAAGCCTCGCTCTTGGGGCCGAATGAGACATCGGACCGGCGTCGGCAGCGGTGCGTGCGATAGACATTGTGTCCGCCTGCCGCCATCGCGCGGCAACCGTTTTTACTGCCGAAGGGAGCCCCCGACGTGCGACGCCACGTGCGACGACGGACGGCCCTCGCCCCCGTCGTGGCGGTGCTGACCGCGCTCGCCGCGGGCTGCAGCGCCGGCTCAGGGACCGACGGGTCGGGTACGGACCCCAAGCCGGGCGAGTCGAACGTGGCCGCCGAACCGGGGAGGTACCGCAGCCTCCCGGAGCCCTGCTCCTCCGTCGACGGACGGCGGCTGAAGGCGATGCTGCCGGCCGCCGCCTCCCTCACGACGGAGCAGCGCGAGCAGCTCTACGCGGGCCGGGCCGACGTCTCGTACGACGGCGACCGGCGCATCGGCTGCCGCTGGAAGGCCGCGTCCGGCGACGCGACCCGGCTGCTCTTCGTCGGGTACGAGCGGGTGGTCTCGTACGACCCCGCCACCAGCGACGACGACAAGGCGCGGCAGGTGTACGACCGCCTGCTCGCCGCGGCCCACCTGCCCGTGCCGGCCGCGACGGCGAGCGGCAGCCCGTCCGCCGGGACGCCGTCGGGCACGCCGTCCCCCGGGGCCCCCTCGGCGGGCGCACCGTCCGCCGGCGCGACGGCCGGCTCCGGCGCCCCGTCCGCGGGCGCATCCGGCGGCCCCACGGCCTCCGGAAGCCCCGCGGCGTCCGGCGGCACGCCCTCCGGTACGCCGTCCGGCAGTCCGGCGCTCGGCTCCCGCGCCCTGGACGACCTCGGGGAGGACGCGTTCCTGGAGGACCGGCTCACGCCGGCCGGGCCGACCTCGCAGACCCGCACGGTCCACCTGGTGTTCCGGTCGTCCAATGTGATCGTCACCGTGGACTACACGGTGCAGCCGGCGGCCCCGTCGGCCACCCCGGATGCCGAGGAAACCCAGGACAGCGCAAGGGAGTTGGCGGCCGGACTGGCTGACGCGCTGAGCGAGTGACCGGACCGGCGTGACGCCACGCACAGCAGGCCGCCACCCGATCGGGCTACCGTTGCCGGGTCCCGCAAGCCATTGAGTGAAGGAACCATGCACCGATCAGCCTCGCGCTTCACCCGCGTTCTCGCCTGCGCTGCCGTCCCGGTGGTCCTCGCCGTCTCCGGCTGCTCCTCGGACTCCGGCTCCGGTTCCGGTTCGGACGGTGACGGCGGCAAGCAGTCCGGCGCGTCCTCGGCCTCGTCGCCGAGCGGCAAGCCCACGCCGACCCTGGAGAAGGCGGCCTTCGCCAAGCTTCCCGAGCCGTGCAAGGCGATCGTGCAGAAGACGGTCGACACGCTCGTGCCGGAGGCCAAGGACAAGGACGGCACGTCGGCCAAGTCGAACGACCTGACCAGCCGCGCCACCTGCTCCTGGAACGGTCTCGACGAGAACGGCCTGAAGGGCTCGGAGTACCGCTGGCTGGCGATCTCCATGGCGCGCTACGACTCGCACGAGACCCTCGGCAGCGGCAACAAGCGGGCCGCCGAGCAGTACGCCAAGCAGGTCGAGGCGGCGAAGACCGCCGAGGGCGCGACGGGCGTGAAGGCCGAGGCCGCCGCCGGCATCGGCGACGAGGCGACCACGATCACCTCCTCGGCGAAGAAGCAGGTGGACTTCTTCAACCAGACGGTCGTGGCCCGCACGGAGAACGTCGTGATCACGCTCGACTACAACGGCGCGTCCTACGAGGGCATGAAGGCACCGGACCCGGCCAAGCTCCTCCAGGGCGCGGTCGCCGCGGCCAAGGAGGCCGCCGCGTCCGTGGCGGCCGCCAACAAGTAGCACCGACCGAGCAGCACGACGGAACGGCGGGACGGGGCCGGACGGGCCCCGTCCGGTTCCATGCAGTTCCGGGCCGGTTACGGGCAGTCCCGAGCCGGCCCCAAGTGGTCCCCGAGAGGCGCCCGGACGGCGCGCATGTGCCAGGCTGTGCGCGCCAGGCTCGACAAGGGAGGGGTCGCGGGTGGCCGCGATGCAGCTGACTCGTACGCACCGGATACTCATCGGCGTCGTGATCGCCGGCGCCGTGGTCATCGCGGGTATCGGTTTCGCGGGGTCGTATTCCGCCGTGCGCGCGCTCGCGCTGAAGAAGGGGTTCGGGGACTTCTCGCTGGTCTTCCCGATAGGCATCGACGCGGGCATCTGCGTGCTGCTGGCCCTGGACCTGCTGCTGACCTGGATCCGGATCCCGTTCCCGCTGCTGCGGCAGACGGCGTGGCTGCTGACCGCGGCCACCATCGCGTTCAACGGCGCGGCCGCCTGGCCGGACCCGCTGGGCGTGGGCATGCACGCGGTCATCCCGGTGCTGTTCGTCGTGACGGTCGAGGCGGCCCGCCACGCGGTGGGCCGGATCGCCGACATCACGGCCGACCGGCACATGGAGGGCGTCCGGATCACCCGCTGGCTGCTGTCGCCGCTGCCGACGTTCAAGCTGTGGCGCCGGATGAAGCTGTGGGAGCTGCGCTCGTACGAGCAGGCGGTCGGCATGGAGCAGGACCGGCTGATCTACCAGGCGCGGCTGCAGGCGCGGTACGGGCGGGCCTGGCGGCGGAAGGCTCCGGTGGAGGCGCTGATGCCGCTGCGGCTGGCGCGCATCGGCGTGCCGCTGGCGCAGACCGCGCCGGAGGGTCTGGCGGCCGCGGGCATCGACCCGGTGCTGCTGCCCCCGGCGCCGCAGCCTGCGCTGGCCGCGGCCGCGTCGCCGGTGCTGGCGCAGGCCGTGGCGGCACCGCCGGAGGCCGCGGAGCTGCCCTCGGGCGGGGCGGGTGCCGGGGTTCCGGTACGGGCGGCCGCCGGGCCGGAGGGTGTGGCGCAGGGCGTACGGGTGCCGGGTGACGGGCCCCAGGGGCTGCCGCATCCGGAGCCGGTGGCCCAGGAGCCCGCTGTGCAGGGTGCCGGCGCGGGCCGGATTCCGGGCGCGGCGCAGGTTCCGGGCGCGGGGCAGGTTCCGGGTGCGGGGCAGGTTCCGGGTGCGGGGCAGGTTCCGGGTGCCGTGCAGGCCGCAGGTGGCCCGCAGGTGCCGGGAGCCGCGCAGGGCGCCCGCCCGGTGCAGGGGCAGCAGGCTCCGCAGGGCCCGCAGCAGCCCGTCCAGGCCGCCGACGCGGGCGCGGGTGCCTTCCCGTACCCCCAGCAGGGCGCGGACGCCCGGCAGGCCGTCCAGGGGCAGCTCCCGGGGATCCCGCAGCAGGGCCTCCCCCAGCAGCCGTACCCGGGCCAGGGCATGGCGCCTGGCATGGCGCCGGGCATGACCCCGTACGCCCCGACCGCCGAGCCGTTCGTGCCGCTGGACCCGACGCAGATGCCGGCCGCGCACAACAGCTCGTGGTTCGCGGCCCCGGTCGCCCCGCAGGCGACGTACGAGGGCGCATACAACCCACAGTTCGTGGACGGCCTGGCGCCCCACCCGGTCGCGCCCCCGGCGGGCCCGGACCCGGCGGCCGACCAGCAGCAGGCCGAGCTCCCGATCCCGGCCCCGCGTGCGGAGGACACCGCGGCGGGGGCCCAGGCCGGCCCGGCCGCCGAGGGTCCGCAGGCCGCCCCGCAGGATCCGGCCGAGCCGGCCGGGCAGCCCGAGCAGCCCGGCGACGCGGAGTTCAAGGAGCTGGCGTACAAGGCGTTCCGCGCCTTCGTCGACGAGCACAACAACTTCCCGTCGCCCGAGGCCCTCGACATACACCTCGCGGACATCCACGGCGTCACGCACCCGCGGAGCCTGCCGCTGATCCGGCGCATGCAGCCGTACCTGAAGCAGCGCTACCAGACCGAGCTGGAGAACGAGCACATCGCGTAGCCCGCGCACGCACCCGGGCACACGGAAGGGCCGGTCCCCCGCACCAGCGGGGAACCGGCCCTTCCGCGTTGCGCGGGCCGTACGCGGCGGCTACGCGGCCAGCAGCTTGCGCACCCGGTCCGCCCCGACGGCGAGCAGCAGGGTGGGCAGGCGCGGGCCGGTCTCGCGGGTCACGAGCAGGCGGTACAGCAGGGCGAAGAACTGCCGCTGGGCGACCTTCAGCTCCGGCGTCGGCTTCGCCTCGGGGTCGAGGCCGGCCATCACCTTCGGCACGCCGTAGACCAGCGTGGTCAGCCCGTCGAGCGACCAGTGGCTGTCCAGGCCCTCCAGCAGCAGCTCCAGGGAGCGGCGGCCCTCGTCGTCGAGGGAGCCGAGCAGCTCGGCGTCCGCCTCGTCGCGCACGAGGGTGCGCTGGTCGGCCGGGACCTGGGTGGTGATCCAGTTCTCCGCGCGGTCCAGGCGCGGCCGCACCTCGTCGAGCGAGGCCAGCGGCTTCTCCGGCTCCAGGTCGGAGAGGATGCGCAGGGTCTGCTCGTCGTGGCCCGCGGTGATGTCGACGACGGACGCGAGGGTCCGGTACGGCATCGGGCGCGGGGTGCGCGGCAGCTCGTGGGAGGCGACGCGGACGGCGCGGGAGTGGGCGGCGGCGTCGGCGGGCAGGACGGTGCCGTCGGCGACCTTGCCCTCCAGCTTGTCCCACTCGTCGTACAGCCGCTGGATCTCCTGGTCGAAGGCGATCTTGAAGGACTGGTTGGGCTTGCGGCGGGCGTACAGCCAGCGGAGCAGCTGCGGCTCCATGATCTTCAGGGCGTCGGCCGGGGTGGGGACGCCGCCCTTCGAGGAGGACATCTTGGCCATGCCGCTGATGCCGACGAACGCGTACATCGGGCCGATCGGCTGCTCGCCGCCGAAGATGTGCACGATCTGGCCGCCGACCTGGAACGACGAGCCGGGCGAGGAGTGGTCGACGCCGGAGGGCTCGAAGATGACGCCCTCGAAGGCCCAGCGCATGGGCCAGTCGACCTTCCAGACCAGCTTGCCGCGGTTGAACTCGGACAGCTTGACCGTCTCGGTGAACTGGTCCTCGGTGCAGACGTAGGTCAGCTCGGTGCTGTCGTCGTCGTAGGACAGGACCTTGGTGAAGTCCTTGTTGCACTCGCCGCAGTAGGGCTTGTACGGGAAGTACTCCGAGCCCTCGGTGCTGCCGTCGTCCTCGCCCGCGGCGCCGGAGCCCTCGGCGGCCTCCAGCTCGGCCTCGTCGACCGGCTTCTGGGACTTCTTGGCGGCCTTGGGCTTGGTGCGGTACTGGGCGAGCACGGCGTCGATGTCGCCGCGGTGCTTCATCGCGAACAGCACCTGCTCGCGGTAGACGCCGGTGGTGTACTGCTCGGTCTGGCTGATCGGGTCGTACTCGACGCCCAGTTCGGCCAGCGACTCGACCATGGCGGCCTTGAAGTGCTCGGCCCAGTTCGGGTACTCGGAGCCCTCGGGCGCCGGCACGGCGGTCAGCGGGCGGCCGATGTGCTGCCCGTGGGACTCCTCGGAGACACCGGGGATGCCCTTGGGGACCTTGCGGTAGCGGTCGTAGTCGTCCCACGAGAGGACGTGGCGGACCTCGTACCCGCGGCGGCGGACCTCGTCCGCGACCAGGTGCGGGGTCATGACCTCGCGGAGGTTGCCGAGGTGGATCGGGCCGGAGGGTGACAGACCGGACGCGACGACGACAGGTTTGCCCGGCGCACGCCGCTCCGCCTCGGCGATGACCTCGTCCGCGAAACGGGAGACCCAGTCGGTCTCGGTGCTGCTTGGGGCGCTCTGAGCCACGACACGTCCTTCTATCTGGCTATCTGGTTCTGGAACTGGCTGGGAACATTCTCCCAGACGGAAGCGCGCGGCCCGGGGTTGCTTTTCATCCCGGGAGGTGGGTCGCGGCCGCGTGGGATACTCGTGTCGCTGGGCGTATACGTACGCACCACGCGCAGTCCCGTACTCACTGACAGGAACGGCAGCCCATGGCCTCGGTCCCTTCCCTCGCTTCGAACGTCAACCAGCGCGTCGCGGACGCACTCGTCTCCGCCCTGCCGGAGGCCGGTGCCGCCGACCCGCTGCTGCGACGAAGCGACCGGGCCGACTTCCAGGCCAACGGCATCCTGGCGCTCGCGAAGAAGGCGAAGGCCAACCCGCGCGAGCTGGCGGCCACGGTCGTCGAGGGCCTGGACAAGGGCGACGTGCTGGCCGAGGTCGAGGTCTCGGGCCCCGGCTTCCTCAACATCACGGTCTCCGACAAGGCGATCATCGACACGCTGGCGGCGCGGTACGCCGACGCGCGGCTCGGCGTGCCGCTGAACCCGGACGCCGGCACCACGGTGATCGACTACGCGCAGCCGAACGTGGCCAAGGAGATGCACGTCGGCCACCTGCGGTCCGCGGTGATCGGTGCCGCGATGGTCGAGATCCTGGAGTTCACCGGTGAGACGGTGGTCAGGCGGCACCACATCGGCGACTGGGGCACCCAGTTCGGCATGCTCATCCAGTACCTGATCGAGCACCCGCACGAGCTGGACCACAAGGCCGCCGAGTCGGACGCGGAGACGTCCGGCGAGGAGGCCATGTCGAACCTCAACCGCCTGTACAAGGCCTCGCGGGCGCTGTTTGACGCGGACGAGGAGTTCAAGACCCGGGCGCGGGCCCGGGTGGTGGACCTCCAGGCGGGCGACGAGCAGACCCTCGCGCTGTGGCAGCGGTTCGTGGACGAGTCGAAGATCTACTTCTACTCGGTCTTCAACAAGCTGGACATGGACATCCAGGACGAGGACATCGTCGGCGAGTCCGGCTACAACGACATGCTGGTGGAGACCTGCCGGCTGCTGGAGGAGTCGGGCGTCGCGGTCCGCTCGAACGGCGCGCTGTGCGTGTTCTTCGACGAGTACAAGGGCCCGGACGGCAACCCGACCCCGCTGATCGTCCAGAAGTCGGACGGCGGCTTCGGCTACGCGGCCACCGACCTGTCGGCGATCCGCGACCGGGTGACGAACCTGAAGGCGAACAGCCTGGTGTACGTCGTGGACGCCCGCCAGTCGCTGCACTTCAAGATGGTCTTCGAAACCGCCCGCCGGGCCGGCTGGCTGAACGAGGACGTGCACGCCTACCAGCTGGCGTTCGGCACGGTCCTGGGCAAGGACGGCAAGCCGTTCAAGACCCGTGAGGGCGAGACGGTACGGCTGGTGGACCTGCTGGACGAGGCGGTGGACCGGGCCTCGGCCGTGGTCCGGGAGAAGGCCCAGGACCTCACCGAGGAAGAGATCGCCGAGCGGGGCGCGCAGGTCGGCATCGGCGCGGTGAAGTACGCGGACCTGTCCACGTCGGCCGCCCGCGACTACAAGTTCGACCTGGACCAGATGGTCTCGCTGAACGGCGACACGTCCGTCTACCTCCAGTACGCGTACGCCCGTATCCAGTCGATCCTGCGCAAGGCGGGCGACCACAAGCCGGTCGCCCACCCGGAGCTGGCGCTGGCGCCGACGGAGCGCGCCCTCGGACTGCACCTGGACGGCTTCGGCGAGCTGCTCGCCGAGGCGGCAGCCGAGTACGCGCCGCACAAGGTGGCCGCGTACCTCTACCAGCTGGCTTCGCTGTACACGTCGTTCTACGCGGAGTGCCCGGTCCTCAAGGCCGACACCCAGGAGCAGGTCGAGAACCGCCTCTTCCTGTGCGACCTCACCGCCCGCACCCTCCACCAGGGCATGGCCCTCCTGGGCATCCGCACCCCCGAGCGCCTCTGACGCTCCACGTCCCGCGCGTGACGACCCCCGGCGCTCCGGCACCGGGGGTCGTCGCGTTCCCCGGCCCCGGAGCGGGCACGGCCTCTATCGTGGGATGCGTCGTCGAGGAGGAACCGGAAATGACCACCGCCACCCCGGCCCCCGGGCCGGTGCCCCCGATGCCGGAGTACACGCCGAAGGCACTGCGCGCCGCCATAGCGGCCCACGCGCCGGCGCTCCTGGCCGACTTCGACTCCTCGTGGCGCGTGCAGATCGCCGACGCCTACGACATCGGCCCCGTCCCGGCCTTCATGGCGCGCTGGTGGGGCGAGTACGCCCTCGCCCGGGACCCCGCGCTCGACCGGCACGTCGCCGACCTCGAAGCGCGCGCGGCCGAGGCCACCGATGCCGAAGCGGCCCGGAAGCTCCTGGAGGACGCATCCCGCATCCGCCACGAACTGCGCACCCTGGAGCCCGGCGAGTGAGCGAGGAGTTCACCGGGCCGCCGTGGGCCGTGGACTACACGCAGGAAGCCGAGAAGTACCGCATCAGCCTGTCCGAGGACGTACGGGAATCACTCCGTGAAGCGGTCTTCGAGCTGCTCACGGCCCGCCACCCCTACCGGGCGGAGCACGTGGAGCCGGCGAGGTCGACGGCTCCGCGCGGGCCGCACGTGGCCTACTTCGACAGCAACCGCGGCTGGCTGCTGTTCACGTTCCTGCCCCGGGTGGCGGAGCCGCAGATCGTGGTCGAGGAGATCTTCTGGCAGTGAGCCGCGCGGTATGACGGGGACCACGGGGAACGTTCTTCCCGGCGGCAGGGGACCACCCGAACGGGTCGGTTCCGGGCGGTTTGGGTGGGTAGGGGTGGGCGCGTCCTGTTCCCGCTCTTCCTGGAGGCACCCGTGGCCGTCATGTCCGGCCCGTACCGGCCCGGCACACCCTGCTGGACCGACCTGATGGTTCCCGACCAGCAGGCCGCCCTCGACTTCTACCGCGACCTGTTCGGCTGGCAGGGCGAGGTCGGGCCGCCGGAGACCGGCGGCTACTCGGTCTGCCACCTCAAGGGCGCGCCGGTCGCCGGGATCATGAAGGCGATGAACCCGGACGGCACGGTGCCCGACCCGGCACCGCCGGCCGCCTGGACCACGTACCTCGCCACCCCCGACGCGGCCGCCACGGTGGCCGCGAGCAAGGGGGCGGGCGGGTCGGTGCTCGTGGACGCGATGGACGTCATGGACCTCGGGCGGATGGCCGTGCTGGCCGACCCGACCGGCGCGGTGTTCGGTATCTGGCAGCCGAAGGAGTTCCCCGGCGCGGGGATCGTGAACGAGGACGGCGCGGTGGTCTGGTCCGAGCTGGCGACCACCGACCCCGCGGCGGCCGCCGGCTACTACCGGGCGATCCTGCCCGTGGACACGGCCCCGTCCCAGATCCCCGGCGGCGAGGGATACACCGAGCTGCGGGTCAACGACCGCTCGGTGGGCGGGATCATGAGCCTGGACCAGCACCCGGAGGGCACCCCGCCGCACTGGCTGACGTACTTCCACGTGGACGACACGGACTCCGTGCAGGACGCGGCGGTCCGGGCGGGCGGCACCGTCCTGGCGCCGGCCTTCGACATGCCGGTGGGCCGGATGGCGGTGCTCGCGGACCCGCAGGGCGCGGTGTTCGCGGTGATCAGGACGAAGGAGGCGCCGCAGCAGCCCGACCCGGCCTGACCGGTCCCGCCCCGGCCCCCGCCCCCCGTCCCGGCCCCGTCAGGCGGCCGGGGCGGCCAGGGTCTCCGACTGCCCCGACCGCCGCAGCGCGTCCGCGACGAAGCCCGACGCCTTCAGCTCCTCCAAGAAGGCCCGCAGCCAGGCCACCGTCTCGGGCCGCCGGTCCACGGTCGTCCCGACGGCCTGCCTGATCTGCATGAACGCCTCGTCCAGCAGCCGCACTTCGGGGTGCGCGGCCGCGTACGCGGTCATCGGCTGCCGGATGCCTGCCCCGGCCTCCAGCCCCTGCTCCCGGAACACGTCCACGCCCTCGGCACCGCGTACGACGGACGCGTGCTCCAGGGCCCGGGACAGGTACAGGTCGTACGCCGAGCCCTCCTTGACGCCGATCCGCACCCCGTCGGAGTCCACCTCGGCGGCCGTGGTCAGGGCGGAGCCGGCCGGGACCGCGTACACACCCTCGATCAGCACGTACGGGGCGGTGAACGCCACCTCCGCCTCCCGCGCCGGGTCGACGGCGAGGAAGCAGAGGTCGGCCCGCCCCTCGGCCATCGCCGCGAAGGACTTGCGGGCCGCGTCGAAGCAGAGCAGCTCCAGCGGCAGCCCGAGCCGGGCGGCCAGCTCGCGCGCGATGTCCACGGTGATCCCGGCGGGCTCCTCGGGCGTGCCCTGTGCGAGGACCGGGTTCCCGAGGTTGACCGAGGCCCGCAGCACGCCCTTGGGCGCGAGGTCCTCGATCACGGCAGCAGTCAGATTCCCCATGACCCGGAGTCTAGGACGCGGCCCGGGAGCGGTCCCGGACACCGCCGGCGGTGGCATCGGCGCCCTCGGCGCTGCACTTCCGCCACGGGGTCACGACGAGCCGTCCCGGAGGAAATTCACGGTCCGCGCGACGATCGCTGCGGCACAATCCCAGGATGATCGGCAACCGGACCACCCACCGCACGGCAGACGGCGTCCGCATACCCGGAACCTGGCGGCACGCCTTCATCCGCAACGGCGGCCAGTACTTCCTCACCGACCTCTTCGTCTACGCGGACGGGCTCATCGACTGCTGGGGCCTGGTCACCGTCGGGGAGTTCGAGGAGAAGCTGCGCACCGGCTGGGTGGCCACCAGCTTCCCGGAGGGCGCCGAGGCGTCCGCCCACGAGCTGGCGGACTGGAAGTTCAGCGAGCCGGAGAGCTGGCTCACGCCCGAGCTGCTGCTCGCCGAAGTCCGCGACACCATCGACCAGCTGAACGGGCGGCCCGACTCGACCGACCGCTGCCTGGCCGCCGTCGACGCCTTCCTCGCCGACCGGACCGAGGAGAAGCGGGCCGTGGCCCGTGCCGCGTTCCTGGCCGTCCCGGAGTCCCAGCGGCGCTTCGCACTGGGCGACATGGACAGCAAGGACTGGCCGCTGCGCGTCCTGGTGGCGGGGCCCGGTGGCCGGACCTACCTCTCGTACGACGGAACGGTCACCCAGCAGAACTACGACAGGGCCCTCGCGTACTTCGAGGAGCGGGCCCGCTGGAGGGCCAAGAGGGCGAGCGAGGTCCCCGCGGACGGACCGGCGACGCCGCACGCACCGGCCGTCCAGCTGTACCACTCGTATCCCGGCAAACCGGTGGCCGATCCCGGAAAGCTCGGCCTGCGGCACGACTACCCCGCCCCGATCGCGGTCGCGGACACCGGCTACCCGTCCGTCGCCCACGCCTACTGGGCCCTGTCGGTCGCCGAGCCCGGGGCGCGGCACACGGTCGCGGCGGCGGAGAACGCCGCCGCGGCGCGCACGCTCGCGGCAGGGGTGCCCCGCCGCGAGGACTGGGAGCACGTCCGGACCGCCGTCATGACGCACCTGCTGCGCGCCAAGTACGACCAGCACCCCGAGCTGGCCGAGGTCCTGCTGGCAACGGACGACGCCACCGTGATCTACGACGACGTGAACTCGGAGTTCTGGGGCGACAACGGCGGCCGGGGCCGCAACTGGTCGGGGCGCGTCCTCGAACTCGTGCGCTCCGAACTGCGGATGCGGCGAGCGGGGATCACCGGGGTGTGATCGGGCCGGGTCCGGCGCCCCGGAAGGAACCCCGACAGGCCGCGCGAACCTCCGCAAGTCCGCGTTTCCGGACGTATCCGCACCCGGCCGAATTCCTCCTGCCGCGGCGCCGGTTCCGCTGCGAGTCTTCCGGCGTCCATCCGGATCACACCGCACGGGAGTCCGCATGAACCGAACCCGCCTCAGACTGGCGGTCCTCGCCGCCTCCGCCGTCCTCGCCCTGGCCCCGGCCGGGCTGGGGGCCGCCACCGCCCACGCGGCCGGTGCGCCGGCCCGTACGGCCGCCACGGCGACCGTCAACGGCACCGAGACGATCATCCAGGGCAACAGCGGGCTGACCCGCGGCCAGTCCTGGTCCTCGCCCGACGGGAACACGTCCCTGGTCCAGCAGACCGACGGCCACGTGGTCCTGTACCACCACGGCACCGCGATCTGGACGGCCCGCGGCACGTACGGCATCGGCACCTACTTCTACATGCAGGGCGACGGGAACCTCGTCGCGTACGACGCCGCCTGGCGCCCGCTGTGGAACAGCGGCACCGCGGGCCGACCGGGCGCGTACCTGGCCGTCTCGAACGAGGGCAACCTCATCGTCTACTCGTCCGCCAACACCCCGCTGTGGTGGTCCAACTTCCGTCCCGGCGGCCCGGTCGACCCGCCGGACGACTGCTACCCCAAGCCGGGCCGCCTCTGCCCGTAGCGGCTGCCGCGGCTGCCGCCCCTGCGCGTCGAACTCGCACCACACGGTCTTCCCCGGCGACCTCGGCACCGCGCCCCAGCGGTCCGAGGTCGCCGCCACGAGGACGAGCCCCATCCCGGCCCCGACCCGCGTCCGGGACAGCCCGGGCCCGCTGTCGTGCACCTCCAGCCGGACACCGCCGTCGTACCCGAGCAGCCGTACGCGGTACCCGCGGCCGGGAGGCACGCCGTGCCGCAGGGCGTTGGTGGCCAGCTCGCTAACGCAGAGCAACACGTCGTGCCGACGCCAGGCGACGCCCCAGGCGTCGAGCGTCTGGGCAGTGAAGTGCCGTGCGGCGTGCACCGTTTGACGGCACTTCGGGAACAGGCGTTCCCGCATCAAGGCGGGTCGAGTCTCCGTATTCACGGGACGATCGTCGCGGTGCGTGACTACCGTGGAACAGGGACCCGACCCGTACAAAACCGTTGTACGGGTCGGCGACGTGCTTGTACGGGTCGGGCCGGGGAGTACACGGGCATGGCAGCGAGAAAACCCAGAAGGAACGCGTCGGCACACGAGATGATCGGCGCGATGGTGGCCAACTTCCGTGTCCCCATGGGGATGACCCAGAAGAAGCTCGCCGAACTCGCCGGCATCCACGAGGAAACGATCGCGTCGATCGAGCAGGGGCGGCGGCCACTGCAGCCGGACGTGGCCACCCGGCTCGACACGATCCTCAACACGAAGGGCACGCTCAGCGTCGCTGTCCGGCACCTGCCCGACTTCGACCAGGCGCCGCGCGGAGCGGAGGCCTATTTCGAGTACGAACGGGAAGCGCTGACGATCTGCTGGTACGAGGCCCATATCGTGCCCGGCCTCCTGCAAACCGAGGCGTACGCGCTGTCCCTGTTCCGCGGCCGCGTACCAACGTTCCCCGAGAAGGTGATCGAGAGGCACATGGAGACCCGGATGGGACGCCAGGAGATCCTGCGCCGCGATCAGCCCCCGTCACTCACCTTCGTGCTCTGGGAACCGATCCTGCTGAACCCGCTGGGCGGCCCGGACGTCCACGCCGAGCAGGTCCGACACCTGCGCGCCTGCGCCGATCTGCCCTTCCTCACCCTGCAAGTAATGCCCCTGAGCAGCACCGGCCATCCGGGGGTGAACGGTGCGTTCCTCACCCTCGAAACACCGGAGCACCAGCTACTCGCGTACGCGGAGTCCCAGCACGGCAGTTCGCTCATCATGGACCCCGAGGAGGTCAGCGTCCTCTCGCAGCGGTATGGGATGCTGCGCACGCAGGCCCTCAACGTCGGGGAAACGCGGGACCTGTTGGACCGCAGGCTAGGGGAGCTAGAACCATGAGCACCACAGACGCCCGCCCGTGGCGGAAGTCCAGCTACAGCGGAGGGGACGGCAACGCCTGCGTCGAGGTCGCCGCGTGCCCCACGGCCATCCACGTGCGGGACTCCAAGATCACCGGCGGCCCCGAGCTGCGGCTCGCGCCCCACGCCTGGGCGGCACTGACCGGCTGGGTCACCCGCTAGAGCCGCCGGCACCCCGCAGGGGACCGGCAGGGAACCGGGACTGGGCCGTTCGGACGCGCTCCGCGCGACGCTCCGCGCACCCGGCGTGATGGTGAGTAGCGAACCATCGGCCGCGTGTGGAGGTCCCATGCATCCCTTCCGCTCCCGGGGCCTGAGACGGCTCGCCGTCCTCGCCCTGGCCCCTTTCCTCGCCCTGTCCACGACGACCGCCTCGGCGCAGGGCGTGTGGGTGTCCGTCCCCCCGATGCCCACCCCCCGGTACCTCGTGGCCGGCGCCGCGGCGAAGTGCCCCACCGGGTACGCGGGCACCTGTGTGTACGCGGTCTCCGGGGACGAGGCGAACAAGGTCCTGGAGGCGTACAGCCCCAGCGCCAACACGTGGATGACGCTGCCGTCCATGCCGACCCCCCGCTCCGCCGTGGCCGCCACCACCGCTCCCTGCCCGAGCGGGCTCAGCGGCGACTGCGTCTACACCGCGGGCGGCTCCCGCGTACAGGCGCCCGGCCCCTCCGGGGTGGTGGAGGCGTACAGCGCGGCCACCAACACCTGGATCACCCTCCCCAGCCTCCAGACGCCCCGCCACAGCGCGGCCGCGGCCACCGGCCCCTGCCCCGAGGGCCTGGGGCTGAAGGGCTCCTGCGTCTACGTCTTCGGAGGTGAGGGCAACGGCGGCTTCCTCTCCTCGGTGGAGGCCTTCAGCCCGCAGACCGGCGTGTGGGTCACCCTCACCCCGCTCCAGACCGCCCGCGCCTCCCACGCCGGCACCGCGGCCCCGTGTCCCAGCAAGCACAAGCACCACGGCACCTGCATCTACGCCCTCGGCGGCGTGAACGCCTCGGGCGACCTGAAGTCGGTCGAGGTCTTCAACCCGGCCGCCAACAACTGGTCGTACGCACCGGACATGCCCACGGCGCGGCAGCAGCTCGCCGCCGCCTCCGCCCCCTGCCCGGACGGCATGAAGAACACCTGCGTCTACGCCATGGGCGGCGGCACCGCCGCCGGCACCCCGCTGAGCACCTTCGAGGCGTACAGTCCGGCCACCAACGCCTGGGCGACCCTGCCGTCGCTGCCCGTCGCGCACCGCGGCCTCGCCGGGGCCACCGCGCCGTGCCCGAAGAACACGAAGAGCCCGTGCGTGTACGCGTACGGCGGCTCGACCGAGGTCAAGCCCAACCGCACCTCCGACACCGTGGCCTTCGCCATCGAATGGCAGAGCAACGGCACCGGCGGGAACGGCAACGGCAAGCACGACAACAACGGCAACGGATCCGGCGGCAACGGCGGCCACCACGACGAGGACGCGGCCACCGTCGCCGTCCTGCCCCCGGTCACCGAACCCCCGGCGGACGCCCGCCCCTGACCAGCACTCCCACGGTACGAGAACGGCCCGGGCGCACGCGCCCGGGCCGTCCCGGTTTCCCTCACCCACCAGGGGAGCGACCGACGATCAGCGATTGATCGGGTACGAGTGCTTGCCCGTCATCTCGTCGATCTCCCCATGGGCCTTCTCCAGCAGCTGCGACGCCAGGTCCATCAGCGCCCGCGCGCCCGCGATCTCCTCCCCGACCCTCAGCTGCTCCGGGTCGGAGGGGTGGCGCAGGGAGTACCCGCGCGCCTTCAACTCCGTACCGTCGGAGAGTCTGAGGAGGCAGGCCGCGCTGGTGCGGTGGCCCTCGTCCTCGAACTCCGTCTCGACGTGCCATCCGATGTGCTGGTGCTCCGACATGACGGACTCGCCTCCACCCTTGTCCGTCTCCACCGCGGTCCGACGCGCGTCAGCGGGTGATCGGGTAGGAGGTCCGGCCCGATGCCTCGTCGATCTCGTCGTGCGCCTTGGTGAGCAGTTGTTCCTTCAGGTCGTTGAGGGCACGGGCCGCCGCGACTTCCTCTCCCACCCTGGGCTGGTTGCCGTCACTGGGGTGGCGGCTCGCGTAGCCGTGCGAGCGCAGCTCGCTCCCGTCCGGCAGGCGGACGAGGGCAGCCGCGCGGGTGCGTTTGCTGTCCTCCTGGAACTCCAGGTCGACGTGCCATCCGACAGCGTCCTTCATGGCGATCACCTCCGGGGCCGCTGTTACCAGCGTGCACCCGTGCGGCCGCCCTCGCACGCTCCGGGCGGCCCGCCCGTGCCCGGGGCTACCGGTTGCGCAGCCAGCCCGCCACTTCGGTGGCCCAGTAGGTGAGGATCGTGTCGGCGCCGGCTCGCTTGATGCCGGTCAGGGTCTCCAGGATGGCCCGGTCGCGCTCGACCCAGCCCTTCTCGGCGGCGGCCTCGATCATCGCGTACTCACCGCTGATCTGGTACGCGGAGACGGGGACGTCCACGGCCTCGGCGACGCGGTACAGGATGTCGAGGTAGGGGCCGGCGGGCTTGACCATGACCATGTCGGCGCCCTCTTCGAGGTCGAGCGCCAGCTCGCGCAGCGACTCGCGGGCGTTCGCCGGGTCCTGCTGGTACGTCTTGCGGTCGCCCTGGAGCGAGGAGGCGACGGCCTCGCGGAAGGGGCCGTAGAAGGCGGAGCTGTACTTCGCCGTGTAGGCCAGGATCGAGACGTCCTCGTGGCCGGTCTCGTCCAGCGCGTCGCGGATGACGCCCACCTGGCCGTCCATCATGCCGCTCGGGCCCACGACGTGGACGCCCGCGTCGGCCTGGACCTGCGCCATCTCGGCGTACCGCTCCAGGGTGGCGTCGTTGTCGACCCGGCCGTCCGCGTCCAGCACGCCGCAGTGGCCGTGGTCGGTGTACTCGTCGAGGCAGAGGTCGGACATGATCACCAGGTCGTCGCCGACCTCGGCCTTCACGTCGCGGATGGCGACCTGGAGGATGCCGTCGGGCTCGGTGCCGGCCGTCCCGAGCGCGTCCTTGTTCTCGTCCGCCGGAACGCCGAAGAGCATGATCCCGGCGACGCCCGCCTCGACCGCCTCGACGGCGGCCTTCCGCAGCGTGTCACGGCTGTGCTGGACCACGCCCGGCATCGCGGAGATGGCGATGGGCTCGCTGACGCCCTCGCGCACGAAGGCGGGGAGGATCAGGTCGGCCGGGTGGAGCCGGGTCTCGGCCACCATCCTGCGCATGGCGGGGGTGGTGCGCAGGCGGCGGGGCCGCGAGCCGGGGAAGGATCCGTACACGCTCATGTTCGCCTCTGGGTGGGTATGGAGCAGGTCGCCCCCAGCGTAGGCGCCACCCCCGGGGAACGTTCCCCTACCCACAGATCAAGCCCCTCCGGCGTTTGAGGAGCGGGGGTACGGGGGCGGAGCCCCCGACGGGTCCGGGCGAAGCCCGGGGAACGGAGGAAGGGCGGGTAGGGGACCAGCCCCGCAGGGCAACGACCCGCACCCGCACACGGCCCGCACCGCACCCGGCACGGGACCCGCACCCGGCACGGGACCGGGCGGAGCCCGGAGGGGACACGGCGGGGCGGGAGCCCGGGAGGGCACCCGCCCCGACGCGTCAGGTCGTACGGCGCCGCCGCGCCCCCGGCCGACGCTCGCTCGGACGGGCAACGGCCTCGCCGGCCGCCTTCGCCGCCTCCCGCCGCGCGATCCCGTACTCCGCCAGCGCCTCCGCCAGCTTCGAGACCGACGGCTCCGGTGAGAGGACGTCCACCCGCAGCCCGTGCTCCTCGGCGGTCTTCGCCGTGGCCGGACCGATACAGGCGATCACCGTCACGTTGTGCGGCTTCCCGGCGATGCCCACCAGGTTCCGCACGGTCGACGACGAGGTGAAGAGCACCGCGTCGAAGCCGCCGCCCTTGATCGCCTCGCGGGTCTCGGCCGGCGGCGGCGACGCCCGCACGGTGCGGTACGCCGTGACGTCGTCGACCTCCCAGCCCAGCTCGATCAGGCCCGCCACCAGCGTCTCGGTGGCGATGTCGGCGCGCGGCAGGAAGACGCGGTCGATCGGGTCGAAGACCGGGTCGTACGGCGGCCAGTCATCCAGCAGCCCGGCGGCCGACTGCTCGCCGCTCGGCACCAGGTCCGGCTTCACGCCGAACTCGACCAGCGCGGCCGCGGTCTGCTCGCCCACCGCGGCGACCTTGATGCCCGCGAAGGCACGCGCGTCGAGCCCGTACTCCTCGAACTTCTCCCGCACCGCCTTGACCGCGTTGACCGAGGTGAAGGCGATCCACTCGTACCGGCCGGTGACCAGGCCCTTGACCGCCCGCTCCATCTGCTGCGGGGTGCGCGGGGGCTCGACGGCGATGGTCGGCACCTCGTGCGGCACCGCGCCGTAGCTGCGCAGCTGGTCGGAGAGCGAGGCCGCCTGCTCCTTCGTACGCGGGACCAGGACGCGCCAGCCGAACAGCGGCTTCGACTCGAACCAGGCCAGCTCGTCGCGGCGGGCGGCCGTGCTGTGCTCACCGACCACGGCTATCACCGGGCGGTGGCCCTCCGGGGAGGGGAGCACCTTGCCCTGCTTGAAGACCTGGGCGATGGAGCCCAGCGTCGCCGTCCAGGTGCGCTGGCGCGTGGTCGTGCCGGCGACCGTGACGGTCAGCGGGGTGTCGGGCTTGCGGCCCGCCGTGACCAGCTCGGCCGCGGCGGCGGACACCGTCTCCAGGGTCGCGGACACCACGAGCGTGCCGTCGCTCGTGCCGGCCTCGGTCCAGCAGCGCGCGTTGGCGGTGCGGGCGTCCACGAAGCGGACGTCGGTACCGGCCGTGTCGCGCAGCGGGACACCGGCGTACGCGGGCACGCCGACGGCCGTCGCGACGCCCGGGACCACCTCGAAGGGGATGCCCTCCGTGGCGCACGCGAGCATTTCCTCGGCGGCGTTGCCGTCGAGGCCGGGGTCGCCGGTGACCGCACGGACGACCCGCCTGCCGGAGCGCGCGGCCTCCATGACAAGATTGGCGGCGTCCCGGATCACCGGCACACCGGCGGCTGCTGACGCCTCGTCAGCGACCGTCAGCTGCGGCGTGTCGACATTTGCCCGCGCATGCGTGCGTACGACGTCGAGCACCTCGGGCTCCGCGATCAGTACGTCCGCCGCGCCGAGCGCCTCGACGGCGCGCAGCGTGAGCAGTCCCGGGTCGCCGGGGCCGGCACCAAGGAAGGTGACGTGCCCCTGGACGGCGACGGCCGGAAGCGCGGAGGTGGTGGAACTTGTGGGGCTCAAAGTGCTCGCTCCCCCATCAGACCGGCCGCGCCCTTGGCCAGCATCTCGTCCGCGAGTTCGCGGCCGAGCGCCAGCGCCTCGTCGTACGACTGGGGCACGGAACCGGTGGTGGACAGCTGCACCAGCGTCGAGCCGTCGGTGGTGCCGACGACGCCGCGCAGGCGCATTTCGTTGACAACCTGGCCGTCGGCCAGCAGATCGGCGAGCGCACCCACAGGTGCACTGCAACCGGCCTCCAGGGCGGCGAGCAGGGAACGCTCGGCGGTCACGGCGGCCCGGGTGTGCGGGTCGTCGAGCTTTCCGAGCACGGCGATGAGGTCCGCGTTGTCCGCGGTGCACTCGATGGCCAGGGCACCCTGGCCGGGGGCGGGCAGCACGTTGTCGACCGACAGGAAGTCGGTCACCTCCGCGCTCATGCCCACGCGGTTGAGGCCGGCGGCGGCCAGGACCACGGCGTCGAGCTCGCCGCTGCGCACGAACCCGATGCGGGTGTCCACGTTGCCGCGGATGGCGACGGTCTCGATGCTCTTGCCGAGCTGCCGGGCGTAGTGGTTCAGCTGGGCCATGCGGCGCGGCGAACCGGTGCCGACCCGGGCGCCG
This sequence comes from Streptomyces sp. NPDC101118, assembly GCF_044759445.1. NCBI lineage: Bacteria > Bacillati > Actinomycetota > Actinomycetes > Kitasatosporales > Streptomycetaceae > Streptomyces > Streptomyces sp. NPDC101118. The sequence continues at coordinate 14,070 of NZ_JBIVZG010000018.1, read as the reverse complement.
TCGGGCAGCTGCTCGAAGGTCATGCCGTCGCGGGCCACGAGGACGTCACGCGGGTCCTCGCGGCGCGGGATGGCCGCCAGCACCAGCTCCGCGGGCTGCGCGGTGGGCAGGTCCTTGAGGGAGTGCACCGCGAAGTCGACCTCGCCGCGCAGCAGGGCGTCGCGCAGGGCGGTCACGAAGACGCCGGTGCCGCCGATCTGCGCGAGGTTCTCGCGGGAGACGTCCCCGTAGGTCGTGATCTCCACGAGCTCGACGGGCCGGCCGGTCAGGGCGCGCACCGCGTCGGCGACGTGCCCGGACTGGGCCATGGCCAGCTTGCTGCGCCGCGTCCCGAGCTTGAGGGGCCTCTGGTCAGGGGCTGAGTTCGCTGAGTTCATGATGCCGGTCCTGTGTTCTTTACGCGGCTGACGGCGGCCACCGTCTCCGGGTCGAGGTCGAAGAGTTCCCGCAGTGCTTCGGCGTACCCGGCGCCACCGGGCTCGCTGGCGAGCTGCTTGACCCGCACGGTGGGCGCGTGCAGGAGCTTGTCGACGACGCGGCGGACGGTCTGGGTGACCTCCGCCCGCTGGCGCTCGTCGAGATCGGGCAGCCGGCCGTCGAGTCGCGCCACCTCGCTCGCCACGACCTCGGCGGCCATGGCGCGCAGGGCGACGACGGTCGGGGTGATGTGCGCGGCCCGCTGGGCCGCGCCGAAGGCCGCCACCTCGTCGGCGACGATCTCCTTGACGAGCTCCACGTCCGTGGCCATGGGGGCGTCCGCGGAGGCCTCGGCGAGCGACTCGATGTCGACGAGCCGTACGCCGGGGATGCGGTGCACGGCGGCGTCGATGTCCCGGGGCATGGCGAGGTCGAGCAGCGCGAGCCGTACGGCACCGCCGGCCTGCGCGGGCACGGCGGCCCGCCGCACCGGCTGCCGCCCGGCGGCCTCGGCCCGGTCGGCCCACGCCCCGTGCAGCTCCAGCGAGCTGGCGTCGACCCCGGCAATGGCGGCCCGCCCGCTCGCTCCCGCGGGGGCGAAGTCGACGGGGCACGCGTCGGCGCCGGCGGCTTCGGCCGTCAGCGTCCGCGCGGCACCCGCGTCGGCGAGGCGCCCGAGCCGCGCGGCGGCCTCGGCCAGCCGCGCGACGACGGCGGGATCGGCGGCCACGACCGGGCCGGGGGTGCGGGGGCCGGGGGCGGAGCCCGCGGTCTCGGAAAGGGAGGGCTCCGCGCGGACGGAACCGACGGCGGCGGCCACGTCGTCCTCCGTGAGGACGAGCCCGGTGGCTCCGGTGCAGGACACCGCCACGTCGACTCGTGTCAGCTCACGCCCGACGGAGTCCATCGCGACGGCCCGCGCCGCCACCTTCTCCCCGAGGATCTCGACGAGCCGCTCGGCCCGCTCCAGGGTCCGGTTGGCGACCACGACCTCGGCCACGCCCAGCCGCGCGAGCGTCGCCGCGGCCAGCGAGGACATCGAGCCGGCACCGATCACCAGCGCCCGCTTGCCCGCGGCCCACGCCTCCACCGGCACGTCCACGGCCAGCTGCTCCAGGCCGAAGGTCACCAGCGACTGCCCGGCCCGGTCGATGCCGGTCTCGGAGTGCGCCCGCTTGCCGACCCGCAGCGCCTGCTGGAAGAGGTCGTTGATCAGCCGGCCCGCGGTGTGGAGCTCCTGCCCCAGCGCGAGCGCGTCCTTGATCTGGCCCAGGATCTGGCCCTCGCCGACGACCATCGAGTCCAGCCCGCACGCCACCGAGAAGAGGTGGTGGACGGCCCGGTCCTCGTAGTGCACGTAGAGGTACGGGGTCAGTTCCTCCAGAGCCACCCCGCTGTGCTGCGCGAGCAGCGTCGACAGCTCGGCGACGCCGGCGTGGAACTTGTCCACGTCCGCGTACAGCTCGATCCGGTTGCACGTGGCGAGCACCGCCGCCTCCGTGGCCGGCTCCGCCGCCAGCGTGTCGTGCAGCAGCTTCACCTTGGCGTCGGCGGTCAGCGCGGCCCGCTCCAGCACGCTGACCGGCGCGCTGCGGTGGCTCAGCCCAACGACGAGCAGACTCATGCCGGCATCACCGCCGGTACGTCGCCCTCCGGGCCGCCGCCCTTGCGCCCGGCACCGGTCGCGGCGCCGCCACCGGCGGCGGGGCGCGGCGCGCCGGACGCGGGAGCGGCAGGGGCCGGAGCAGAAGAAGAGGAGGCGGCAGGGGCCGGAGCAGCAGCGGAAGGCGCCGCAGCACCGCCCGCCGGCTCCTCGCCCGCCTTGCGCTGCTCGTGGAAGGCCAGGATCTGCAGCTCGATGGAGAGGTCGACCTTCCGCACGTCGACGCCCTCGGGCACGGACAGCACGGTCGGCGCGAAGTTCAGGATGGAGGTGACGCCGGCGGCGACCAGCCGGTCGCAGACCTGCTGGGCAGCGCCCGCCGGGGTCGCGATGACGCCGATCGAGACGCCGTTCTCGTCGATGATCTTCTCGAGGTCGTCGGTGTGCTGCACCGGCATTCCGGCCACCGGCTTCCCGGCCATCGCGGGATCGGCGTCGATGAGCGCGGCCACGCGGAAACCACGGGACGCGAACCCGCCGTAATTGGCCAGGGCGGCGCCGAGGTTGCCGATGCCGACGATGACGACCGGCCAGTCCTGCGTGAGGCCCAGCTCACGGGAGATCTGGTAGACGAGGTACTCGACGTCGTAGCCGACACCGCGGGTGCCGTAGGAGCCGAGGTAGGAGAAGTCCTTGCGCAGCTTGGCGGAGTTGACCCCCGCGGCAGCGGCGAGCTCCTCCGAGGAGACCGTGGGCACCGAGCGCTCGGACAGCGCGGTCAGGGCCCGCAGGTACAGCGGAAGCCGGGCGACAGTGGCCTCGGGAATGCCTCGGCTGCGGGTCGCCGGTCGGTGATTTCGGCCAGTTGCCACGATGCTCCTGCGGGATGAGCGGGGCTGCAGGCGGTCCTTTGTCCCATGACCGCCCCGTCGACAGCAGGCTATGTCTTTGTGAACGCGTGCACAAAGATTGTGTCCAATTTGTCCGACCAAAGTGATGGGGGTCACGCGTTCCGGCCACGAGCTGCGGGAACTACCGGCCGACGCCGCGCGTCCTCGTCCCGACGGGGGCAAAGCGGAACACACTCCTCTTCGATACGCCCCCGATACCGCTCAAATCGCCCTGAATGGTAACCGCACGGCGCGCCGGCCCCCCGACACCGGAACCTCAGCCGGCCAGCGCCTTCCGCAGCCGCTCCGGATTCACCCGCCAGAAGGTGTGCTGCTCACCGTCGACGAGGACCACCGGAATCTGCTCCCAGTGCCTGCGGTAGAGCTCCTCGTCCTGGGTGATGTCCTTCTTCTCCCACGAGGCGCCCGTCTCCGCGCACACCTTCTCGATCACTTCCTGTGCCACGTCACACAGGTGGCAGCCCGGCTTCCCGATGAGCGTCACCATCCGCTCCCCGGGAGCCTTCTTTTCCTTACGGCGCAGCAGAGGACTCATACGGCCATTCTCGCGCGGCGTCCGCGGTGCGGAACGGCCCGGCCGATGTCGCCAGTGTTCACACAGCCGTTTCCGCACGGTTCGGGAACACCCGAACACAATGGCTATCCTCACCTCATGGCCGCTCCCGGATGGCTCACCCGCCGTAACCGCCCCGCGACCGCGCGGAGCGTGCTCGCGGGCGAGGCCTCCGCCGAGGCCGCGCGCAAGACCTCCGCCCAGTACGCGGAGCCCGCCGCGCCGGAGGCCCCCGAGGCGGCGCCGGAGGAACCGGAGTTCCCCGTCGCCGGGGACGAGCGCGCCGCCGCCTTCTTCGACCTCGACAACACCGTCATGCAGGGCGCGGCGATCTTCCACTTCGGCCGGGGCCTCTACAAGCGCGAGTTCTTCCAGCGCCGCGAACTCGCCCGCTTCGCCTGGCAGCAGGCCTGGTTCCGGATCGCCGGGGTCGAGGACCCCGAGCACATGCAGGACGCCCGCGACAGCGCCCTCTCCATCGTCAAGGGCCACCGCGTCTCCGAACTGATGGTCATCGGCGAGGAGATCTACGACGAGTACATGGCGGAGCGGATCTGGCCGGGCACCCGCGCCCTGGCCCAGGCCCACCTCGACGCCGGCCAGAAGGTCTGGCTCGTGACGGCCGCCCCGGTCGAGACGGCCACCATCATCGCCCGGCGGCTCGGCCTGACCGGCGCCCTCGGCACGGTCGCGGAGTCCGTCGACGGCGTCTACACGGGCAGGCTCGTCGGCGAGCCGCTGCACGGACCCGCGAAGGCCGAGGCCGTCCGCGCCCTCGCCGCCGCCGAGGGCCTCGACCTGGCGCGCTGCGCCGCGTACAGCGATTCGCACAACGACATCCCCATGCTGTCGTTGGTCGGACATCCGTACGCGATCAATCCCGACACAAAACTGCGCAAGCATGCCCGGGCCAACGAGTGGCGGCTGCGCGACTATCGGACCGGCCGCAAGGCGGCCAGGGTCGGCATCCCCGCGGCGGCCGGAGTGGGCGCCCTGGCGGGCGGCACGGCGGCCGCGGTCGCCCTGCACCGGCGCCGCAGGTAGCCGCCCGCGGACCCCCGCGGCCACCGCCCGTACGACGGGCATTCCCCCGGTTCTGCCCGCAGGACACGCGGGGCACACGGGTGCTTTCGAGTCGGCCACAACACGCCCTGGAAGCAGGCATTCCGCGTACAGAAGTGATCACCAGCCGATCACTATCCGCGATCGAATATGCCCTCGACACGCAACAGAAGCGTCGGAATCGATGATTTGAGCAACTGGGTGTAGCGCTGCCTGTACGAAGCGTTATTCTCCTCAAACGCATACGGGCCCCCTCTCCGTCGCCCCACCACTGGTCGGCGAGTCAACGGTCCGCACTGCACGTGATGGAAGCTCTGCCTCTGGGAGTCCCGTGTACCCACCTGTCGGGGTTGACGCCTCGGGCCTGGCTACGCTCCGCGCAACGGTCCTCGGCCACTTGCGCGGCTTCGTCCCCACCGCGTACGCCCTACCCGCCTTCGCCGCCGCGGTCCCCGCCGGAATCGGCCCTGCCGGTCCCTGCTACGCCCTGGCCGACGGCGGAGCGACCGTGGGCAGACGAGGCCGGGGGAGCACCGGTACGAGCACGTCGACCGCCCGCCGCCCCACCGCGGACAGCGACAGCGCCCGCATGATGGACCTGGTCGAACGCGCCCAGAACGGCGAGGCCGAGGCCTTCGGCCGGCTGTACGACCAGTACAGCGACACGGTCTACCGCTACATCTACTACCGCGTCGGCGGCAAGGCGACGGCGGAGGATCTCACCAGCGAGACCTTCCTGCGCGCGCTGCGCCGCATCTCCACCTTCACCTGGCAGGGCCGGGACTTCGGTGCCTGGCTCGTGACGATCGCGCGCAACCTGGTCGCCGACCACTTCAAGTCCAGCCGCTTCCGGCTGGAGGTGACCACCGGCGAGATGCTCGACGCCAACGAGGTCGAGCGCAGCCCCGAAGACTCCGTCCTGGAGTCCCTGTCCAACGCGGCCCTGCTGGAGGCCGTACGGAAACTCAATCCTCAGCAGCAGGAGTGCGTGACACTGCGCTTCCTGCAGGGCCTCTCGGTGGCCGAGACGGCCAGGGTGATGGGCAAGAACGAGGGTGCCATCAAGACCCTCCAGTACCGGGCCGTCCGCACGCTGGCCCGACTGCTGCCGGACGACGCCCGCTGATCCCAACTCACATCCGGTGACCCCTGTATGACGCTGTGGTCCGATCATCCTTCGTCCGTAACCCAAGTGCCGCGCCGCTCGTTGTGCGGAATGCAGACTCCCTGTGGACACGCCCTGCCTGCGGTCGCTCACTCGAAAGAGTGGATGTGCTCAAGCCGGGCAACCATCCGGACACACAGGGGAGTCGATCGTCATGACGAGAGGAGGTGCCGCCAGTGATCGCGAACGTTTCGGCGCACCGGCGGGCGAACGCCTTCGCCCAGGCCCTGGAGGATCGGACGCTGTCCGATCCCGCGGAGACGGCGGCCGAGCAGCCCGACGCGCCTGCCGACCCGGCTGAACCGGCTGATTACGACCGGATGTTGGCCCTGGCGAACGTGCTCGACGCGCTACCGCGCCCGGAGTTGGACCCCGAGGTCAAGGTGGTGCAGCGAGCGCAGCTCGTGGCCGCCATGGAGACCATGGTGATGGAGGGAACCTTCGGAGCGGGTGCTTCGACGGACCCTCAGGTGCCCGAACAGCGGACCGGCCGTGGCGCCCACCGGGCGACCTCGCTCCGGAAGTTGCGGCCCCGCTCCCGCTGGTCGAAGGGCATCGCTGCGGGCGGTCTCACCGTCGGTGTGGCCGCAGGGGCCTTCAGCGGAGTGGCCGCTGCCAGTACCGACGCACTGCCGGGTGACTCCCTCTACCCCGTGAAGCGCGGGATGGAAGACCTCAAACTCGGTATGGCCGAGGACGATTCGGACCGGGGCGAGCTCTATCTGGACCAGGCCTCGACCAGGCTCCACGAGGCCCGGCGCCTCATGGAGCGCGGCAGGTCCGGGGCGCTCGACCACGAATCGCTGGGCGAGATCAGGCGCGCGCTGTCCGGGATGAAGCACGACGCCGAGCAAGGCCACCGCCTGCTCCACGCCGAGTACGAGCGGGACGGCTCCCTGGGCGCGATCCAGGCGCTGTCCTCGTTCTCGCGCTCGCACCGCGAGGCCTGGGGTCAGCTGCGTGAGCGGCTGCCCGCCCAGCTCACCGACGTCGGTGACGAGGTGAACTCGGTCTTCGACGCCATAGACGACGAGGTCGCGCCGCTGCAGTCGCTGCTGCCCAAGACGCCCGAGCAGCACCGTCAGGCCAAGTCGTCCGGCGGCGGCACCGCGGACCAGGGCACCGGCCGGGCCGAGCCCGGCGGCCGGCACGCCGCTCCTTCGGCGTCCCCGGACGCCCAGGGCCGCACGCCGGAGCGCCCGGCGCCCAGCGACTCGGGCGACGACGACTCCGAAGGCCTGCTCGGCGGCGGTACGGGCGACCTGCTCGACCCGCCCAAGGAGTCGACGACCACGCCGCCGGCCACGTCCCCGTCCTCCCCGAAGCCGGACATCACCCTCCCGCCCATCCTGCCGGGGATCCTCCCGGGCCTGGGTCTGGGCGCAGAGGACGCGGAGTAGGACACGCACGAGGGGTGGGGCACCGGAGAACCGGCGCCCCACCCCTCGGCATGCGTTCAACGCGGCACGCCTCCAAGGCGGCCTGCGCTCAGAAGAAGACCGACCTCCGCTGCACCAGCAGCTTGTACAGCGTGTGCTGGATCTGCTCCCGCACCTGGTCGGTCAGGTTGAACATCAGCATCGGGTCCTCCGCCGCCTCCGGCGGGTACCCGTCCGTCGGGATCGGCTCCCCGAACTGGATCGTCCACTTCGTCGGCAGCGGCACCGCCCCCAGCGGCCCCAGCCACGGGAAGGTCGGCGTCACCGGGAAGTACGGCAGCCCGAACAGCCGCGCCAGCGTCTTCGCGTTCCCGATCATGGGGTAGATCTCCTCCGCCCCCACGATCGAGCACGGCACGATCGGCGTCCCCGCGCGCAGCGCCGTCGAGACGAACCCGCCCCGGCCGAACCGCTGGAGCTTGTACCGCTCGCCGAACGGCTTCCCTATCCCCTTGAAGCCCTCGGGCATCACGCCCACCAGCTCCCCGGCCTCCAGCAGCCGCTGCGCGTCCTCCGCGCACGCCAGCGTGTGCCCGGCCTTCCGCGCCAGCTCGTTGACGACCGGCAGCATGAACACCAGGTCCGCGGCCAGCAGCCGCAGGTGCCGCTGCGCCGGGTGCCGGTCGTGCACGGCGACCTGGAGCATCAGACCGTCCAGCGGCAGCGTCCCGGAGTGGTTGGCGACGATCAGCGCCCCGCCCTCCGCGGGGATGTTCTCGACGCCCTTCACCTCGACCCGGAAGTACCCGTCGTACAGGGGCCGCAGCAGCGACATGAGCACCTGGTCGGTGAGCTCCTTGTCGTAGCCGAACTCGTCGACCTCGTACTCGCCCGTCAGGCGCCGCCGCAGGAAGGCCAGTCCGCTCGCGATGCGCCGGTCCCAGCCCTCCGCCGCCCCCGGGCCTCCGCCGGCCGCCTCGGGCTCCTCGGGGCCCGTGGGCTCCTCCGGAGCCTCCGGCGCGACCACCGACACCGGCGCCTCGCGCCCGCCCCGCCGCCCCCCGGCTCGGCCGCGCCGCGGCGCCCTGCGCGGCCGCTCACGGTCCTCGTCGAACGGGATGACCTTGGCATCCGCCATCACAACAGCGCCCCTCTCAGACGGTCGACGGTACGTCCCAGCGCCTCCGGCGGCAGCAGCCCCGGCCCGCGGCTCCGCGCGAAGTCCGCGAAGGTCTCGGCGGTCGTGTACGAGGGCTCGAAGCCCAGCACCTCGCGCATCTGCGTGGTCTGCACGACCCTCCCGTGCGTGAGCAGCCGGATCTGCTCCGGCGAGAAGTCGGCGAAGCCCACCGTGCGCAGCGCCTGGCCCACCCACGTGACCGCGGGCAGCAGCAGCGGCACCGTCGGCCGCCCCAGCCGCCGCGAGCACTGCGAGAGCAACAGCACGCCGTCGCCGGCGATGTTGAACGTACCGCTGTTCAGCGTGCCGCGCCGCGGCTCGCCCGAGGCCAGTTCCAGCACGTCCACCACGTCGTCCTCGTGGACGAACTGGAGCCGCGGGTCGTAGCCCAGCACCGTGGGCATCACCGGCATCGAGAAGAACTCGGCCAGCGCGGAGTCGGCGCGGGGGCCCAGGATGTTCGCGAAGCGCAGCACACAGACCGCCACGTCGGGCCTGCGGCGCGCGAAGCCGCGTACGTACCCCTCGACCTCGACGGCGTCCTTGGCGAACCCGCCGCCGGGCAGCGCCTTCGGCTGGGTGGTCTCCGTGAACACCGCGGGATCGCGCGGCGCGGCCCCGTACACGCTCGTGGTCGACTTCACGACCAGCCGGCGGACCGTCGGGGACTTCTGGCAGGCGCCGAGCAGCTGCATGGTCCCGATGACGTTGGCCTCCTTCACGGAGGTCCGGCCGCCGCCGCCCAGCGGGGGACTGCCGGTGACCGCGAGGTGCACGACGGTGTCCACGGCGTGTTCGGCGAGGATCCGCGCGATCGACGGCTGTCTGATGTCGGCCTGGAGGAAGACCGCCGAGCCGAGCCGCCGGTCGGGCTCCTCGGTGTCCACCGCGATGACCCGCTCCACGTCCGGGTCCCGCTGGATCCGCCGCACGAAGCGGCTGCCCAGCTGCCGGGCGGCCCCGGTGACCAGCACGACCTTGCCCACGATCAGCGCCTCCCCTTCGATGCCGGACGCGCGGCCGCGAGCGGCCCGCGCGGGCATGCGTTCCCTGGGCCCTTATACACCGCGGCCCCTCCACCAAAGGATGGTGGAGGGGCCGCGGAGAACACGTACAGACGCCGTTTACTTCTTGTTACGGCGCTGGACGCGGGTGCGCTTGAGCAGCTTGCGGTGCTTCTTCTTGGCCATCCGCTTGCGCCGCTTCTTGATAACAGAGCCCACGACTACCCTCGCTCACTTCTCTTCACTGGTGCGGGGCGTCTGGGCCCACACGACCTACGTCGGCCTAGCCTACCCGCCCGAGCTCCGAGCCTGTTAACCGAGGGGAGGCGTCAGGCCGTCTCCACCCCCACGTAGGACTCCCGGAGGTACTCGTGGACCGCGTTCTCGGGGACCCGGAAGGACCGGCCCACTCGGATCGCGGGCAGATGGCCATTGTGCACCAGGCGGTACACGGTCATCTTCGACACTCGCATCACCGAGGCGACCTCCGCCACGGTCAGGAACTGAACCTCACTGAGAGGCCTCTCGCCAGCAGCCATGACACACCTTGACCTTCCGCACCTGACGGGCACCGGCTTCCCCTCCGGTTACTCCTCGTCGTTGCGCGCTCACTCCCAGAGTAGGGGCGGGTGGTACGAGTGGGGAAGAGGAGCTACGGCCGCCGGCTCAGGCCGCGAGACTCGCCCGATCGAGTAAGTAGCGCGTGAGCGGACGGTAGTAGTCCGAACGCACGGCGTCATCAAGCGGAACGGCCACCGACACCCGCCCCTCGGCCTCGCCGACGAACAGCGCCGGGTCGTCCGTGTCGGCCAGCCCGATGGCCTCGAACCCCAGCTGACCTGCGCCGCAGACCCATCCGTGATCGCCGACGACCAGCGCCGGGAGCGGCCCTCCGGAGTCGGCCAGGGCCCCCAGGGCGACCCGAACCGGGAGCGGCGAGTGCGTGTGTGCGCCGGTCGCACTCCCGGGCGGCCGCGCTCCGGGTTCCCGCACGAGGGCGACACCCCGTACGTAATCGAGGGTGTACGGACGTACGCCGAACCGGCTCGCCATGTCGACACCGCACCCCTGCGCCGGGGTGAGGACTTCACATCCCGCCGCCGACAGCGCCTCCGCCAAACTGACGTAGAACCCCAGGAGACGGTGTGGATGACCGGTGCCGAACAGCACGGGTGCCCGCGCCGCCGCCACCTGCCGTAACCGGCTCGCGAACGCGTCGAGCGCCGCCAGGGTCCGCTCCGGATCGATGATGTCCGGGCCGCTCACGTGGCGGGGGTCCCCGGACACACCGCACTTGTCGGCCATCAGCGCCAGCAGGTCGCCCTCGCCCCAGCCCCACTCCGGGTCCAGCCCGAGCAGCGCCCGCGGATCGCGCGCCGCGAACAGGCGGTAGCTGCGCAGGCTCTCCTCACGGGAGGTCGCCACGGGCCCGGCCAACCGGGCGGCCAGCAGATGCGCACGCAGCGCGGCGGTGCTCAACACCGTTCGATGCTCCCGCACCGGCCCGGTGCCGGCACCGGAACACCGGATACGGCCCACACTTGGCCTAACCCTTTCCAGCCCGGTCCGGGCCGGGATGCGACCGGCTCAGGCCAGCAGCCCCCGCAGCGGGAAGACGGCCCGCCGGGTCGCGAGGACCGCCTGGTCGATCCGGTCCGCCGGGTCGTAACCGGCTTCCCAGTCCGCCCAGCTGACGGACCGTCCGTCCGTCATCCGCCCCGGCGCCAGCTGCCGCGTCCGCGCGTAGGCCGCCTCCCGCCACGACGCCGGCACGGCGGTCTCCGGGTCGACGGGCCGGTGCGCGGCGATCCCGACCAGGTGCGTCCACGACCTCGGTACGACGTCCACGATCGCGTACCCTCCCCCGCCCAGGGCGAGCCAGCGCCCGTCGGAGTGCTCGTGGGCCAGCGCGTGGCACGCCTCCTGCACGGCCCGCTGGGCGTCCAGCGACACCGCCAGGTGCGCGAGGGGGTCCTCGAAGTGGGTGTCGGCACCGTGCTGGGTCACCAGCACCTGCGGCCGGAAGTCCGCCAGCACCTCGGGCACCACCGCGTGGAAGGCCCGCAGCCAGCCCGCGTCCCCGGTGCCGGCCGGCAGCGCCACGTTCACCGCCGAACCCTCCGCGCCGCCGGTCTCCTCCGGCCAGCCGGTCTGCGGGAAGAGCGTCCTGGGGTGCTCGTGCAGCGAGATCGTGAGCACGCGGGGGTCGTCCCAGAAGGCCGCCTGCACGCCGTCCCCGTGGTGCACGTCGACGTCCACGTACGCCACCCGCTCGGCGCCCAGCTCCAGGAGCCGCGCGATGGCGAGGGCCGCGTCGTTGTACACGCAGAACCCGGCCGCGCCCCCCGGCATCGCGTGGTGCAGTCCGCCGGCGAAGTTCACGGCGTGTTCGGCCTCGCCGCGCCACACCGCCTCGGCGGCCGCCACGGACTGCCCGGCGATCAGCGCGGAGGCCTCGTGGATGCCGTGGAAGGCGGGGTCGTCGACGGTCCCGAGGCCGTACGAGCCGTCGGCGACGCCGGGGTCCGCCGAGACCTCCCGCACGGCGGCCACGTAGTCCTCCCGGTGCACCAGCCGCAGGGTGGAGTCACCGGCCGCCTTGGCCGCCCGCACCTCGACCTCCCGGTCGAGCCCGAAGGCCCGAACCAGGCCCATGGTCAGCGCCAGACGCGCCGGGTCCATCGGATGGCTCGGCCCGAAGTCATACCCCGTGACCGCTTCGTCCCACATCAACAGCGCGCGCCCGCTCATGCCCGCCACCGTATCGGGCGGTCTCGGAGCCGAACGAGCGGGCGTACCCGAGTGTGACAAGTACGAGGGCCATCGGTACGAGCATGGCGCCCCGGTAGCTCCACGCGTCGCCCAGGGCGCCGACGAGCGGGGAACCGACCAGGAAGCCGACGTAGTTGAAGATGTTGAGCCGCGCGATGGCGGCGTCGGAGGACCCGGGGAAGAGGCGCCCCGCGGCCGCGAAGGTCTGCGGCACGATCACGCACAGCCCGAGGCCCAGCAGCGTGAACCCGGCCATGCCGACCCAGGCCCCGGGCGCGACGGCCACGACCGCGAAACCGGCGGCGGCGAGCAGAGTCCCGCCGCGCACCACGGCCACCGCCCCGAGGCGGCGCACGCCGAGGTCGCCGACGGCCCGGCCCAGCAGGGTGGTGACCATGTAGACGTTGTAGGGGACGGTGGCCAGCTGCTCGGAGCTGCCGAGCACGTCCTGGAGGTACTTCGCGCTCCAGTTGGCGACGGTCGAGTCGCCGATGTAGGCGCAGGCCATCACCAGGCACAGCGGCAGCAGCAGCTTGAACGCGACGCCGGAGGACCCGGCAGCCTCGGTGCCCTCGCCGGCGGCCGCCCCGGGCCGGCGCTGGTCGGCGTACCAGCGGGACCCGACGAGCGCGGCGGGCAGCAGGAGCACGACGGCCGGCAGGTAGGAGACGAACAGCGACAGGTGCCAGTGGGCGCCGGCCCAGGCCGCGGAGGCACCGGCGATGCCGCCGAGGCTGTACGCGGCGTGGAACCCGAGCATGATGCTGCGGCCGTAGTCGCGCTGGAGGCTGACGCCCAGCATGTTCATGGACGCGTCCAGGGCGCCGACCGCCAGCCCGAAGGCGCCGAGCGCGACGGCCACGTGCCACATCTGGGACCCGGCGCCGACCCCGAGGAGCGCGAGCAGCACGAGCGGCTGGCTCCACCGCAGGATGGCGCTGGGCGGAACCCTGCGCACGAGCTTCTCGGTGGCCACGCTCGACACCCCGGCCAGGATCGGCACGGCGGCCAGGAAGGCCGGAAGCAGGGCGTCGGATATCCCGTACCGGTCCTGGATGGCGGGGATCCGCGTCACGAGGAGGGCGAACGTGACCCCCTGGACGAAGAAGCTGACCGCCAGGGAAGCCCGGCCGCGGCGCAGGCGCACGTCTGTCATGGCCGCACAGCGTAGGCCTCGCCGCTACCGGTGGGTAGATGGATCACATGGCCAGTTTCAGCAGTCCCGGCAGCTCGGACATGGAACCGAAGAGTCCGGTCGCCCCGGCGAGCCGGTCGGCGGGGGTCATGGCGGTGAACCCGTACACGTCCATGCCGGCGGCCACCGCGGCCTGTACGCCGAGCCGGCTGTCCTCGACCACCACGCACCGCTCGGGCGCGACGCCCATCTTCGCGGCGGCGTGGAGGAAGAGGTCCGGGGCGGGCTTGCCCTTGCCGACGTCCTCGGCGCTGAAGACGCGCGCGTCGTCGAAGTACCCGGTCAGCCCGGCGCTCCGGTGGCCGACCCGGATCCGCTCGTGGCTCCCTGAGGAGGCGAGGCAGTACGCCGTCCCGCTCGCGCGCAGTCCGTCGAGCATCTCCCGCACCCCGGGCACGGGCTGCAGCTCACGCTCGAAGGCGGCGAAGACGCGCGCGTGGAACGTGTCGTCGAACCCGTCGGGCAGCCGGCGTCCGGTCCGCTCGAGGACGAGCTCGTGCACCCGGTGCATGGCGGAGCCCATGTAGTCGCGCAGGGAGTCCTCGTAGCTGGTGGGATGCCCCAGTTCGGTCAGGTAGGCGGCCAGGAGCGTGTTGGAAATCCGCTCGCTGTCCACCAGCACGCCGTCGTTGTCGAAGATGACGAGTTCATAGCCCATGCCCCGACCCTAAACGGCCGGCACAGGCCCTGAAACGCAGAAAAGCCCCGCACCTTGATTCTTTCGAATCAGGTGAGGGGCTTTCCCACAATGATTGTTCGGCGGCGTCCTACTCTCCCACAGGGTCCCCCCTGCAGTACCATCGGCGCTGAAAGGCTTAGCTTCCGGGTT
>NZ_JBIVZG010000017.1:0-181208 GCF_044759445.1 Streptomyces sp. NPDC101118 | reverse complement strand
CGGGTCACCCTTGACCGCCCACCCCGGTCCGGAAGGCAAAATCCCTCGGCGGACAACCCCCGAAAAACGCCCCGGAGGAACACAAGCCACCCACCGCACTCAGAGCCCTTGCCCGGCGTCGGGGAAGGAGGCATCCCTCCAGACGGCAGCACGACCTCCGGCCACCAACGCTCCGCCCACCCCGCCGCCCCACGGGGCGGACGCGACAGCGTCCGTAGGCCCACCAGCCGTCCCAGCGGCCTCCGGGCCGTCTCTGCCCCTTCATAAGCCGCCACAGATCGCTACGCGCTTCGGCCGTCTCGGCGGCCGCCAGGCCGTCCGGGGCTGGACAAGAGCCGCCCACGATCGCCGCGCCCTACGCCCGTCACGCGACCCACGGCCCGCTGGGCCGGACACAAGCCGCCCACTCGCGCCAGGTGGCCGTGCGCGACCACGGCGACATCGCCGTCGGTGAGCAGCGGGCGGATGCGGTCCGGTACGGCGTCGGTGCATGCGGCCACCTGCGTGGGCGCCTCGCCGGGGTGGTCGGCGTCACCGGGGACGACACCGTCGCGCCACAGGTCCCAGCCCGGGTGCGCCTCGCGGATCTGCTCGGCTGCGTGCTTCGGCCGTGCGGGGCGGGACCGTCAGCCCAGTACGCGCATCGGGGCTCCGGCCAGGTAGGCCTCGATGTTCTCGACCGCCTCCCGGAAGTAGCCCTCGTAGTTGCGGCGGGTGACGTAGCCCAGGTGGGGCAGGCCCAGGAAGTTGGGGGCGGTGCGCAGTGGGTCGTCGGCCGGGAGGGGTTCGGTTTCGTAGACGTCCGCGCCCGCGCCCGCGATCCAGCCGTCGCGCAGGGCGCGGAGCAGGGCCTGCTGGTCGACGATGGCTGCCCTGGAGGTGTTGACCAGGTACGCGGTGGGGCGCATCCGGCGCAGTTCCGGCTCGCCGATCAGGCCCCGTGTGCGGTCGCCGAGGACGAGGTGGACGGAGACGAAGTCGCTGGTCTCCAGCAGTTCTTCCTTGGAGGCCGCGGCCTTCACGCCGAGTCCGGCGGCCACGGCCGGGTCCAGGTTGCTGCTCCAGGCGGTCACGTCCATGCCGAAGGCGAGGCCGACGCGGGCCATCTGGCGGCCGGTCTTGCCGAGGCCCAGCAGGCCGAGGCGGCTGCCGTGCAGGTCGGCGCCGAGGGACTGCTGCCAGGGGCCGTTCGCGCGCAGGGCGTTGTGTTCGGGGATGATCTGCCGGGCCAGGCCCAGGATGAGGGCCCAGGCCAGCTCGGCCGGGGGTTCGGAGTTGCTGGCCGTGCCGCAGACCGTGACGCCGTGGCGCGTGGCGGCGGCCACGTCGACGGACGCGTTGCGCATGCCCGAGGTGATGAGCAGCCGGAGCTGCGGGAGGCGGGCGAAGAGGGTGGCGGGGAACGGGGTGCGTTCGCGCATGGCGATGAGGATGTCGCAGTCGCCTACCGCCTCGGCTACGGCGTCGGGGTCCAGTTTCTCGTGCAGGAAGCGGGTTTCGACCCGGCCGGCGATCCGGGTCCAGTCGGCCAGGCCCTCGGCGACCCCCTGGTAGTCGTCGAGTACCGCGCAGCGCAGCTTCACCGTCTCCCCCATGATCGTCGGGTCCCGGCCGAGCGTAGACCATTCCCGGCGCGTCCCGGCGGGTGCCGGGCTCCGGCTGACGCACCGTAGGGGGATCCGGGAGGTGCCCGGATCGGCGTACGCGAGGAGGCGGAGCGGGAATGGGCGATGTGCTGCTGGTCCGGCACGGCGAGACGGCGTGGAGCGCCTCGGGGCGGCACACCGGGCTGACCGACGTGCCGCTGACGGCCGGGGGCGTCGAGGAGGCGATCACGCTCGCCCCGTACTTCACCGGGCTCTCCCCCGCTCTGGTGCTCACCAGTACGCTCACCCGCGCCCGCAGCACGGCGCGGCTGGCGGGCCTGCCCCCGGGGGAGACCGATCCCGACCTGCACGAGTGGGACTACGGGGCGTACGAAGGCGTCACCACGGCGGAGATCCACCGCACCCGGCCGGACTGGTCGCTCTGGCGGGACGGGGTGCCGCCGGGCGACGCGGAGCACCCGGGTGAGAGTCCGGAGGAGGTCGGGGCGCGGGCCGACCGGGTGCTGGCCCGGGTGGCGGCGTCGCTCGACGGCGCCGACGGGGATGCCGTGCTGGTCGCCCACGGTCATTTCCTGCGCGTCCTGACGGCCCGGTACCTGGGGCTGCCGCCCGCGGAGGGGAGGCTGTTCCTGCTGCGGACGGGGACGGTCAGCAGGCTGTCGACCGAGCACGGGGAGCCGGTGATCGCGGGGTGGAACACCCGTCCGTTGCCGGCTGGTTGATTACATGTGGAGTGAGGGATTGCCGGGTGGTTCTTTCGTTTCCCCTCGGATTCCCAGGGAGTATGTCAGGTCTGACTGGTTTTGATTGCCTTCGCTGGGTGCGTGTGTTTGTGTAACGCACATCGATCCACGCAAGGAATCCCTCTCGATGTCTACGCAAATGCCAGGGCTGTGGCCCACGTTGGCATCACGGGCGCTCGGCAGCAGCGCCTACTACGTGATCTCGCCCTTCCTGGCCATCTGGCTCCACACCACGCTCGGCATGCCGGTCCCGGTGGCCGCCACCGCCGTCGGCGTGCACCTGCTCAGCATGCGCGCCGGCGCGGTGGCCATGCAGTTCGTCGTCGTCCGGTTCCGCCTGCGGCTGGTCCTGGTGGCGGGGTACGTCCTCGCCGCGGCCGTCCTGGTGGTGCCGGTGGCCCTGGGCCTCCGGAGCGCCGCGGCCTGGCTGGCGGTCCTCGCGGTCAACGGCACGGCGGTGTCCTGCGCCAACGTGGGCACCAAGGCGCTGATCGCCAACGGCTGTGACGAGCACACCCGGTTGCGCGCGTTCGGGCGGCTCAACGCCGCCGTCAACGGCGGCGCGGCCCTCGGCCCGGTGGCCGGCGGCTGGCTGATGGCCGCGACCGGGCGGGCCTTCCCGCTGGTCCCGGTCGCCGGCTTCCTGGTGGCCGCGGCCCTCGCCTGGGGTGCCCCCGGCGACGTACGGGCGGCCGCAACCGGAGGCGGGCGGCCGCGGTTCGGTCTGCCGAACCGGGACGTGCTGCTGTGGGCCTGCGTGATGGCCACGCTGTGGGTGGCGTACGCCCAGTTCGCCAACGTCCTGCCGGTGTACGTCGCCGCCCACGTCTCCACCGGGGTCATCAGCCTGCTGTTCCTGGTCAACGCGGTGCTCATCGTGCTGTTCCAGGCGCTGGTGGCGCGCTGGACCGACGGCATCGCGCGGCGGCGCGGCGACCGGGCGGTCATCGCGCTGGGGCTGGTGCTGCTGGCGCTGTCCCTGGTGCTGTTCGTGCCGGGGCAGGGGGCGGCCTGGCCCGTGGTGTTCGTCGGCGTGGCCGTGTTCACCTTCTCGGAGCTGGTGTGGTCCCCCGCCGCGGACAGCATCCTGTCGAAGAAGGCTGCGGGCGACTCGTTCACCGCGTTCGGGTTCGCCGGCCTGATCTGGGGCGTAGCCGAGTCCCTCGGCGGGTCCGTGGGCACCGCGATGGCCGGCGACACCGGCTCGGACACCGGCTGGTACCCGTTCGCCGGCGCTGCCGCCCTGTGCCTGCTGACGGCCGCGCTGGTGGTCGTCGCACCGCGGCTGCGTGCCCGCTCGCGGGAGGCCGCGCTGTCGGACGGCGCCCCGGCTCCTGCTCCGGTCGCGGCCCACGCCCACGCCCCCGCCCCCACCCCCGCGAAGACCTCGTAAACCCCACCCCTCACGTACCAGAAACGGACGACCGCACCATGGCCGACCACCTCGTCATCGTCGAAGCACTCACCAGCGGCACGGGCCTGCGGCTCGTCGAGGCCGCCACCCGCAAGGCCGACCGGGTCACCTTCGTCACCCGCGACACCGGGCGCTACGTGAACGACCCGTTGCGCGCCCTGCTGGAGACCGGCGCCGTCGACGTGCGCGTCCGCGAGACCCGCTCCACCGAGGAACTCACCGAACTCTTCGCCGAGTTGCTCGACGTCGCGCCGTTCACGCTCATCGCGCCGAACGAGCAGTTCCTGCTGCCCGCCGCCACCGCGGCCGAGAAGCTGGGCATCCCCTTCCTCCCCACCGAGGCCGTCCGCCTCACCCAGGACAAGCACGCCTTCCGCGTGGCCTGCGCAGAGCGGGACATCCCCGCACCGCGCAGCACGGCCGCCGCCGACCTGGCCACCGCGCTCGCGGCGGCGGAGGCGACCGGCTACCCGGTGGTCCTCAAGCCCTCCATCGGCACCGGCAGTTACGGCGTGGTGTCCGCCGCCGGCGCCGACGAGGTGCGGGCCCACTTCCCGGCCGTGCTGGCCGAGTCCGAGGCGCAGGGCGGCGTGCCGCTGGTCGAGGAGTTCCTCGTCGGCCCGGTGGTCAGCGCCGAGGTGCTGTACGCGGGCGGCGTCCCGCACGTCCTGGGCATCAGCGACCGGATCATGAGCGAGCTGCCGTACTTCATGGAACTGGCCATCCGCTTCCCGGTGGACCTGGCCCCCGAGGCGCACGCCGCGATCGAGCGGATCTGCGCCGACCTCGCCGGACTGCTGTCGTACGGCCAGGGTCCCGCGCACATCGAGTTCGCCCTCACGGCCGACGGGCCGAAGATCGTGGAGTTCAACCCCCGGTTCGCCGGCCGCAACGTCTCCACCATGGTCTCCGCCGCGCTCGACTGGAACGTCTTCGACGGGATCGTCGCCTCCTACCTGGGCGAGCCGGTCGCCGTGCCGGCGCCCGTGCGCGCCGCCTCCGAGCAGGCGCTGTACGCCCGGGGCGGCGGCCGCTTCGAAGGCGTCGCCGGACGAGAACTCGCCGAGCGGGTGCCGGGGCTGGAGTCCATCCGCATCACGGCGCGGCCCGGCGACGAGCTGGCCGACGCCAAGGACCAGCGCAGCGAGTACGGCACCCTCTGGTGCACCGGCGCCACGGCAGACGAGGCCGGCATCCGCGCCGCCTCGGCCGCCACGTACCTCCGGCCGGTCTTCGCCGACCGCGACTGACCCACGCATCTACGGCTGCCTCGGGCCGCACGCTCCGCCACAAGCGGACCGGTTCCCCTACAACGTCACACGTCACACCCTGACCAGAGAGACAGAGAACCCGTGAGCACTCCTGCCGCCATCACCACGGTCAAGCGCCCCGCCGTCGACCTCTACAGCGACACCATCACGCTCCCGACGTCCGAGATGCGCGCCTTCATGGCCCAGGCCCCGATCGGGGACGAGCAGAAGGGCGAGGACCCCAGCGTCAACGAACTGACCGCCATGGCGGCCGAGCTGCTGGGCAAGGAGGCCGCCGTCTACCTGCCCTCCGGCACCATGTGCAACGAGATCGCCCTGGCCCTGCACTCGCGCCCCGGCGACGAGGTGCTCGCCGACGCGACCGCGCACATCATCAACTACGAGGTCGGCGGCCCTGCCGCGATCAGCGGCATCAACGTCCGCGCCCTCCAGGGCGAGCGCGGCGTCTTCACCCCCGAGCAGTTCCGCGCCGCGATCCGCACGCCCAGCCGGTACGCGCCGCGCACCTCCGGCGTGGTCATCGAGCAGACCTCCAACGCGGGCGGCGGTACCGTCTGGCCGCTGGAGACCATTGCCGAGATCACCGGCATCGCCCGCGAACACGGCCTGTGGACGCACATGGACGGCGCCCGGCTGCTCAACGCCTCGGTGGCCTCCGGCATCGAACCGGTCACCTACGCCGCGCACTTCGACTCCGTCTTCATCGACCTCAGCAAGGGCCTCGGCGCGCCGGTCGGCGGACTCCTCGCCGGCTCCCACGCGTTCATCGAGGAGGCCTGGCGGCTCAAGCAGCGCTGGGGCGGCGCCATGCGGCAGGCCGGTGTGGTCGCCTCGGCCGGCGTCTACGCGCTCCGCCACCACGTCGAGCGGCTGGCCGAGGACCACGCGAACGCCCGGCGCCTCGCCGCCGAGCTGGCCGGCATCCCCGGCCTGGTGATCCACCCGGAGCACGTGGAGACCAACATCGTGCTCTTCGACGTCGCCGCAACGGGCCTGACCGCCGCCGAGTTCGGCCGGCACACGTTGGACGAGTACGGGGTCCGGGTCAGCGTCTTCGGCCCGACGACCGTACGCGTGGTCACGCACCTGGACTTCACCGCCGACCAGATCCCCCTCGCGGTACGCGCCATAGCCGGCGCCGCCGCCTCCGGCACCCTCCCGGCAGCCGCGTAGCCCCGGCCCCCGAAACCGCCGGGTGCCACCCCGCCCGCGAGCCGCGCTGCGCACCACGGGCGGGACGGTCGCCGGAAACCGAGCCGCCGAGCCCCTCCTGTCCTGCGCCGGGCTCAGCCCAGTTCGAGGCTCGTGACTCCGTACAGGTTCGGGAAGGCCAGGGGCGGGGTGTCGCCGGTGTACATGCGGGCCGTCTCGAAGACGGGGGTCAGGCCGGCTCCTGCCATGAGGGCGAGGGCCGCCGGGTTGACGTCCGGGGCGTCGACCGAGACCGGGCGGCCGGCCGCCGCGGAGGCCAGGCGGTGCAGCAGGGCGGCGGCGATCCGCTGGTCGGCCGCGTACAGCGGGCCGATCCGGTCCGCCGTCACTCCCGGCCGGATCGCACCGAAGCCCTCGACGGCCCCGTCGCGCAGGGCGACGTACGCCGTGCGGCCCGGGAGTCCGGTCCAGGCCGCGAGGAAGGCGTCGCGCGGCTCGGGGAAGAACCGCCGGTCGTAGTCGGCCAGCCGCTCGAAGGGCAGCTCCCGGGCGTCGACCAGCCTGACCCCCGCCGGCAGCGACGGGTCCCCGGGCAGCGGGACGCCCTCGTACCTGAGATTGGTCCAGGCCGGACGGAAGCCGGACTTGCGGTAGTTGTCCTGCTGCTCGACCACACCGTCCAGGCCGACCAGCCGCCCGTCGAGGGCCGCCATGCCCGCCCGCCACAGCTGGATCCCGTACCCCTGGCCGCGCACGGACGGGTGGGCGATGTAGAAGCCGATGAACCCGAACGCCGCGCCGTACCGGACCGCGGAGATGCACGCCACGGGGGTGCCCTGGTGGCGCCCGATCAGGAACCCTCTGGGATCGGCCACGGCGAAGGCGAACCGGTCGCCCTCCCCCGGGTTCCACCCCTCGCTCTCGGCCCAGTCACGCATCAGCAGCAGGTCCGCGGCGCTCGCGCTCGCGATCTCAAGGTCGGCCACGACGCGTTTCTACCAGACCGTCCGGTTGCGGCAGCGGAGTTCGGCCACGGGGCACACTCCCCCGTATGTGCTGGAGCGCGACGGCGGATCTCGTGGCAGGAACGGCCGTGTCGGCGGTCGGAGTGGCCTGCCTGGCGTCCGTGCGGCGGCCCCGCGACCTGATGGTCGCCGTGCTGCCCGCACTGCTCGGCGCCCACCAGATCGTCGAGTCCGCCGTCTGGCGGGCTGGGGGCGGCCCCGGTACCGCAACCACCGCCTGGGCGGTGATCGCACTCCCGGTCGCCGCCCTCTGGGTCCCGCTGGGCGTGCTCCTCGCCGCCGGTCCTGCGGCTCCCCGCCGGCTCCTGGCCCCGCTCGCGGCCGGCGTGGCCGCCGCCGGGGTGCTCGCCTACGGACTCGCCCGCAGCGAGCCGGTGGCCGAGGTACGCGGCCACACCGTCGGCTACCTGCTGGACCTGCCGGGCGCCGGCGCCCTGATCGTCCTCTACCTGTGCGCCACCCTCGGCGCCCTCCTCCTCTCCGGTGACCGGCTGCTGCGCCTGCTGGGCGTGCTGCTCTCCGCCGGCGCGGTGCTGTGCGCGGCCCTGTGGCGGCTGGAATTCGCCTCCACCTGGTGCGCCTTCGCCGCCATCGCCTCCGTACTGGTGCTGGCCTGGGTTCGGAGACGCCCCGCCCCCGGCCGGCCCGTGCCCGGCTAGAGGGCCCGGTCGTACGTACGGTCCTCGTCCGAGTCGTAGACCCGCTGGCCTGCCGCGTCATAGCCCACCACGTGCGGAGCCCTGCCGGGCTGTTCCGTCAGCACGCCGGTCGCCGCGTACCAGCCGTGGTCCAGGGCCGCTTGGGCGGGCGACCCGTCGCCGTAGGCGACGGTCACCCTGGCTATCGACGGGTCGACCGTGCCGATGGCGCCCCACCGGAAGGGCAGCCGGTAGCCGGGGCTGGTGATGACGGCCTGGCGGTAGAGCTTCTGGCCGTTGATGTCCGGGACCACCTTGCCCTCGCCCGGCACCGGTTCGCCCCCGACGGAGGCGTTGATCCCGACCGCCTTGCCGTCCTTGACCGTGCAGATCAGCCGGGTGACCGGGGCCTTGTCCTTCACCGCGACGACGTGGATCCCGTCACCCGGGGCGTTGTCGTCTCCGGTGGAACGGACTGCGAGCAGCAGGCGGTAGTCCTCCGCCCGGCCGTAATCCCGCTCGGCCACCGTGCCCCGCTGCGCGTCCTTCGCGCCGTTCGCTCCGTTCACGGCCAGGCAGTCCGTCAGCCCCTGCGTCGCCTGCTCCAGCGTGATCCCGTCGGCCAGCTGACCCGGCGTCGCGGGTGCGGCGGGTCCGCCCGGCTCCGGCGAGGCCGTGCCCGAGGTCGGCTTCACGGCGGTGGGCGCCGGGGCGGCGACCCCGCCCGTGCCGTGCCCACCGAAGTCGGCCAGCGCGAACGCCCCCGCCGGCACCACCGTCAGCGCGATCACCGCGGCCCCGACCGCCAGCGCCCTGCGGCGCCGCTCGGCCCGGCCCTGCCGGACGATCGCCGCGTACGGCGCCGGTGCGGGCCGCACCTCGCCGGCGTCCTCGGCCAGCAGGCCGCGCAGCGCCTCCTCGAAGTGACTTTCGTACCGCTCGCTCATCCCCGTACCCCCTGATCCGCCGTCACCGGCCAGCGCCGGTCCATGATCCGTGCCAGGCCCGGACAGGCCCGCAGTTTCGCCAGGCCCTTGGACGCCTGGCTCTTGACCGTGCCCGCCGAACAGCCGAGCACCTCCGCGACCTCCGCCTCGGCGAGGTCCTCCCAGTACCGCAGCACCACCACGGCCCGCTGCCGGGCCGGCAGTATCGCGAGCGCGGCCATCAGGGCGGTGCGCTCCTCCACCCACTCCCCGGCCGCGTCCCCCTGCACGGCGGTGTCCGGCGGGGCGCCGGTCAGCCGCTCCGGCACCCGCCGCTTGCGGAACCGGTCGCTGTTGCAGGTGACCAGCATCCGCCGCACGTACGCCTCCGGGCGCTCGCTGCGCGACACCCGCCGCCACGACCGGTACGCCTTGGCCAGCGCCGTCTGCGTGAGGTCCTCCGCGTCGTGCGGATCACCCGTCAGCAGGTACGCCGTGCGCACCAGTCGGGTCCAGTGCGCCCTCACGAACGCCTGGAACTCCTCTTCCTCCTCGGCATGCATCCCGCATCCCCCTTCCACCCCACTGACCACCGTCTCCCCGAAATCGGTTGCCCGCCGGTTTCCGCGCCCCGCGACCGTCTCGGACCGGGGGGTTCACCGGGGAGTGACGCGGGGCGGATCGGGCCGGGCTCGGGTGGCCCCCTAGGGTGGGGGCATGGAGTCTTACACGATCGGGCAGGCGGCCCGGCTGCTGGGCGTCAGCGTGGACACGGCGCGGCGGTGGGCCGACGCGGGGCGCTTCCCCACCCGGCGCGAGGGTGGCAAGCGTTTCGTGGACGGGAAGGACCTGGCGGCGTTCTGTGTGGAGGTCGCGCAGGACGGGGATTCCGACGAGGAGTCCGCGTACACGTCGGCGCGCAACGCGTTCCCGGGGATCGTGACGGCCGTCAAGCTCGGCGACGTGGCCGCGCAGGTGGAGATCCAGGCCGGGCCGCACCGGCTGGTGTCGCTGCTGACGCGGGAGGCCGTGGAGGAGCTGGGCATCGAGGTCGGCAAGCGGGCCACGGCCCGGGTGAAGTCGACGAGCGTCTTCATCGACCGGCTGTAGCGGGAGCGCGGTTTCTCGGCCGGGCCCGCGCGGGGCAACGGTTGTGAAGAGGCCGGCGGACACGGACGGGGCGGGCCCCGGCTCCCGAGGGAGCCGGGGCCCGCGGTGCGTCAGGCGGCCGAGAGGGAGATCTCGGTCGACTTGATGAGGGCGACGACGGAGGAGCCGGCCGCGAGGCCCAGCGCCTCGGCGGCGTCCTTGGTGATGGCGGCGGTCAGGTCGCCGCCCGCGACGGTGAGCTTCACGCTGGCCATGGCGGCGCCGGTGGAGACCTCGGTGACGGTGCCGGGCAGCTGGTTGCGGATGCTGATGCCGGGGACCTCGGCGGTGGCGAGGGCCACCTCGGTGGCCTTGACCAGCGCGATGACGGAGGTGCCCGCCGCGAGGCCGAGGTCCTTCACGGCGTCGGCGGTGATGGCGGCGGTGATGTCCTGACCGCCGGCCAGCCGGACGGCGACGGTCGCCATGGCCTCGCCGGAGGTGACGGAGCCTACGGTGCCGGCGAGCTGGTTGCGGATGCTCAGGCTCATGATGGAACTGCCTCACTGGTGGTGATGAGCGGACCCGTGCGGAGGACCGGTACGTCCGACCCTACGCGGCGCGAACGGGGCCTTCCGGACACGGGGCGCGCCGCCGCCAGCCGGATGGCCGCGTGCGGACACCCGTATGCCGGGCGTGCGCTGACGGGCGGTCACCACCGGGTACGCGAAGGTCCCGGGGTGGACGTCAGGAGGGCGTCAGGGTTCGCCCCGGGCACGTCAGGGGGGCGTCAGGAATGCGTCATGGCCGGTTCCCGCCGGGTCGGGGCGGGCGTTCGATGGGAGGGCCGGGTACGTCGCCCGGCGGGGAAGGGGACGCGATGCGGGTGGTGGTCGGTGTCAGCGGCACTCCGGCTGGTGCGGCGGCGCTGCACCGGGCCGCGGCGGAGGCCCGGCAGCGGGATGCGGACCTGTGGACGGTACTGGCCTGGCAGCTGCCCGGGCGGGACCGGACGCAGCGGGACACCTGGCGGGAGGCGGCCGTGGCCCGGCTGCGGGAGATCCTGGACGAGGCCTTCGGCCCGGCCGGGCCCGGCGTGACGCTCGCGGGCCTGACGGCCGTGGGAACGCCCGGCGCGGTGCTGGTGGACGTGGCGCGGGCGCCGGACGACGTCCTGGTGGTCGGCGCGGGGCAGCGGGGACCGCTGCGGCGCGTGCTGCGGCCGTCGGTGGCGCGGTACTGCGTGGCGCGCGCCGCCTGCCCGGTGCTGGTGGTGCCGCCCTCGCCGCTGCTGGCCGAGCTGGGTGCCGTACACCGGCGGAACGTGTGGGGACTGCCGCTGGACGCGCGGGGGCTGGACGGCGTGACGTCCTGAGCCGGGTCTCCGGTCACCCGGTGACGTCACCTGTGACGTTGTGCGGTCACCTGTGACATTGCGCCGCCACGGCACTGCGCCGACCGGGTGGCGGCGGGCGCGGCCCGGGAGCATCGTGGAGGTAGCTCCGGCACGCGCCCTCGGGGACCAGCCACCGGGAGGAGCCATGCGCCGTCTACCGGCCTCGCTCTTGGCAGCGCTCGCGCTCGTCGCGGGCGGACTGGGCGCGCAGGCGTCCGCCGCCCCCGCCGAGCCCGTCCCGCTGGGGACGACCGTCACGCTGACCGGCCAGCGGTCCGAGAAGGTCGACGTGACCGTCCTGAAGGTGGTCGACCCGGCCACCTCCTCCGACGAGTTCTTCACGCCCGACGAGGGCAACCGCTACGTCTCGGTCCAGTTCCGGCTCAAGAACACCGGCACGGTCCCGTACCGCGACAGCCCGGTGAACGGCGCGACGCTGGTCGACGCCCAGGGGCAGCAGTTCGACGCGGACGTCGTGGCGAAGACCACGGCCGGGCCGCGGCTGCCCGTCGCGCTGACCATCACGCCCGGCAACACCGCGCTGGGCTACCTGACGTTCCAGCTGCCCGACGGCTCCAAGCCGGTGACCGTGCAGTTCGCCCTGAACAGCGGCTACGCCGAGGACGTCGGCGAGTGGAAGGTGACCGCGACGGGCACGGCCGCCGGCCCGGGCCGCGCGGTGGGCGGCGGGTGCCTGGCGACGACCCTCGGGGTTCGGTACTGAGCCGGTCCTGATAGACAAGGGTGGACAAACCACACCTTCCGTAGAGGACTGGACGCACCATGAGGCACCGCAGGGTGGCCGATCTGATGACTCCCGCCGCCGTGAGCGTGCAGCGGGGCACCACGTTCAAGGAGATCGCGCGGCTGCTGGACGAGTACGGGATCACGGCCGTTCCCGTGGTGGACGACGGGAAGCCGGTCGGCGTCGTCTCCGAGGCGGACCTGCTGCGCCGTCACACCCCGGACGGCGAGCGCAGCAACGGTACGGGGGCCAGCACGGCCGAGGGCCTGATGACCAGTCCCGCGGTGGTGGCGCGGCCGGAGTGGAGCGCGGTGGAGGCGGCCCGCGTGATGGAGGAGCGCGGCATCAAGCGGCTCCCCGTGGTGGACGGCAGCGGCTTCCTGATCGGCGTCATCAGCCGCAGCGACCTGCTGCGGGTGTTCCTGCGGCGGGACCGGTCGATCCAGCAGGAGATCCTCGAGGACGTGCTGACGCGCACCCTGAACCTCTCCCCCTCCGCGCTCACCGTCGAGGTCGTCGACGGGCGGGTGACGCTGAGCGGGACGGTGGAGCGCAAGAGCCTGGTCCCCATCACGGTCCGGCTCTGCGAGAGCGTCGACGGCGTGATCGACGTGATCGACCGGCTGGGGTTCGAGCACGACGACACGTGAGGTCCACGCCTGTCCGGCGCCCGCCGGCAGCGCCTGCTACCGGACGGTCGGCGCGTACGGGACCGTGGGCGAGAGCGCGGAGTTCGACTTCGCCGTCGGCCGGCCGGGGCCGGCGGGCGGGGTGAGCCGGTCGCTGAGCCAGGGCAGTGCGGACGGGTACATGCGGGTCCAGGTCTGGAAGTTGTGCCCGCCCTCGGGGACGACCAGCGTCTTCAGCCGCACCGGGGTGCCGGCCGCGGCCCGGGCGAACTCCTCGACGGCGCCCACCGGACTGTCGCGGTCCTGGCGCGAGGTGGCCAGGAACAGGGACACGTCGGCCTTGGTGCCCTTCACCAGCGCGAGGGGGCTGGTGCGGGCGCGCAGCGCGGCGTCCGGGATGACGTCCGGGTCCCCGGAGAGCGGATCGGGGTCCAGGGCGACGCCGGCGGCGAAGGTCCCCGGGTACTGGAGCGGCAGCCGGGCGGCGCAGTAGCCCCCGGTGGAGATGCCCATGAGGCCCCAGCCCCCGGGTGCGGGCAGGGTGCGGAAGTGGTCGGCGACGAGTTCGGGGACGTCTTCGGAGAGCCAGGTGGCGTTCTTGCGCAGCGGGGTGTCGACGCAGTCGGTGTCGATGCCGCCGGGGTCGATGGTGGGCATGACGAGGAGGGCGGGGCCGGCGGTGCCGTCGTCGACGAACCGCCGGTAGGCCTCGGGCATGCCGCCGTGTTCGAGCCAGGACTCGGGGGCGCCGGGGATGCCGTGGAGCAGCATGACCACCGGGTAGCGGGTCGTGCGCTGCGCGGGGTCGTCGTACCCGGGTGGCGTCCACACGAGGACCTCGCCGGAGAGTCGGGAGTGGGTGCCGCGGAAGTACGTGCCGAAGGTGCCGGAGGCGCCGGGGGTGAACCGGGCACGGCGGGCGGGGGGACCGGGCATGGAGGCGTCGACGGTGTCGGAGGCGTCGGTGCCGAGCAGGTCGTTCCAGGAGGCGTAGAGGCCGTAGCTGTTGTTCACCCAGGTCCCGACGGTGGCGACCGCGGTGAGCTGGCAGAGGGCGATCATCGCCAGCCGGGCGGTCCATCGGAGCCAGCCAGGGCCGGGCAGGCGGGCCCAGAGGAGGAGCGTGGCCAGCATCGCGAGCGCGGTGAGCACCGCGAGGAGCACGAGGAACGAGGTGCTGGTGAGTCCCATGGGTCACGTGTACCAAAGGTGCGCCGGGTTCTCCGGTTTTGTCCGGTGCCGCCGCGCGCCGGGGTACGGGTCCGCCGCAGGGGTTCAGGCCTCCGCCGCCCGGGCAGGGGTTCAGGCCTCGGCCGCCGGCCCTCCGGTGGCCAGGACGGTGTCGACGGTGTCGGCCTCGGCGGCGGTCTTGTCCGGCCGGTGGCGGACGACGCGGGCGAACCGGAGGGTGACGCCGGCGGGGTAGCGGGTGGAGCGCTGGAGGCCGTCGAACGCCACCTCGACGACCAGTTCGGGCCGGACGCGGACGGTGAAGCCGCTGTCCTCGACGGCCAGTTCGCGCAGCCGGTCGGTCTGCCAGCGGAGCATCTCGTCGGTGAGCCCCTTGAAGGTCTTGCCGAGCATGACGAAGCCGCCGTCGGCGGCCCGGGCGCCGAGGTGGAGGTTGGACAGCAGGCCGGTGCGCCGGCCGTGGCCCCATTCGGCGGCGAGGACGACCAGGTCGAGGGTGTGGACGGGTTTCACCTTCAGCCAGGAGCGGCCGCGGCGGCCGGCGGTGTAGGCGGAGTCCAGCGCCTTGACGACGACGCCCTCGTGGCCGCGCCGCAGCGTCTCGGCCCAGAACTCCTCGGCGGCGGGCGCCTGTTCGGCGGGGTCCTCGACGACGAGGCGCCGGATGCGGGAGGGCTCGGGCACGAGGGCGTCGAGGTGGGCCTGGCGTTCGCGTACGGGCAGGTCGAGGAGTTCCCGGCCGTCGGCGGCGAGTACGTCGAAGAAGACCGGGGACAGCGGGAGCGCCTGCCGTGCCGCGGCCACGTCGACGCGTGACCCGACCCGGCTCGCCACCTCCTGGAAGGCGACGGGGCGGCCGCCGGGGCCGAGGGCGATGACCTCGCCGTCGAGGATGAACCGGTCGCCGGGCAGGCCGGCGGCCAGGGCGGCGACCTCGGGGAGGCGGCCGGTGATCTCGTCGAGGGAGCGGGTGTAGACCCGTACGTCGGCGCCGTCGCGGTGGACCTGGACGCGGATGCCGTCGAGCTTCTCCTCCACGCTGCACGGCCCGAGCGCCGTCAGGGCCTCGGCCACGGACTTGGCGGTGTGGGCGAGCATGGGCTGGACGGGGACCCCGACCCGCAGCGTGAAGGCGGCCAGCGCGTCCGCGCCCCCGGCCAGCACGGCGCGCGCCACGCGGGGCAGCGAGCCGTCCAGCATGACGGCCCGCCGCAGCGCGTCGGCCGGGACGCCGGCGGCGACGGCGACGCCCTCCAGGGCGAGGGCGTCGAGCGCTCCCTGGCGGACCTCGCCGCCCAGCAGCCGGAGCAGGAAGGGCTGCTCGTCGGCGGTGGCGGCGCCCAGCAGTTCCGCGACGACGCGGCGGCGCCCGGCCTGCGCGCCGGCGCCGGACACTGCGGCCAGGGCGGTCACGGCGGCGTCGACGTCCCGGACGGTGAGGGTGGGTTCCGGGGCGGGCGGGACGGGGTGGCGGAGGGTGGACCAGCCGACGCCCGGCCGGCCCTGGGGGAGGCGTCCGGCGAGGTAGGCGATGACGAGCGGGGCGTCGTCCGCGTCCGTGGCGGCGAACAGCCCGGCCAGCAGTTCCTTCTTCCGCGAGCGCGCCGAGGTCGCGGCGACCTCCCGCGACACCCGCGCCACGTCGGCCAGCAGCATGCGGCTCATCCTGCCGCGTGGGGGCGGGGGGCGCATCACGACGGCGCCGCGGGTCGGCGGCGGCGCCCCGCGGCGCGGCCGTCCGAGGCGATCCGCAAACCTCACCCCCGATTCGTACATGCATTCGAGCAGCGGGGGTACGCTGGAAACATGCACGCGCACCTCCAGGGCTCGCTCTTCGACCAGACCGACGAGATCCGCCTCGGCCCGCTGACCGGCCTGCGGCGCACCGAGCTGGGCTCGGGGGCCTGGCTCGACCACCTGCCCGGCTGGGTCGGCGGGGCGGACGCACTGTTCGAGCACCTGGCGGCGGAGGTCCCGTGGCGGGCGGAGCGGCGGCAGATGTACGAGCGCGAGGTGGCCGTGCCGCGGCTGCTCGCGTTCTACGACGAAGACGCCCCGCTCCCCCACCCGTCGCTGACCGAGGCCCGCGAGGCGCTGTCGGCGCACTACGCCGACGAGCTCGGCGAGCCGTTCACCACGGCCGGGCTCTGCCTCTACCGCGACGGCCGGGACAGCGTGGCCTGGCACGGCGACCGCACCGGGCGGTCCTCGCGCGAGGACACCATGGTCGCGATCGTCTCCGTCGGCGACCCGCGCGACCTGGCCCTGCGGCCGCGGGGCGGCGGGCCCACGGCGATACGCCTCCCCCTGGGCCACGGCGACCTGGTGGTGATGGGCGGCTCCTGCCAGCGCACGTGGGAGCACGCGGTCCCCAAGTCGACGCGGGCGGTGGGCCCCCGGGTCAGCGTGCAGTTCCGCACCCGCGGGGTGCGGTGACGCCGCGCGGGGCGGCGCTCCACGGGACGCGGTGACGCGCACGGCGTGCGTACGGCGTCCCGCACGCCGCCCTGCCCGGCCGGCCGGCTACGGCCGCCCGCCGCCCCGCACCCGCCGCTCGAGGAAGTCCCGCACCAGCCGGACGAACTCCTCGGGTTCCGCGGCGTGGATCAGGTGCCCGGCCGGTACGTCGGCCAGTTCGGCGTCGGGCAGGACGCGGGCCATCTCGCGGATCCCGTCCTGCGGCACATGGCTGGCCGGGCCGCCGGCGAGCAGCAGGGCGGGGGCTCCGATGCGCCCCAGCCGGCCCGCCCAGGCGGGGTCGGGGGTGTCGATCTGGGCCCGTACGGCGAGCACCATGTCCCAGTCGAAGTCCAGCTCGCCCTCGGGGCGCACGGGCGCCACGGGCTTCCGGGGCCGCGGCACCGGCACGTCCTCCAGGACCAGTGCGCGGACGCGTTCCGGATGGTCCTGGGCGAACAGGTAGCCCACCACGCCGCCCAGGGAGTGCCCGACCAGGACGACCTCGCGGAGCCCGAGGGCGTCGAGGAAGGCGAGCAGGTCGTCCCGCATCAGCTCCAGCGAGTAGGCGCCCGGCCGGTCGCTGCGGCCGTGGCCGCGCAGATCGGGCGCGTACACCCGCCAGGGTCCGGCGGCGGCCGCGCCGCTCCCCGCACCGTCCCCGGCCAGCGCCGGCGCGACCGCTCCCCAGTCGTCGGCGCACTCCCCGGTGGCGTGCAGCAGGACCATCGCGGGGGCTTCCGGCGGGCCCCAGACCGCGTACGAGAGCCGGATCCCCCCGACGCCCGTCATCCGGCGTTCTCTCATGCTCCTACTATGACCTGCCATGGACACGAGTGAGGCCGGCAGACGGCTGATCGACGGCCGCTTCGAACTGCTGGCACGGCTGGGCAGCGGCGGCATGGGCACGGTGTGGCGGGCCCGGGACATCTCCCTCGACCGTGAGGTCGCGCTGAAGGAGGTCCGGCCGCCCGACCCCGCGGTGGCGGAGGCCAACCCGGCGCTGGCGCGCACCCTGCGCGAGCGGGCGGTGCGCGAGGCCAGGGCGCTGGCCCGGCTCGCCGACCCCCATGTGGTCACCATCCACCAGATCATCGAGCCGGCCGACGGCTCGCACCCGTGGATCGTGATGGAGCTCGTGCAGGGCGGTTCCCTCGCGGACCGGCTGGACCGGGGCTCCCTGCCGGTGGCGGACGCCGTGCGGATCGGCCTGGACGTGCTGGCCGCCCTGCGCGCCGCGCACGCGGCCGGCGTGCACCACCGCGACGTGAAGCCCGCGAACGTACTGCTGCGTCCCAACGGCGGCGCGGTCCTGACCGACTTCGGCATCGCCGCGCTGCGCGGCTCCACCAGCCTGACCGCCACCGGGGACCTGATCGGGTCCCCCGAGTACATCGCGCCCGAGCGGATCCGGGGCGAGGAGGGCCACCCGGCCTCCGACCTGTGGTCGCTGGGCATGATGCTGTACGTGTCGACCGAGGGCATGCACCCGCTGCGCCGGGCGACCACCATGGCCACCATGGTCGCGGTGCTGGAGGACCCGGTTCCGCCGCCGGTCCGGTCCGGCCCGCTGGGGCCCGTGGTGGCCGCGCTGCTGGTGCGCGACCCGGCCGCGCGGCCCGACGCCGAGCGTCTGGAGGAGCTGCTGCGGGCGGCCGGGGAGACCGGCGCGCCGACGGCGCCGGGCGGCCTCGGCGGCTTCGCCAAGCAGGACGCGCCCCCCGCGCCGCAGACGCCCGTGACCCCGGTGGCGCAGCCCGGGGTCACTCCGGGGGCGTACGGGGCCTCCCCGTACGGGCAGGGCCAGTTCGGGCAGCCGGCGTACGGGCAGGGCCCGTACGGGGGCAGCCCGTACGGGGCGCCGACCCCGTACCCGCCCGTGTCCGCCCCCGGCGGTTACGGCGGCGCGACCACCGCGCCGTCCCCGGTGCCCGCGCCGCGGCCCGCGGGCAACAAGCGGTCGGTGGTGCTGGCGATCGCGATCTGCGGGGCGCTGATCGCGGCGACCGTGGCGCTCACCCAGCTGCTGCCGGACGGCAAGGAGTCGAACGCCGGGGACAGCGGGGGCCAGACGACGGGCGGGTCGACGGTGCGCCCGACGGTCCCGGCCACCACGGGCACCGACGACAAGGACGCGACGGACGGCGGGACCGGCTCGGGCGGCGTGGTGACCAAGGGCACCCTGCTGACCCCGGCGAACGTGCGGGCCGCCGTGGCCTCGTTCAAGGAGGCCGCGGGCACGGACAAGGTCGTCGAGATCACCATCTACGAGCAGTACGCGATGGCGGACATCACGCCCAAGGGCCGCAAGGGCGTGTACGACGACTACCGCTACGACATCGGCGGTTCGGCCCGCCGTACCGGTCCCGGCAGCACGCTGGACGCGGACGACGAGCCGATCGACCTGGCGACCGTCAACTGGGACGCCCTGCCGGGGCTGATCAAGCGGGCGGACTCGGAACTCGGCGTCGAGAAGCCCACGATGCGCTACGTGATCGTGGACCGGGGGCTGATCGACAAGGAGGCCACGATGCGGGTGTACGTCTCCGACGAGTACGGCGGCGGCTACCTGCAGGCGGACCTGAAGGGCAAGGTGCAGCGGCTGCTGCCGCGCTCCTGACGTCAGCAGCGCATGGCCCGGGAGCACGCCCGGCGGAGCACCCCGGGCGGAGCACGCCCGGCCGCGGCTCCCGGACGCCGCTCCCGGCCGACGGAAAACCGGTTGGCCGCGGCGGCCGTGCGGCCTACCGTCGCGCGTGATGGAGATGTCCTTCCGGAAGCTGCCGGAGAACCAGCACGAGATCCTGGTCCGCGACCGCAGGGGGCCGGATGTCCGGCTGCCCGCCCAGCCGACCGGTCCGGCCATGCCGCACGACCTGGTGCACGCCGTCGTCGAGTCCGTCCTCGGCCTCGACGACGGCTTCTGGGGCGCGGTGGCGCGCGGCGCCACCTTCCAGGGCTTCGAGCCCGTCGAGCCGTCGCGGCACCGCCGCTCGGGGCTGAAGGTGCTGCGGCGCGGCGGTGACGCGGTGCTGGCCGCGGAGCTGTCGGTGAACTGGGCGTACCGGGTGTGGTCGGGGCTGCCGGCCACGGGCCGCGGCGTGGGCCGCCCGCCGCTCGGCGCGGCCGAGCTGGCCCGTACGGGTGCGGCCCTGGACGAGGCGGCCGCCCGGTGGGCGGCCGTCCCGGAGGGCGGGAGCCTCGTCTGGCGCTGGTGACCCGGCCCGGCGGTGGCGGGCGGCGGCCGTGTCCTGACCTTTACATTCCGCCTCGCGTTGTCCTTTCGAGATCGATTCGCAACCCTGCCGCGTGCTCCGCCTCGCCTTCGCCGACGTCACATTCACAAGTGCCGTAGACCGAGGAGGGGCCAAGTGGAGCTCTGCGCAAGGAAGTACGGGCGGGTGCTGGCGGTGACGCTGGCGGGCGGGCTGCTGGTGACGGGCTGCGGGGGCGGTTCCTCCGTGGACGGCCCGGACAATTCGTACCAGCGGCCGCCGCGCTATGCCGCGCCCGAGAGCGGCGGCGTGACGGGCGGGGGCGTCACGGGCGGCGGTGCACAGAAGGGCGGCGCGGCCCAGGGAGCGGCGCAGGGCACGACGGAGGGCGCCCGCGAGGGCGAGGACGACGGCCTGCGGCCGTCCGCGCCGCCCGCCGACTACCTGTCGACCTTCGGCCTCGACGTGGACACGGCCGGGTACGGCTACGCCCGCCGGGCCCTGGGCCAGGGGCGGCTGCCGGAGGCGGCGACCGTGCGCCCAGAGGAGTTCGTCAACAGCTTCCGGCAGGACTACCCGAGACCGCAGGGCGACGGCTTCTCGGTGACCGTGGACGGGGCCGCCACCGCGGAGCCCGGCTGGTCGCTGGTACGGGTGGGGCTGGCCACCCGGGACGGGGCGCCGGCGTCCGAACGGCCGCCCGCCGCGCTGACGTTCGTCGTGGACGTGTCGGGTTCGATGGCCGAGCCCGGGCGGCTGGACCTGGTCCGCTCCTCGCTGGCGCTGATGCTGGACCGGCTGCGTGACGACGACTCCGTCGCCCTCGTCACCTTCAGCTCCGAGGCGACCACGCTGCTGCCGATGACCCGGCTGGCCGGCGCGCGGGAGCGGATCCGCACCGCCGTGGACGCGCTGCGGACCGCGGACTCGACGAACGTGGAGGCCGGGGTGGCCCGGGGGTACGACGTGGCGGTGGCCGGCCGGCGGGCGGGGGCGACGAACCGGGTGGTGCTGCTGTCCGACGCGCTCGCCAACACCGGGGCGACCACGGCCGACGCGATCCTGGAGCGCATCGAGGGCGCGCGGCGCGCGTACGGGATCACCCTGTCCGGGGTGGGCGTGGGCAGCGAGTACGGGGACGAGCTGATGGAGCGGCTCGCGGACCGGGGCGACGGGCACACCACGTACGTCTCCGACACCGAGGAGGCCCGCACCGTGTTCTGCGAGCAGCTGCCGGCGCAGGTGGAGCTGCGGGCCCGGGACGCGAAGGCCCAGGTGGCGTTCGACCCGGCGACCGTGGAGCGGTTCCGGCTGGTCGGGTACGAGAACCGGAAGGTGGCCGACGGTGACTTCCGGAACGACCGGGTGGACGGCGGCGAGGTGGGTGCCGGGCACACCGTGACGGCGCTGTACGCGGTACGGCTGCGGGCCGGTGCCTCCGGGCACGTGGCGACGGCGACGGTGCGCTGGCTGGACCCGCGGACGCGGGCCCCGCACGAGGAGTCGGGCCGCGTGGAGGCGTCGTCGCTGGCCGCGCCCCTGTGGTCGGGGTCGAACCCGCGGCTGCAGGTCTCTGCGGTGGCGGCGTACCTGGCGGACGCCCTGCGCGCCCGCTCGGGCGGCTGGGAGCCGCTGCCGGGCGCGGTGGCGCCGGCGGCCCTCACGGGCCATGCGGAGCGGCTGGCGCGCGGCACCGAGGACGAGGACGTGCGCCGCCTCGCGGCGGCGGTCCGCCAGGCCTCGTCGCTCCTCGGCTGAGCGGCCGCCCGCGCGGCCAGCACGGGGTCCCCCGGGGCCGCGGGAGGGGTCGCGCGGGGGCCGCGGGAGGGGTCGCGCGGGGGTGCTGCCGGAGCCTTTGACCGAGCCTTGACCCGGGCGTCCGCGACGCGCCGCCCGGGCCTGGTCCGGAGGTGTCCCGCCCCAGGTCAGGGGCCTGTCGGGGGGCGGGGCGAGAACGTGGTCAGCCACATGCTCCCACCACCTTCTCCAAAGACCGGCTAGGCCTTATGGTGAGCCCGTCGCCGATCCGCGAATTCCAATCGCGGCGCCGCGTCACCCCGGCAGGTAGAGCCCCGCGTTCACCTGACCGCCCCTCTCGCTTTACCCTTCCTTTCCCACCCCAGCCATGCCTCGGTCGCATGCTGTACCACCGCCTTCGCACCATGACCACGGTGCGGGGCACACTCCGACATCCGAAGGACCGAAGGGCCCGTGCCTGTACCCGTAGCCCTCACCGGCCGCATCGCGCGGCTGGAGCCCCTCGCACCCCACCACGCCCTCGCTCTCGCCGAGGCCGGTGCCGAGGACCGTACGTCGTACGCCTTCACTCCCGTGCCCCACGGCCTGGAGGCGGCCGAGCGGTATATCGACCATGCCCTCTCCGAACAGGCGGCGGGCCGGATGCTGCCGTTCGCGGTGATCAGTGCCGCGGACGGCCGGGTGGTCGGTTCCACACGCTTCCTGGAGCTGGACTACTGGAAGGGCCCCATGGTGTGGCCCTCCGTGCCGGGCGTGCCGTACGGCGATCCGGCGACGGCGGTGCCCGATGCGGCGGAGATCGGCAACACCTGGCTGGCGCCCCGCGCCCAGGGGACGGGGATCAACGCCGAGATGAAGCTGCTGATGCTGCGGCACGCCTTCGAGACCTGGGGCGTGCGCCGCATCTCGCTGCGCGCGGACGCCCGGAACACCCGTTCGCGGGCCGCGATCGAGCGTCTCGGGGCCACCTGCGAGGGCGTCCGCCGGGCGCATTCGCGGGGGCTGGACGGCGCGGTGCGCAGTACGGCCTTCTACTCGATCCTGGACGAGGAGTGGCCCGCGGTCCGGGCCATCATCGAGCTGCGGCTGGCCGCGGCGGCCTCCCCGGCCGCGCTGAACCGGGCGATCGACCGCGAGTGCCTGGGGCAGGACGGCGGCGGGGGCCGGCTGATCCTGGCCTGAGCCGCCCCGTACGGCTCCACGCGAGCGGCCCGGCCCCGGGATCTCTTCCCGGGGCCGGGCCGCTCGCGTACGGGGCACTCGCGTCCGGCTGCTCGCGTACGGGCCGCCGTCTCCGTACGGGCGCTGTGCGGCCTATGCCGCGGGCGGGGTCCACTCGTCGGCGAGGAGGCCCAGCACGAGTTCGTCGAGGAACTCGCCGTGCACCCAGGCCGCGCTGCGCCGCACGCCCTCGCGGGTGAAGCCGTTCCGCTCGGCCGCGGCGATCATCGCGGCGTTGTCGGCCAGCGTCTCCAGTTGGAGGCGGTGGAGGCCGCGGACGGTGAAGCCGTAGTGGCAGAGCAGCCGGACGACCTCGCCGCCCAGGCCCCGGCCGCGGAACGCGGGGCGCAGGGCGAGGCCGAGGTGGGCGCCGCGGTTGTGGAGGTCGACGTCCCAGAGGACGGCCTCGCCGGCCAGCTCGCCGGTGGACAGTTCGACCACCGAGAAGCAGGCGTCCCGGTCGCCCGGGGGCCGTACGGCGTATGGCGATTCGTCGTGCGCGGGGGGCCAGGGCACCCAGGGCCTGGTGTCGGCGCGTGCGTGGCCGGGGACGTCGTCGTACAGCTCGGCGTGGAGCAGGGGCACGTCCTCGGGGTGCCGGGCGCGCAGCCCGGTCTTCTCTCCTCGTATCACCCGGCAGTTCTAGGCCGCCCGGCATGGGCCGGACAACCGAATTAGGGCCTGGCGGCGAGGGTCCGGCGGGCGTGGTCGCGGAAGGCGGTGACGGCGGGGTGGGCGCCGGTGCGCGGCCAGGCGAGGTGGACGGTCACGGGTCCGGCGTCGGCGAGGGGGCGGTACACCACGCCGGGGTGCGGGTGGCTGTGGCGGGTGGCGTCCGCGGTGACGCCCACGGCCTCGCCCGTGGCGATGGCGGTGAGCCATTCGTCGACGTTGGCGACCTCCAGGGCGGCGGGCGGGCCCGCGGGCCACAGAGCGTCGGTGGTGGCCGCGGTGGAGCAGAGGACGACGGGGCGGGCGGCGAGGTCCGCGAGGGTGACCGCGTCGCGGTGCGCGAGGGGGTCGTCGGCGCAGAGGGCGGCGATCCGCGGCTCCTGGTAGAGGGCGACGGAGGCGGTCCCGGGGTCGTCGGGGCGGACGCGGACGAAGGCTGCGTCGAGCTCTCCCCGGCGCAGGGCGGCCGCGGGGTCCTCGCCGCGGTGGACGCGGAGGGCGGTGGCGGGGTGGTCGCGGCGCCAGTCGCGCAGCAGGCGCACGGTGTGCTCGCCGAGCGCCGCCCAGGCGAATCCGATCCGCAGGGGGCGGGAGCCGGCGGCGGCCTCGGTGAGGGCGTCGTCGAGCTGGTTCAGGATCCGGTGGGCGTGCTCGTGGAGCCGCAGGCCGGCCGGGGTGAGGTGCAGGCGGCGGGTCGTACGCTCCACGAGGGTGGTGCCGAGGCGGCTCTCCAGCTGCTCCAGGGTGCGCGAGAGGGCGGGCTGGCTGATGTGGAGGGCGGCCGCCGCGCCGGTGATGGTGCCCTCCTCGCCGATCGCCACGAGGGCCCGCAGGTGCCGCAGATCCACATTCATGACCGCCAAGCATAAATGCCGCGCGAGAGGCATTTCCCTGGCCCGTGGCGGCTCGCCTAGCGTCGGGGCATGCGAATCCTCCTGATCGGCGCGGGCGGCACGCTCGGCTCCGCCGTCCACCAGACCCTGTCCGGCCGCGGCCACGAGGTGGTGACCGTCGGGCGTTCCGGCGGCGACCTGCGGTACGACGTGACCGACCCGGCTCAGATCGCTGCGATGTACGCGGCCGCGGGCCCGCTGGACGCGGTGGCGAGCGCGGCCGGCGACGTCCCGTACAAGCCGGTGGGGAGGATGACCCCGGAGGACTGGACCGCGGCGTTCCGGGGGAAGGTGCTGGCGCAGCTGGAGCTGGTCCGGCAGGGGCTGGACGTGGTCGCGCCGCGCGGTTCCTTCACGCTGATCACGGGGATCACGGCGCGCCGTCCGGTGCCGACCGCGTCGGCGGCGGCGATGGCGAGCGGCGCGGTCGAGGCGTTCGTCCGGTCGGCCGCCCCGGAGATCGCGCCGCGGCGGATCAACGCGGTGAGCCCGACGGTGTTCACCGAGTCGCTGGACGCGTACGGGGACTTCTTCCCCGGCTTCCCGCCGGTGCCGCTGGCCGAGGTGGCCCAGGCGTACGTCCGGACCGTCGAGGGCACGGAGACGGGCCGGGTGCTGGAGCTCGGCCAGTAGCGGCGGAGGGGGCTTGGGGCGCGTGGGGGCGGTGGGGGGCGGGCACCGCCGCCCCCACGCGGCTTTCGGGGCGCCGGTCAGCAGCCGAGGTTGCCGCCGGGGTCGACGCCCAGGATCCGGGTGAACCGCTGGTAGGCGTCGATGCGGCTCTGGACCTGCGCGGGGTTGCCGCCGTTGCACTCCAGTGAGCCGTTGATGGAGCGGATGGTCTCGCCGAAGCCGGCGCCGTTGACCATGGCGGCGTGGGCGGTCATGGTGCCCGGGCCGTTCTGGGTGTTCCAGTACCAGAGGGCGGTCTTCCAGGCCACGGCGGCGTCCCGCTCGACGAGGTGGGGGTTTGCGAGCAGGTTGATGCCCAGCGCGTCGCCGGCCGCCTTGTAGTTGAAGTTCCAGCTGAGCTGGATGGGGCCGCGGCCGTAGTAGGCGGCCTGGCCCGCGGGGCAGCCGTAGGGCTGGGCGGCGTCGCAGTAGTGCGGGTAGTTGGCGGTGTTCTGCTCGACGACGTGGACGAGGCCGCCCGTCTCGTGGGAGACGTTGGCCAGGAAGGCGGCCGCCTCCCGGCGCTTGACGGTGTCGCTGCCGGTGTTGGCGAAGCCGGGGTAGGCGGCGAGGGCGGCCTTGAGGCCGGCGTACGTGTAGAAGGCGCTGCGGTTCGGGAACATCTCGTTGAACTGCGCCTCGGTGACGACGAATCCGGACGGGTCGACCGGGCCGGGGCCCGGATCGGTGCCGCCGCCGTCGCCGCAGGCGCCCTGGTCGGCCCAGACGCCCCAGGTTCCGGTGGTGCCGGGCGTCTCGCCCTGGGTCCACCACTTGGCGCCCCAGTTGCGGCCGTTGTGGGAGACGGTGGCGCCGCCGGTGTAGACCGCGGAGGCGGCCCAGGGGGCGGCGCAGGGTGCGGCGGCGGATGCGGA
Organism: Streptomyces sp. NPDC101118; assembly: GCF_044759445.1. Lineage (NCBI taxonomy): Bacteria > Bacillati > Actinomycetota > Actinomycetes > Kitasatosporales > Streptomycetaceae > Streptomyces > Streptomyces sp. NPDC101118. Next base: position 155,619 of record NZ_JBIVZG010000017.1, on the reverse strand, counting down.
GGCGGCGGGGAGGGCGATCGCGAGGGAGGCGGCGGCCGCGGCGATGGCGGTGACGGTGGCGAGGGCGGGGCGGAACGGCGCTCGGGACACGTAACTGCTCCTTGCGTGGGGGGAGTTGCCGTGGGGGGCTTGCCGCCCACTGAACCGAAATGGTCTGGACCTGTCAAGGTCTAGACCAGAAAGCGGAATCCCCCAACTCGCCCTCACCGCCGTCGAGTTGAGCCTCAGAGCCTTCCATTCGATGGCTCAAGGATTTATTCACCTTAAATTTGCTTGATCAACAATCGGGTACGGCTTTCTTCAGCCGAATCATCCGATCGCATTCGTACTGGTCAGCGCACTGGAACGAGCACAACCTGCACTCAAACGGTCACAACCAGCGACCGAAACCGATGGTATGACCGGGCATCAGCCGCCGGGTTCGGCAAGACTCACGTCCGCAATCCGAATCCACACACAGGGAGTGTTCGAAATGCGGTCCATGACACGGGTCCTGGGGCTGGCTGCCACGACCACGGCGCTCACCGCCCTCACCGCGCTGAGCGGCGTCGCCCCCGCCGACGCCGCCCAGACCGGGGCGGCCCGCCTGTACGCGCCGTCCGCCCTGGTGCTCACCCTCGTCGACGGGGACGACGTCGAGGAGGGAACGGTCCTGCGCGCCGTGACGCTCAGCTGCATGCCCACCGCCACCGGCACCCACCCGGACCCGGCCGGCGCGTGTACCGAACTCCGCGCCTCCAACGCGGCGTTCGACACCCTCGCCGCCACCGGCTCGGGTGCGATGTGCACCCGCGAGTGGCGTCCGCTCACCGTGACGGCGGACGGCATCTGGGAAGGCACCCGGGTGTCCTTCCGGCACACGTTCGCGAACCGCTGCGCGCTCGAGCACAGCAGCGACGCGGTCTTCTCCTTCTGAGGCCGCCGGCCCGGCCCCCCGCGGGGCCGGGCCCGCCGTCCGTGTCCCCGTTCCGGCCTCCCCGCAGGGGCGGGGACGCCACGCGGCGGCCGGTGCACTGCACCGGCCGCCGCGTTCGCGCGTGTGGGGTGGGGGGATCAGGGGTTGGAGCGGGAGCCCAGCTCGAAGAGCAGGTAGAGGAACGCCGCGAAGGCGTGCCCCGCGAAGAGGTAGGCGAAGAGGCGGATGACCAGGCCCCGCGGGAACTTGGTTTCGACCCGGTCCCCCGCGGGCGCCCCGGCGGGTCCGGCGGCTTCGTGTGCCGCGGCGGCGGTGACGTTGTCCGGCATGGCGGTCTCCTCAGATCTTGGGCCGGGGCGTGCCGCCCAGACACAGCCCGGCCAGGGCGCTCTGCAGCAGCGTGTGGACGAACAGCAGGTCGGCGCCGCCCTGTTGGGCGGCGGCGATGCGATGGGGCGTCAGGGAGTCGAAGTGGGCGCTGTCGCCCGGCTCCAGGAGGTACTCGGTCTCGCCCAGGTGGAGGCGCAGCCGCCCGGTCAGCACGTACAGCCATTCCTCGCCCGGGTGGACGCGCACCAGCTCGCCCTGCGACCGGCCGTACGGGACGTGCACCCGCAGCGCCTGCATGCCGCGCCCGGAGCCGCCCGCCTGCCAGTACGTCCAGCCGTCGGCCTCGCGGGCCCCCGCTCCCCCGCCCCGTACGATCGGGTCGGGAGCGGCCGGGGTCTCGCCCAGCAGCTCCGAGACCGTCGTACCGTAGGTACGGGCGAGCCCGAGCAGCATCGGCAGCGAGGGCTGGCGCTGGCCGGTCTCCAGCCGTGACAGGTGGGCCGGCGAGAGCCTGGCCCGGGCGGCGGCGGCCTCCAGGGTCAGTCCGGTACGGCGGCGCAGCTCGCGCAGCTGCGGGGCGACGGCCGGAAGCTCTTCGGCCGGCGCGGCAGGGCCCTGGCCTGGGCCCTCTTCGGGGGCGGGTTCCATGCCCCGATTGAGCCAGATTCTTGCCTGACCGGCAATCCTCCTTGCCTCTGAGGCAAACCGCGCGGAGCCGCCGGCCGGAGTTCGCCGCGGCCCCCGGCCTCAGGCTTCGGACAGGGCCGCCGCGTCCAGGGCGGCGGTCAGCCGGTCGAGCCGCGCCTGGAGGTCCTGGATCTCCGCCAGTCCGTACCCGGTGGCCGCCGCGATCCGGCGGGGGACGGCCGCGGCCCGCTCCCGCAGCGCCGAGCCCGCGTCGGTCAGGTGGGCGGAGACCGACCGCTCGTCCTCCGTGCTCCGCTCCCGGCGCACCAGGCCGGCCGCCTCCAGCCGCTTGAGCAGCGGCGAGAGCGTGCCGGAGTCGAGGCGCAGGTGATGGCCGAGGTCCTTGACGGGCATCGGGCCGCGCTCCCAGAGCAGCAGCATCACCAGGTACTGGGGGTAGGTGAGGTCGAGGTCCTTGAGGATCACCCGGTACAGCCCGCCGAAGGCGCGGGAGGCGGCGTTGAGCGAGAAGCAGATCTGCCCGTCCAGCCGGAGGAAGGCCTCGTCGGGAACGTTCTCGGTCCAGTGCTCGCTCATGTGCTCCAGCTTACCTCGGGAGCCATTCAGTTGTGCACAACTGAATTGTGTGCTCTATTAGTGGCACGGCCGGACAGGCCGCCGCTCCCCCGGCCGCAGCCGGTGGGTGCCCACGCCACGAGAGGAAGCCCCTGATGGACGCGCTGTACACCGCCGTCGCCACCGCCAACGGCCGCGAGGGCCGCGCCGTCAGCTCCGACGGCCAGCTGGACCTGCCGCTCGCGATGCCCCCGGCGCTCGGCGGCAACGGTCAGGGGACCAACCCCGAGCAGCTCTTCGCGGCCGGTTACGCGGCCTGCTTCTCCAGCGCCCTGGGCCTGGTCGGCCGGCAGGCCAAGGTCGACACCAGCGAGGTGTCCGTCACCGCCGAGACCTCCATCGGCCAGGACGGCACCGGCTTCGGCCTCGCCGTCACCCTCCGCATCGAGCTGCCGGAGGCCCTGGAGGGCGAGACCGGCACGCTGCTGGTCAAGCAGGCCCACGAGGTGTGCCCCTACTCCAAGGCGACCCGCGGGAACATCCCGGTCGAGCTCGTCATCGAGTAGTGGTCACCGGCCGGCGCGCCACGCGCCGGCCACCCCACGCCCGCGGGCCCGCCGTCACACGACGACGGGCCCGCGCGGCGTTCTCCCTGCTCACGCCCCCAGCTCGGCCAGCTCCTTGAGCACGGCGTCCACCGACCCGGGCCGGGCGGGTAGCAGCGGGAGCCGCACGTCCGCGGTCGGAATGCGGCCCTGCGCGTGCAGCACCCCCTTGACGACGGCCGGGTTGGGCTCGGCGAAGGCGGCGGCCGAGAGGCGGGCCAGCCGGTGGCCCAGCTCCCGGGCCCGCCCGGCCTCCCCCGCACGCCAGGCGTCGGCCAGCTCCACGAAGCGTCCGGTGGCCAGGTGCGCGGAGGCGAGGACCGCCCCGGCCGCGCCGAGGGCGAGCAGCGGCGAGGCGAACACGTCGTCCCCGGCCAGCACGGCGAACCCGGCCGGCGGGTCGCCGAGCAGGTCCACGGTGTCCTGGTCGATGCCGCCCACCGCGTACTTGACCCCGGCGACGCCCGGGATGCGGCCCAGCGCCCGCAGGGTCGCGGCGTCCAGCGGGCGGCCCGTGCGGTACGGGATGTGGTAGATCACCAGCGGCACCGGGCTCACCGCGGCCAGCCGCGTGAAGTGGGCGACCACCCCCTCGGGCGAGGGCCGGGTGAACGAGGGCACCGTCACCAGGGCCGCCGCGAGGTCCGGCCGGCGGGCCAGCCCGGCCAGCGCCCGTTCCGCGGACAGGGTGTCGGACCCGCCCGTGCCGACGGTCAGGGGCACCCCGCGCTCGCGGCAGACCCGGGCGCAGAGGTCGACCACGGCCGACCGCTCGCCGTCGTCCAGGGCGGCCGCCTCGCCCGTGGTGCCCAGGGCCACCAGTCCGGCGGCCCCTTCGTCGAGCACCGCATGGGCCAGCGCCTCCAGGGCGCCGAGGGCGATCCCGCCGCCGGGCGCGAAGGGGGTGACGAGCGGGACGTGGATCCCCTGCGGGGAGAAGTCGAGTGCCATGCCCCGAGCCTCGCCCCGACCGAATACTCAGGTCCAGTTCGCTTTTCTGAGGCAAAACGTAAGCTGTGCTGATGCTCGACGTACGCCGCCTGCGCCTGCTGCGCGAACTCGCCCTCCGCGGCACCATCGCCGCCGTCGCCGAGGCCCTGGCCTTCACCCCCTCGGCCGTCTCCCAGCAGCTCACCGCCCTGGAGCGCGAGGCGGGGGTCCCCCTGCTGGAGCGGACCGGGCGGCGGGTGCGGCTCACCCCGGCCGGCGAGAACCTGGTGCGCCATGCCGAGGCGGTGCTGGAACGCCTGGAGCGGGCGGCCGCGGAGCTGGCGGAGGTCCGGCACGGGCCGGCGGGCCCCCTGCGGATCGGCGCGTTCCCCACCGCGACCCGGTCCATCGTGCCCGCCGCCCTGGCGGAGCTGGCCGTACGGCACCCGAACCTCGAACCGATGGTCTCGGAGATCGACCCGGCAGGGGTGGCGCACGCCCTGCGGGCCGGCGACCTGGACGTGGCCCTGATCCACGACTACGACTTCGTGCCGGCGCTGCGGGAGCCGGGCCTGGACACCGAGCCGCTGTGCGGCGAGTCCATGTACCTGGCCACCCCCGCCACCGCTGCCGAGGCCGCCTCAGCCGTGCCGGCGGAGGCCAGGCTGCGGGAGCTCGCGCGCTGGCGCGACGCCCCGTGGATCACGGCGACGCCGGGGACGCTGTGCGAGGCGGTGACGGTGCGGGCGTGCCAGGCGGCCGGGTTCTCTCCCCGGGTACGGCACCGGGTGGACGAGTTCGGCACCGTACTGGCCCTGGTGGCCGCGGGCCAGGGCGTCGCGGTCGTGCCGCAGCTCGGGGTGGTGGACCCGCCGGCGGGCGTGGCGCTGGCCCGGCTGCCGGTGCGGCGCCGGACGAAGGTCGCGTACCGCAGCGGCGGGGCGGCGCACCCGGGGGTGGCCGCGGTGACGCGGGCGCTGCGGGCCGCCGTGCCGGCGGGGCTGGAGGCCGGGGAGGAGGAGCCGTAGCGGGGCTCGCCGGACGCGGCGGGGGGTGTCAGGCGGCGGCCGGGGGGATGTTCTGGTTGAGGTGGAAGAGGTTGTCGGGGTCGTAGTGGGCCTTGAGGCGGCGCAGGCGGTCGTACTTCTGCGGTCCGTAGGCCTGGCGGACGCGGTCCTCGCCCTCGTTCATCAGGAAGTTGACGTAGACGCCCGTCTGGTGCGGTGCCAGGGCGGACCAGAACTCCCGGGCCCACTCCCGCTCCGCCTCGAAGCCTTCGGCGTCCTCGGTGATGGCGTTGAGGTTGACGGTGTGGCCGGCGGTCCGGCCGGTGTAGGCCGTCTCGTCGTCGCCGGTCCGGGCGACGGCCCCGCCGAGCTGGAAGATCGGGAAGCTGGTGAACGGGGAGCGGATGCGGGCGGCGTGCTCGGCGACCACGTCGATGACCTCGTCGGTCAGCCGGGCCACGTCCAGGGCCTTGAAGTAGTACCAGCGGCCGTGCGGGAAGGAGGGGTCGAACATCGCCTGGTGGGCGGTGAAGGGCTTGGGCACGCAGAGGTCCAGCAGCGGACCCTGGGCGCGCAGCGGCCGGAGGACGCGCTCGCCCTCCTCGACCGGTCCGATGTGGCAGCAGACGACCATGACCACGGGCGCGCCGTGCAGTTCGGGCGGGATGAAGGGCAGGGGCGGGGCCTTGCGGTGCATGACGACGGTGGTCAGGCCGTCCGGCACGTCGGTGATCCAGTCGCGGTAGAAGCGCAGCAGGGACGCGGACCGCTCCATGGGCCAGATCAGCGGGCCGGCCAGCACCTCGGGGCCGACGGGGTTGAGCCGGAACGTGAACTCGGTGACCACGCCGAAGTTCCCGCCGCCCCCGCGCAGGCCCCAGAACAGCTCGGCGTTCCGGTTCTCGTCGGCGGTGACCAGGCTGCCGTCGGCCGTGACCAGGTCGGCCGAGAGCAGCTGGTCGACGGTCAGCCCGTACGCGCGCATCAGCCAGCCGATGCCGCCGCCGAGGGTGAGGCCCGCGAGGCCGGTGTGCGTGACCACGCCGGCCGGTACGGCCAGGCCGAACGCCTGGGTCTCGTGGTCGAGTTCGCCGAGGAGTACGCCGGCCTGGGCGCGGGCGGTGCGCTGCTCGGGGTCGACGCGGATGCCGCGCATCGGGGAGAGGTCGACGACGATGCCGTCGTCGCACACGGAGTGCCCGGGGAAGCTGTGGCCGCCGCCGCGCACGGCGACGGGGAGTCCGGCGGAGGCGGCGAAGCGTACGACGGTGATCACGTCGGCGACCCCGGCGCAGCGGGCGATGAGGGCGGGGCGGCGGTCGACCGCGCCGTTCCAGATCCTGCGGTCCGTCGCGTAGGACGGGTCGTCGGGGCGCACGAGCGGGCCCCGGAACTCCTTGGCGAGGGTGTCGTACGCCTCGTCGATGACCTTCGCCGCCGTACCGCTGTCCGTACTCATGGCCGCGCCTCGCACACCCGATGGGAAGAGCCCTTCCCAGCATGGCACAGGAGGTCCGCCGGGGGCCCGCGGGCGGTCAGGCGGCGGGCTCCGGCAGGGGCTCGCCGGTCTCCAGCAGGGTCTTGAGGCTGGAGAGCAGTGCGGGCCAGCCCTCACGGATCATGCCGAGGCCGGTGGCGCCGGGCTCCCAGCCGTCGTGGACCACGGTGAGCCGGACGGTCTCGCCCTGCGGTTCGAGGGTGAAGGCGACCCGGGAGCGGCGTTCGTCGGCGAGCCGGGCGCGGAGCTCCTCGGAGACGCCGACGGCGGCGGCCCATTCGGGGGTGAAGGTGTGCCAGGTGTAGGCGAGGCGGCGGAAGGGGTCGGCTTCGAGGACGACCTGGGCGGGGTCGTCGATGCGGGCGCCGTTCTGCTCCCACAGCATGGGGGAGCCGGCGTTCCAGTCGGTCTCGAAGGCCAGGCCCCAGTAGCGGCGGGTGAAGGCGGGGGAGGTCAGGGCCTCCCAGAGCCGCTCGGGGGTGGTCCTGATGTGGGTGGTGTAGACGAAGGCGTCGGGACCGGGGGCTGCGCCTCCGGGGGGCGCGGTGGCGGGGGTGTCGGCGTCCACGGCGGGTTCCTCCAGGGCTCTCTTGAGGTCGGCGAGCGCGCGTACCCGCTCGCGGTCGTACTGACGGATCCAGCGTTCGGCGACGGCGTTGATCGGCTCGGCGTTGAGGTGGTGCAGCTTCTCCCGGCCGTGCCGGACGGCGGTCACCAGACCCGCGTCCTCCAGCACGGCGAGGTGCTTGCTCACGGACTGGCGCGTCATGTCCAGGCCGGCGCACAGTTCGCGCAGGGTCTGGCCGTTCCGCGCGTTCAGCCGGTCCAGCAGGGCGCGCCTGCTGGGGTCCGCCAACGCCTTGAAGACCTCGTCCATCTCCACCCCTCCCATAGGCAACCGCGAGGTTGCCCATTCACTATAGGCAGCCATTTGGCTGCCTGTCCAGCAGGTGGACGCGGGGGCGGTCGCTTTCCGTCGTTGTCTGTCCGATTCCCCTTCGATACCGGGAAGTTGGGCGGTTCTCACCTCTGGCCAAGGGTTACGGTCCGCCGGTGAGAGACAGCAGAGACACTCCCCCGATATCCCTCGACCCCGCCACGGCCGGCACGTCAGCCGCGCTCGCCGGGAGCCGCGGTACGAGCCGCCGCGGCCTGCTCCGCGCGGCCGTGGCCGGCACCGCGGTCGCCGGTGGCGGCCTGACCCTCGGGGCGCTGCCCGCGGCCGCCGCGCCGGCGGGCTCCGGCCCCCGTCCCGGCACCCCGGCCGAGGCCCTGCGCGAGCTGGCCGCGGGCAACCGGCGCTGGCGCGCGAACCGGCAGCGCCACCCGCACGAGTCGCCCGCGGTCCGCCGCCAACTGGTCTTCGGCCAGGACCCGTTCGCCGTGGTGCTGGGCTGCATCGACTCCCGGGTCCCCCCGGAGCTGGTGTTCGACCAGGGGCTGGGCGACCTGATGACCGTACGCTCGGCCGGCGAGGTGCTCGACGAGGCGGTGCTCGGCAGCGTCGCGTACGGGGCGCTGGAGCTGGAGATCCCGCTGGTGCTGGTGCTCGGGCACCAGTCCTGCGGCGCCGTGAAGGCAGCCGTGCACGCCGACGAGACCGGCGAGCGGCTGCCGGCCCACATCCAGTACCTGGCCGACCAGATCCGGCCGGCCATCGACCGCACGCAGCACGGCGAGGCGCGGGTCGACGCGACGATCACGGCGCACGTGCGGCTGGTCCGCGACCGGCTCAGGGGCGAGCCGGACCTCGCGGAGCGGATCGCGGCGGGCAGGCTCGCGGTGGTCGGCGCCCGCTACGAGCTGCACGACCAGGCCGTACGCCTCGTCCCCTAGGCCGCGCCCGCGAGGTCGGGCCGGGGCCTGGCCGGGGCCGCGCGCGTCGCCGTACGGGCGCGGGCGGTCCGGCGGCCCCTGAGCGCACGGGCCCGCGCGCTCAGGGGCCGCTGATGATCCAGATGATGGCCACGGTACGGGTGTCCGAGATCACCCGGTACAGCACGGTGACCAGGCGTCCGGTGTCGGTGGCGGGGCCGGCCAGCACGCGCCGGAGCTCGGCGCTGGCCACGGGTTCGGCGGCGCTGTCCGCGCGCGGGTCGTCGGCCAGGCCCTTGAGCGCGCGGTAGAGCGCCTGGCGTTCGCCCGGGGTGAGTTCGGCGACCTCGCGGTTGAGCCGCTCCGGCAGGAGGATGTGCCAGTCGCTCAACGGCCCCCCTCACCGAAGCCGGGCCCGTCGAAGCCCGCGCCGTCGAACTGTGCGAAGAACTCGTCCAGGCCGCTGGCCTTCTCGCTGCCCTCCAGCGACGCGCCGATGGCCTCCGCCACCTCGGGGCGGGCCCGGAGGGCCCAGACGTGCCGGTACTCGGTGAGCACCAGCGGCACCTCGTCCAGGCGCGCGGCACCGAGGCGCGCGTCGAAGGCGGTCAGGTCGGCCGGGGAGACGACGGCGAGCGCGGCGCGCAGTTCGGCGATGCTCTGGGGCCCCTCCCCCGCCGCGAGGCGGTACGGATCGCCCAGGGTGCGGGTGGGGGTCTCGTGGGGCAGGGCGCTCATATGGGGTCCTCCGTCCGTCCTACCCCACGGTACGCGCCCGTTCCCTCACCGGGGAGGGCGCCGACTGGGGTTCCGTACCAGGGTTCCTACCCGTTTCCGCACCCGGCCGGAACGCGCGGCGGCCCTCCGCCCGGAGGTTTCCGGAGGAGGGCCTGCACGCGTGGTGCGGTGTCCCGGTGGGGGAACGACTACTCGACGATGCCGGACTTGGCGATCGTGACCTTGGCGGCGAGGCGGCCGCTGCCGGAGCCGAGGCCCTCGATCTTCTTCACAAGGTCCATGCCCTCGACGACCTCGCCGAAGACGACGTGCTTGCCGTCGAGCCAGTCGGTGACGATCGTGGTGATGAAGAACTGCGAGCCGTTGGTGTTGCGGCCGGCGTTGGCCATGGAGAGCAGGCCCGGGCGGTCGTGCTTCTTGTCGAAGTTCTCGTCGGCGAACTTCTCGCCGTAGATGCTCTTGCCGCCGGTGCCGTTGCCCGCGGTGAAGTCACCGCCCTGGAGCATGAAGTTGGGGATGACGCGGTGGAACGAGGAGCCCTCGTAGCCGAAGCCGTGCTTGCCGGTGGCCAGCTCGCGGAAGTTCGTGGCCGTCTTGGGGACGACCTCGTCGTACAGCCTGAAGACGATCCGGCCCGCCGGCTCGTCGTTGATGGTGATGTCGAAGAAGACGTTGTTGCTCATGGGGCCATCCTCACATCTTCCCGGCGCAGGATTCACGTCGGGCCGCCATTCGGCTGATTCCCCGGCCCGCCCCGCCCCCCGGGCGGGGAAGGGCGGGCCGGGGCGCGCGGGTCGTCAGCGCGACGGGTAGTCCGTGTAGCCGCGGGCGTCGCCGCCGAAGAAGGTCGCGGCGTCCGCGGCGTTGTACGGGCCGCCCGTGCGCAGCCGCTCCGGCAGGTCGGGGTTGGCCAGGAAGAGCTGCCCGAAGGAGATCACGTCGGCCAGTCCCTCCTCGACCAGGGACAGCGCACGGTGGTCGGTCGGGCCTTCGGTGGCGGGGTTCAGGACGAACACCCCGGGGAACTCGGCGCGCAGGGCCCGCGTCACCTCCCGGCTCTCCGGCGAGGTCTCCAGGACGTGGAGGTAGGCGAGGCCCAGCGGGGCCAGCTGCTTGAGGAGCAGCAGGTAGGTGTCGCGCGGCTCCGGCTCGTCGATGTCGTTGTAGACGTTGCCGGGCGAGAGGCGCAGGGCGGTGCGCTCCGGCCCGATCTCGGCCGCGACGGCCTTGACGGCCTCGACCGCGAAGCGGATCCGGTTCTCCGGCGTGCCGCCCCACTCGTCGGTGCGGAGGTTGGTGCCGGGGGCGAGGAACTGGTGGATGAGGTAGCCGTTGGCGCCGTGGAGTTCGACGCCGTCGAAGCCCGCGTCCACGGCGTTGCGGGCCGCGGCGGCGAAGTCGGCGACGGTGGCCCGTACCTCGTCGGACGTCAGCTCGCGCGGGGTGACGAAGTCCTTGGGGCCCTCGTGCGTGTACACCTGCCCCTGCGCGGTCACGGCCGAGGCGCCGACGGGGGTGAGGCCGTCGGGCAGCAGGTCCGGGTGGCCGATCCGGCCGGTGTGCATGATCTGGGCGAAGATCCGGCCGCCGCGGGCGTGCACGGCCGAGGTCACCTTCCGCCAGCCGGCGATCTGCTCGGCGGTGTGCAGGCCCGGGGTGTCCGGGTAGCCCTGGCCGACGACGGAGGGCTGCGCGCCCTCGGTGACGATCAGCCCGGCGGAGGCGCGCTGGGCGTAGTACTCGGCGGTCAGCTCGCCGGGTACGCCGTCCTCGCCGGCGCGGCTGCGGGTCATCGGGGCCATGGCGATGCGGTTGGCGAGCCGGACGCCGGACAGGTCGATGGGGTCGAAAGCGGTGGTCATGAGTCGCCTCGCAGAAAGATAATGGGTCGACCAAGTAATGCCGTCGGGAGCCACTGTAACCCATTCATTGGCCGACCAAGGTAAAATGTGGGGAGCGAGTCCGAACCGCCAGGGAGCGATCATGAACACCGCCGCCGACACGGGCGCGACCTCCGGCTGTACCGCGGCGCCCGGCGCCGAACTGGAGGGGCCGGTCAGCCACGCCGTGAGCCGGGTGGCCCGGCTGCACCGCACGGCGGCGGGCAAGCTGCTCAAGGAACTGGGCCTCTACCCCGGCCAGGAGTTCGTGATGATGCACCTCTGGGACAACGGCCCGGTGCGCCAGTCTGAACTCATCAAGGCCGTGGGGCTCGACCCCTCCACGGTCACCAAGATGCTCCAGCGCCTGGAGCAGGCCGGGCACGTGCGCCGGATGCCGGACCCGGCGGACCGGCGCGCGGCGCTGGTGGAGGCCACCCAGGCCAGCTGCGGGCTGCTCCAGGAGGTGCGCGACGCGTGGCGGCGGCTGGAGGAACTCACCCTGCGCGGCCTGGACGAGGGCGAACGCGCCGAGTTCCTGCGGCTGCTGGACAAGGTGGAGGGCAGCCTGTGCGCGGAGGCGGCCGAGGGTGCCGCGTGCCCCGGGGCTGCCGGGCAGCGGTGAGGCGGCGCGGCACCGGTCACGGAGCGGGGGCGGCCACGGGGCCGGAAAAACGGCAGCGCCCGGCCGTCGGCGGCTCCTAGGGTGACCGGATGACCCATGTGATCGTGCTCAACGGCAGTTCCAGCGCCGGGAAGTCGGGCATCGCCCGCTGCCTCCAGGCCGTGCTCCCCGACCCCTGGCTGGCCATCGGGGTGGACACCCTGATCGACACCCTGCCGGCGGCGATGCGCGAGGGCGGCCTCGGCATCGGCTTCGGGGACGACGGCGAGGTCACCGTCGGGGCGGACTTCCGCGACCTGGAGCGGGCCTGGAACACCGGTGTCGGCGCGATGGCCCGCGCCGGAGCACGGATCGTCGTGGACGACGTGTTCCTCGGCGGCGCCGCGTCACAGGCCCGCCTGCGCGACACCCTGGAGGGGCTGGACGTGCTCTGGGTGGGCGTGCACTGCGACCCGGAGGTCCTCGACGCCCGCGAGATCGCACGCGGCGACCGGGCCCCCGGCATGGCCGCCGCCCAGCACCCCCTCGTCCACCGCGGCGTCACCTACGACGTGGAGGTGGACACCACCAGGACCGAGGCCCTGGACTGCGCCCGGACCATCGCGGCCCGCGTCACCGGGCCTGCGGTGACCGGCTGACCGGATCCCCGCCGGGGAGCGGGGCCCGCGTCACGCGGGCCGGCAGAGGCCCGCCGCCGTGGCCGCCGCCATGCCGTCGGGGTTGTCCAGCATGATGTTGTGCCCGCAGTCCGCCACCGGGACCACCGCGACCCCCGCAGCGGCGAGGGCGTCGGCCCGGTCCGGGGCGCCGTCGGCCTCCGGGTGGAGGAAGGTCCGCGGCACGTCGAGCTCCAGCAGCAGTTCCCGCATGGTGGGCCGGGTGCCGCCGGCCAGGCGTACGGCGCTGCGGTACAGGGCCGTACGGTCCGTCAGCCGCATGGTGGACCACCAGTGGTCCCCGGCCCGGTCGCGGACCTCGGCCCAGCCGCCGGCCACGAACTCCTCCTCGGTGTACGCGGCGATGCCGCTGCTCCCGGCGGTGCCGGGGGCGGGCGGCAGCGGGTCGAGGTTGGCGTCGGCCAGCACCAGGCGGGAGACCAGGCGCGGGTGCCGGGCGGCCAGCACGATCGCCACCGAGCCGCCCATGCTGTGCCCGACCACCTCGGCGTCCGCCACTCCGGCCGCGGCCATGGCGGCGGCCACCGCGTCGGCGTGGTCCTCCAGCGCGTACCCGAACCCGGCCGGACGGTCGCTCAGCCCGTGACCCATCAGGTCGACCAGCAGGGACCGGTGGCCGGCGAGCAGCGGATGGTGCGCGATCTCGTTGAAGTACGCGGAGGTCGCGCCCAGTCCGTGCAGCCAGACCCGGACCGGCTCGCGGCCGGGGAACTCGGTCCAGCGGATCAGATCGCCCTCGGGGGTCACGGGAGTCGAGCGCACGGCCTGCCTTTCACAGTGGACGGGCAGGCCATCCCAGCGCCCGCGGCGGGCCCCGTCAACCGGATTTCGCCGCCCGGATTCCGGTGCGCGGCCGGGGCGCCGGGCCCTGCGGGCCGGTGCGGCGCGTCAGGAGAGCTTGCCGTCGTAGTCCGGCAGCTTGAAGGTCCGCTCGGCGTGGCCGCCGACCAGGTCGCTCGACTTGTTCCCGATGTTGGCGATGATCGTGTACCCGCGGGCCTCGATCTCGGCGCGCTTGGCGGTCTTGTAGGTGCTGACCTCCTCGAACAGGTCCGGGAGGTCCCGCACGTACAGCCCGGTGACCGGGTAGCCCACCGTCCTGAGGTTGTACAGGGTGGGCGAGTAGACGATGCCGGGGCGGGCGGTGACGAAGAAGACGGCGACGCCGCGGGAGTGGGCGTAGGCGACCAGGTCGCGGACCCGGGAGATGGCCGGCGTGGGCCAGGTCCAGAAGTAGTGGAAGTCCGTCTCCAGCGAGGAGTTGTCGATGTCGAGGACGATCGCCGGCTTCTCGCCCGCCGGGGAGGCGTCGAGGCGCTGCTGGACGTACGGGCGGGCGACGTCGACGACCGCGCCGACATCGCGCAGCCAGGCGTTGTAGTCGATGCCGAGGATGGCCGCGTTGCCGCCGGGGGCACTCGCGAGCGGTGCGGCGGCGGCCACGGCCGGGGCCTTGGCGGGGGCCGGGGCGGCCTGGACGGGGGCGGCCGAGACGATCAGGGCGGCGGCAGCGGCGGCCGCGGTGGCCGCGACGGCGGTCGTACGGGCTCTCAACATGGCCTTGGGCATGGGGGGTTGCTCCTTGGACGCGACGGCGGCCTGGCGGGGCCACCTGGACATGACATGTTCACGCCCAAGATGGACCGGGCGCGCCCCCATGTCTACTGGTCAGTAGGAAATTGCCGGTGTCCGCCACGTGAACCGGTGACCGTTCCGGCCCGCCGTCCGTTCGGCATTCCGTCCCACCGTCACCACCCGTGCCGGGTAAGGGCGTTCGGGCGGGCAGTGCCGTACGGGCCCGCGGCCGGGCCGTGCGGGCCGTCACCCTCCCGTACGCGCCTCCCCCGGCCGTACGCACCGCCGCCCGGACCCTCAGGGCCGGTACCGCAGCGGATGGTCCTCGGGCACCTCGACCACCGCGATCCGCACCCCGTCCGGGTCGGCGATCCACATCTCCACGAGCCCCCACGGCTCGCGCACCGGGGGCCGTACCACCTCTGCGTCCCGGGCGCGCAGCTCCTCGTACGCGGCGGCGCAGTCGGCCACCTGGAGCCAGAGCCGCAGCCCCGGCGCCGGGCCGTCCGCGGACCGCCCCGACACCTCCAGGAAGCCGCCGCCCAGGAAGTACACCGTGCCCCGCTCCTCGCCGGTGCCGAACTCGCGGTACACGGCGAGGCCGAGCGCCCCGCCGTAGAAGGCGCGGCTGCGGGCCGGGTCACGGGGTGTCAGCAGGAACCGGCTGCTCAGTACGTGCATGCGTCCTCAGCGTAGTGAGCGCAGCCGGGCGGTGACGGGACCCCGGGGCACCAGGGTGAGTCCGGTGAACGGGCGGCCCACCGGGACCTCGGGCTCGATCCGGAACCGCCGGGCGAGCACGGCCAGCAGCAGCACCGCCTCCACCATCGCGAAGCGGGCGCCGAGGCAGGCGCGCGGACCTCCGCCGAAGGGGAACCAGGCGCGTTCGTCGGCCTGGTCCTCGCTGCCCGGCGTCCAGCGCTCGGGGCGGAAGGCGTCCGGGTCGGGGAACCAGCGCGCGTCCCGGTGCACCGACCACTGGCTGCACCACACCGAGGTGTCCGCGGGCACCGGGCGGCCGCCGAGGGTGGCCCCCTCCCCCGCGATCGCCGTGATCAGCCAGATCGGCGGGTAGAGCCGCAGCGACTCCTTGACCACCTGCCGGGTCCAGGGGAGGCGCGCGTAGTCGTCGTGGCCCGGCAGCCGGTCGCCGAGCACCTCCGTCAGCTCCTCCTCCAGCCGCTCGCGCGCGGCGGGGTTCCGGGCGAGCAGCTGCCAGGCCCAGGTCAGCGTGGTGGAGGTGGTCTCGTGGCCGCCGATGTAGAGGGTGATGGACTCGTCGCGCAGCTCCTTCCCGGTGAGCGGCAGCCCCTGCTCGTCGCGGGCCGCGAGGAGCCGGCTCAGCAGGTCCTCGCGCTCCTCCCCGGCCGCCGCGGCGGCCCGGTGGGCCGTGATCACGCGGGTGATCTCCTCGTCGAGCTGCGCGACCGCGGCGCGCATCCGGCGCCGGCCCGGGGTGGGGACCCAGGGCGGCAGGAAGACGGTGACGCCGCGCAGCTCCGCGCCGAGTTCGCGCTGGGCCACGGCCATCGCGGCGCCGATGGCCTCCTCCCGGCCGCCGGTCTCGGTGCCGAAGAGGGTGCGGACGGCGATGCGCTGGGTGAGGGCCGCCATCTCCTTCTGGACGTCGATCCGCGCCCCGTCGCGCCAGCCGCGGGCCACCGCGTCGGCGCAGTCGATCATCGTGGCGGCGTACGCCTTGACCTGCCGGGGCCGTACGGCGGGCTGCACCAGCGCCCGCTTGCGCCGCCAGTCGGCGCCGGTGCTCAGCACCACGCCGTCGCCGAGCAGGTGGCGGAAGGCCCATCCCAGCTCGGGCGGCCGGAAGGTGTCCTCGACCGCCCCCATCAGCTCCACGACGTGCTCCGGCCGGGACACCAGCAGGTTGCGCTGCGGTCCGAGGGCCCAGGGGACCCAGTCGCCGTGCCGGTCGCGCAGGTCCTCGAAGAAGCCCAGCGGATCGCGCGCGAACGCCGGCAGGTTCCCCAACACCGGCCAGCCGCGCGGCCCTTGCTCCGTCCCGCTCACCACAGTCCCCGTCATGCGCGGCATGCTGCCACCCCGCCCCGGCGGACACCAGGGTGCGGCCGCCGGTGATCCGCCGCCCTGCCGGAGCTGCCCCGTCAGCCCCGGGAGAGGTGGTGCAGGCGGAGGGCGAGCTGCGTCTCCAGGGCCCGGGCCGGGGTGTTCCAGTCCTTGCCCAGGAGGCGGGCCACGCGGTCCAGGCGCTGGGTGACGGTGTTGATGTGGACGTGCAGGTGGTCCTTGGCGCGGGTGAGGCTGCCGCCCTGCCGGTAGTACGCGTCCAGGGTGCGCAGGAGTTCGGTGCCGCGGCTGCGGTCGTACTCGATGACGGGGCCCAGGATCCGGTCGACGTACCCGGTGAGGTCGGTGCGGTCGCCGAGGAGCACACCGACGAACCCGAGGTCCGCCAGCGCCGCGCCGTCCCCGGTGCGGCCGAGGGTGTGCAGGGCCGTGAGGCAGCGGGTGGCCTCGGCGTAGGCGGTGGGGAAGTCCTCCGGGCCGGTGGCCGGTCCCGCCGAGCCGACCGTGACCGGGGTGCCGGTGGCCCGGCCGAGGTCGGCGGCGAGGGTGGCGGCGAGCGGGCCCGGCTCGGTGCCGGGGACGACCAGGACGGCGTGGCCGCCGTGCGGGCCGGCCAGGCCGCCGAGGGCACGGGCGTGCCGGGCCGTCTCGGTGGCCAGCCGGGAGCGGGCCTCCGGGGCGCAGTGGGCCAGCAGCACGCTGTGCGGCCGGGTGGTGTCGACGCCGAGCCGGCGGGCGCGCAGCGCGAGGCTGGAGACCTGCCGGGCGCCGGCGTCGGGGGCCAGGGTGAGCAGGTCGTCGAGGAGTTCGCCGCGCACCCGGTCCTCGGCCTCCGCGACCGAGCGCCGCATCAGCAGCAGCAGCGCGGTGACCAGGCCGGCCCGCTCGAAGAGCCGCCGGTCGGTGTCGGGCAGCTCCGTCCGCCCCGAGAGGGCTATGGAGCCCAGCAGTTCGGGTCCGGCGAGCACGGCGCACACCCACACGCCGTCGACGGCGACGGCCCGGCCGGCCGCCCGGGAGGCGGCCACCCCGGCGGGCGGGGGCGCGGCCGCGGCGGGGCCGGTGCGGGCCAGCTCGCTGCCGTCGGCGTCGTGCACGGCCAGGGCGCCGCCCAGCACGGCGGCGGTCTCCCGGGCCACGTCGCCGGCCTCGCCGCCGCGCAGCACCAGGTCGGTGAGCCGGTCGTGGGTGTCGGCGGCCCGGCTGATGGCCTGGTTGGCGGCGCCCAGGGAGACCAGCGCCCCGCGGGTCTCCTCCAGCAGCCGGGCGCCGTCGATGGCGATGGCCGCGTGGTCGGCGAGGGAACCGAGCAGGGCGATGGCGTCCTGGGTGAACTCGCGTACGGTCCGGTCGGCGGCGAACAGCACACCGATCACCCGGGTGCCCAGGCGCAGCGGGACGCCGAGGATGCCGCGCAGCCCCTCCTCGGCGACGCCGGTGTCGATGGCGGCCACGTGCCGGAAGCGGGTGTCGGTGCGGTAGTCGGTGCTCGCGTACGGGCGGGCCGTCTGCGCGACCAGGCCGCCGAGCCCGTCGCCCATGTTGAGCCGGAGCTGCTGGAAGGCGGCGGACACGGAGCCCTCGGTGACCCGCATGTACGTGTCCCCGGCCGCCGGGTCGTGCAGCGTCAGGTACGCGACGTCCGCGCGCAGCAGCGTACGGGCCCGCCGGACGATGGCGCGGAGCACGGCGTCCAGGTCGCGCAGCCCGGCCAGGTCCCCCGCAGTGTCGAACAGGGCCTCCAGCTCCGCCTCGCGGCGGCGGTGCTGGCCGAGGGTGCGGTGGATGCCGCGGGCGGCGTCGGCGGCCCCGGCGATGAACGCCAGCTCCTCCGGCGTGGCGCCGGAGGCGCGGGCCGTCTCGGCCACCCTGCCGAGTTCCTCGGCCGTGCCGCCCTGGGCGAGCAGGTCGAGCAGGAGCCGGGCCGCGTGGGCGGCCCGGCTGCCGCCGCCCTGGCCGGGGGCACCGGGGGCGGGAGTCCCGGGGGCGGCGGCTCCGGGGGCGGCGGCTGCGGGGGCGGCAGGGGCGTCGGGGGTGCCGCCGGCCGCCCCTGCTGCGTGCTGAGAGCTGTGCATGGTGCGGATGGTAGGGCGCCCGGCCGTCAGACCCGCTCGGCGGCCGGGGCGGGGGCCGGGGTGCTGCCGGACTCGGAGAGCGCCCGGCCCCTGGTCTCGCGGGCCAGGACCACGGTGAGGGTGGTGACCAGGGCGGCGAGGCAGAGGTAGACGGAGACCGGGGTGGCGGAACCGTAGTCCTTCAGCAGCTCGACGGCGATGATCGGGGCCAGCGCCCCGGCGACGATCGACGCCAGCTGCGAGCCGATCGAGGCGCCCGAGTAGCGCACCCGGGTGTCGAACAGCTCGGTGACGAAGGCGGCCTGGGGCCCGTACATCGCGCCGTGCAGCAGCAGGCCCGCGGTCACTGCCAGCGCGATGACCGGGAAGGACTCGGTGTCCAGCAGCGCGAAGAAGGCGAAGGCCCACGCCGCCATGCCCACGGAGCCGATCAGGATGACCGGGCGGCGGCCGATCCGGTCGGAGAGCGCGCCCCAGGCGGGGATGGTGACGAAGTGGACGGCGGAGCCGATGAGCACGGAGTTGAGCGCGGCGCTCTTGGGCAGGCCGAGGTGGACGGTCACGTACACGAGCAGGAAGGAGGTCAGCACGTAGTACGAGATGTTCTCGCCGAACCGGGCCCCGATGGCGGTGAGCACCTCGCGCCAGGACTTGCGGAAGACCTGGACGACGGGCGCCCGGTCCTCGACGCCGTCGGCAGCGGCGGCCTCGGCCCGGGCCTGCGCCTCCAGGAAGAGGGGCGACTCGGCGACGGAGAGCCGGATCCACAGGCCGACGACGACCAGCAGACCGGAGAGCAGGAACGGTATCCGCCAGCCCCAGGCGAGGAAGGCCTCCTCGGACTGCACGGCGGCGAGGAGCGCGAGCACACCGGTGGCGAGCAGGTTCCCGCCGGGCGCGCCGGCCTGCGGCCAGGAGGCCCAGAACCCGCGGTGCCGGTCCCCGCCGTGCTCGGCCACGATGAGGACGGCGCCGCCCCACTCGCCACCGAGCGCGAACCCCTGGACCAGCCGCAGCACGGTGAGCAGCACGGGCGCGGCGGACCCGATGGTGGCGTGGGTGGGCAGCAGCCCCATGGCGAACGTCGAACCGCCCATCAGCAGCAGGCTGATCACCAGCAGCTTCTTGCGCCCGAGCCGGTCGCCGAAGTGGCCGAACACGATCCCGCCGAGGGGCCGCGCGAGGAAGCCGATGGCGTAGGTGACGAAGGCGATGAGGGTGCCGGTGAGCGGGTCGGCGGCGGGGAAGAACAGGGTGTTGAACACCAGCGCGGCGGCGGAGCCGTAGAGGAAGAAGTCGTACCACTCGATGGTGGTCCCGATCAGGCTGGCACCGACGATGCGCCTGATGGAGCCGGGGGGTGTTGCAGCGGTTGCCTTGGCGGCCATAGTCACCACTTCCGAGCGGGTTCCGGGGGGACGAGTCGTGTCGCCACACCGTAGAAGCGCCCGGGCCACCCGCGTATGTGGCGGACCACCACAGTTGGGGACCCGCGTACCCGTGCGACCACCACACCGGGCTCGCGCGGGGTGGCCGAAAAGCACCCTCCCGCCCTCTGGATGCGGACAGTTACGGTTCACTCACTGGCCACAAACGTGTGCCACGTCACAGAACCAACCGATCGACTGGACACGGCTGCCCGGAAGCCGACGCCGGCGGCCGCGGGTCCGGGGGGACTCCACATGCACGAAATGCCCAAAGGGGCCAACGTCGCGCTCTCCGCACTCACCGAGCAGCCCGGCGCGGTGGTCGCAGGCCTCAGCTGGAGCAGCGCCACGGGAGACGGGGACGCGGACGTCTCGGTGATCCTGCTCGACGAGAACGGAAAGGTCCGCCACGACGGCGACTTCTACTTCTACAACCAGCCCGCGGCGAAGGACGGCAGCGTCCAGCTGCTCGGCAAGACCCCCACCCCCGACGGCAGCGAGGACCGCATCGGTCTCGACCTCACGGCCGTCGCCCCGGACGTGGCGCGGATCGTCGTCGCGGCCAGCCGGTACGGCGGCGCACGCTTCGGCGACCTGGCCGACCTGCGGCTGACGCTCTCCGACGGGTCGGGCGAGGCGCTCCTCGGCTTCTCGATCCCGGACGCGGGGGCCGAGACGGCGTTCATCTTCGGAGAGCTCTACCGGCGCGACGCGGAATGGAAGTTCCGGGCCGTGGGCCAGGGGTACGACTCCGGACTCGCCGGGCTCGCCACCGACTTCGGCATCGCGGTCGTCGACGACGAGGAGGAGGGGGAGGAAGCGGCAGCGGAGGCGACGGCGGACGGGGCGGGCGCCGGAGCCGATGCGGGCGGGTCCTCTGCGGGCCCCGGGACCGCCCCGGCCGGGAGCGGCGGGCCGGGCACCGGCGGCGGGTCCGTCACGGCGACCGTCGTGGGCGCGGCCGTCGCCGGTGCGGGCGTGGCCGGTGCGGGCGTGGCCGGTGCGGGCGTGGCCGGTGCGGCCGTCACCGGCACGGGCACGGCTGTCGCGGGTGCGGCCGTGGTCGGCGCGGCCGTCGCCGTGCCGGGCGTACCGGATGCTCCCCTGGTCCCCGCCCAGGCGGGGCCGGCCGGCTCCCCCGCGCCGGCCCGCCCCCGGGCCGTACGCACGGCCAAGAAGAAGATCACCGTCCCGCGGGCCGCGAAGAAGTCCCTCGCGGAGAACGAGTCGTGGCGGCCCGCCCGCCTCTTCCCCCTGCCCCACACCAAGAGCGACCGGGAACGCGAGGCCCGGGCCACGTCCGTGCTGCTCGCCGTCATGGCCGAGGTGCCGGAGTTCGGTCGTAGGCTCACGGCCGGCTTCGGAGCCCCCGCCGGCCGCATGCAGACGTTCACCGAGGTCGCCCTGCCGCACGGCGAGTCCCCCCGCCGGCCGGACGGGGTGATCCGCGTGGAGCGCGCCGGCAAGCTGTGGACTGCCCTGGTGGAGACGAAGACCAACGGCAACCCCCTCAAGGACGAACAGGTCCAGGACTACATGGACATCGCCGCCCGGCGCGGCTACGAAGCGGTGATCACGCTCTCCAACGACGTCGCGCTGGAGGGCAGTCCCCTCGTCACCGTCAAGCTCGACGGCCGGCGCAAGCACAAGGTCGGGCTCTGGCACCTCTCCTGGGCGGAGGTCGCGCAGCACGCGCAGCTGCTCATCCGGCACGAGGGCGTGGGCGACGCGGCCCACGCCTGGCTGCTGCAGGAACTGCTGCACTACCTGCACCACGAGAACTCCGGCTGCCACGGCTTCCAGAACATGGGCCCGGCCTGGGTTCCGGTGCGCACCGGCATCGAGACCGAGACGCTGTCCGCCGGGGACCCGCGCGCCGCCGAGGTGGTGGAGAGCTGGGAGCGGCTGGTCCGCCAGCTGTGCCTGCGGCTCGGCGGGGAACTCGGGCAGAAGGCACTGCCGGTGCAGCGGGCCCGCCGGGGCGGCGACCCGGAGGCGCGCCGGGCGGAGGCCGCGGACACGCTGTGCGCCGAGGGCCGGCTCTCGGCCGAGATCCGGGTGGACGGCTCGCCGGGGATCCTGGGGCTGACCGCCGACCTGCGGACCGGCAAGCTCCGTACGTCCATGGACGTGCCGGCGCCCGAGGGCGGCTATCCCCTCACGGCCGCCAAGCGGCTCGTCCGGATCCTCGCCGAGGCGCCGGCCGACCTGCACGTCGAGACGCTGGTCGAGGCCAACAACGGCCCGCGCGGCACGCTGGAGCGGCTGCGGCCGGAGCCGGGCGACCTGCTGCCCAGGGACGGCGCTCCGATCACCGGCTTCCGCCTCTCGCTGTTCAAGGGGATGGGCGGGGCACGGGGGAACACCGAGTCGGGCTTCATCCGGAGCGTCGGCGAGTCGGTCGACCGCTTCTACACGACGGTCGTGGTCCACCTCGCCCAGCTCCAGAGGCGGAGCCGGGCCTGACACGAGGGGGAGCCTGCCGCGTGGTTGCCGCGGCAGGCTCCGTGCGTGGTGGGTTCGGGTGGGTTACGTGCGGACGACCCGGACCGAGTCGCAGCCGAGGGCGCGGTACGTCATGCCGTCGGGGGCGCGGAAGTCCGTCTTCAGGCAGGCCTCGGTGCTGGTCGCGGTCAGGCCGCTGTCAGCGGGCTTGAAGTGCATCACCATGTCCTGGTCCGCGTCGCGGGTGGTCTCGTCCAGCTCGTAGGAGCGCTCGATGTGGCCGGTGCGGTGGATCTCACTCGCGCCGGTGACCGAGGCCGTGTTGAACACGTTGCCGCGCAGTCCCCAGCGGGCGGTGAGGGGCTGGATCGTCGTGGCGTCGAAGGCGAACGGCAGCCCGTACTCGCCGGCCCTGGTCGTCAGCGCCGCGAGCGTCGCGTCGGTGTTGAGGTTGATCGAGTTGGGGAAGCCGTGGGGTCTGACGTTGATCGCGATCGGGACCACGCAGTCGATGCGGAACGTGGCCGTCTTCGTGTTGTTGTCCGGGGTGGGGTCGACCGCCCCGGATGCCTTCAGGGCGATGGCGTAGGTGAGGGTGACGGTCTTGTAGCCGGGGGTCTGACAGCTGAGGGTGAAGCGCTGGCTGACGGTGCGCGGTACGCCGACCGCGAGCGCGCTCTGCTGTGCCGAGGTCGTGGCCGGCGTCACCCCGGCCCCGGGGCCTGCGGTGGCGGCACCGGTCAGCAGAGCGTCGACCGGGCTCGACGGACCGCCGTTCTCGACCGTCACGTCCGCCGTGGCCTCGGCAGAGCGTCCGACCAGGATCTCCAGCGGGGAGCCGGTGCGGAGGTCCGTGATCTTCACGTCGGCCTTGGTGATGACGAGGGTGTCCGCCGAGGCGCCGTCGTTCGCCGGGTTCGGGTCCGGGCCGTAGAGGTTGTCCACGGTGGCCCGGGTGGTGACGGTCCGCTGCCCGTCGGGGTAGAGGAAGCCGGCCGGTACGTCGGCCCGGATGTCGAACGACCTGGAGGTGTCGTCCGGGAGGCTGCCGAGGTTGCAGGTGACCACCTGCCCGGACCGCACGCAGGCGACGCTGCTGTCGACGAAGTCGAGGCCGTCCGGGAGGGTCGTCCGCACCTCCGTCGAGTGGGCCGGGTTCGGTCCGTGGTTGGTGGCGGTGAGGGTCAGCTTGAGCCGCTCGCCCGCACCGACCGGATCGGGGCTGTCGGCGACGGCGACGCTCACGTCCGCGGTGTTGATCTGCGCGGCCATCTGGTCGCGGTCCGCGATGGTCGGGACCGGCGTGGTCTCGGGGCGCACCGCCGCGTCGCGCGAGTCGCCGAACTGGCGGAACGGGAGGGAAGCCCGGTTCCAGTCGTGGTGGCCGTTGATCGTGTCGGTGTTGGAGGTGTTCCGCGCGCAGTCGAGGGGGGCCTGCGTCGGGACGGCCGGCGGGGCCGGCAGCGGCGGCGGCGGGCTGCTGGTGTTGATGTTGGTGGGCGGCACGGTCGACTCGAAGGGCGGGTCGTTGCTGTCGCCGTTCCAGTCGATGCCGCCGGTCAGGGGGCCGGTGCGGCGGGCACCCCGCGCATCCTTGAACACGATGGTGTTGGCGTTGTCGCTCGCGTCGAGTACCACGTTCTCGTTGAGCGCGGTCTCCACCAGCGGGGACAGGGGTGCCGTGCCGCGCCGCCTGCCGTCGAAGCTGACCCGGGGCGGCGAGAAGTCGATGACGGACCCACCCGACACGCGGCCGATGCCGAACTGCTCGTCGTAGTCCATGACGCTGACGTAGTTCGGCTTGCAGTTGTTTTCCTCATTGCCTCCGTGGTCGAGGTTCAGGTTGTGCCCGAGCTCGTGCATCACGGTGCCGCCGTCGTGGTTGTATTCGACGAAGTCGTTGCCGCCGAGTTCGCCTTGGCCGCCGGAGCCGCAGCCGGTGTCAGGGCCCATGCCGTCCGTGTCCTGGTCGCTCTGGGTACTGATGGCGTAGCGGAAGATCAGCCGCCGGTTGCTGTTGAAGTTCGGGGCCGGGAACGCTCCCCTGCCATTCTTCGCGTCGTAGAACGTCCGGTCGATGCCGCAGTTGTTCAGGTGCCGGAACAGCTGGTTCCCGCCGCCGAGGTCGTCTCCGACCAGACAGTCGGGGTTGCCGGTGTCGGCCGGGGTGCAGTTGGGCGCCGGGTCCTCGACGCTGGTCTCCAGGTATTCGCCCGAGCTCCCCGCGGCGATGTTGTCGCAGTCCTGGTCGGCGGCGTCGGTCCGGCCGTCCCCGCCGTTGTCGACCCCGTCCGTGCAGGTGCCGGGCGCCTGGCCCCGGCGGGCCGTCAGGTCGACGAGGTTGCCGGTGTCCACGTGCAGCCGGATGCCCTGCGCTCCGTCGATGTTGGTGAACGGCGCGTCGGCGAACGCGTCCCGCATCGCGGCGATGTCGTCCCGTCGCGGCGCCTGCCCGGCCGAGTAGTCGAGCTCCAGGAACAGGTCCTTGTGGTCGGGGGTGGCGCCGAAGCGGGGCAGGTCCACGTCGACGCCGGCGTTGCCGTCGTCGTTGTAGCCGTTGCGCTCCCAGCCGTCCAGCAGGCCGTCGGCGTCCGCGTCCCCGTTCTGCCCGTCGACGCTGAAGTCGAAGCAGAACTTGACCGCCTCGCCGCCGTCGCCGGTGACGCAGTTCACCGGCCAGTTCACGTCGCCGCTCCACCGGCCGGTCCGCAGGTCGATTGCGACCCTGACCGTCTCCCCGGCACCGGACTTGATGTCGAGCCGGTCGTCGTCCGACTCCAGCTCACCGGTGTCGGTGCAGAAGGGCGCGTCGCAGTCGTCGTGGTCCCACACGGAGAACGTGACGTTCGCGGTCGGCACGTCGTTCACGGTGAAAGGAAATACGGTCCCGGGCATCACCCAGAAAGGAGTGATGTGCGGATCGTCGTCGACGTGATCCGTGAAGCTGTTGCCCGCGGTCGTGGCGGCATGGATGGTGCCGGTGTTGAACTCGACGCCCGCGTAGAAGTCGGCGTCGTCCCTGCCGATGCCGTCGAGGTCGTCGCCGACGCCGTCGACGCTCGTCACCGTCACGGAGACCGGCATCGAAGGATCCGCGCTCGCCTCGGACACCGACCAGGTCAGCAGCCCGCAGAGCACGGCCATGACGATGGCCCCGGTCCGGAGCCTCGGGACGGTGCCCCGCGCGGGCCCGGACGCCCACCGGCGCCGTCTGAAGAGCGGATGGAACGCATTTCCTACGGCCACGCTGCCTCCTCCTGAAGCGATTCCGAAAACCGCGGCAGCAATATAGAGCGCCCGCAGCAGGAGGAATTCGACACTCGGCGCGACACGAGAGGCGTCGTCCGGCTTTATCGATTCACCACGTCCGCCGGCCCGGAAATCCACTTCTTCCGACCATCCGAAATCCCCCTCCCGGCCTTGCGAACCGGCGTCCTGCGGGAAGGCGGCGCCCGTGGCCGGATCGTGTCTTGTGCGGTTCATCCCGTGGCAACCGGCGCAACTCCGTTGGAACATCTGGGCGATCCGCTGGGCATCTACCTTCCGTGTCGCTCCCGTCCCCCACCGAAAGGTTCGGCATGCCCAGTCGGAAGGCCACCACAGCGGCCCTCGTCGGCACCGTCGCCTCGGCCGCCCTGGCCGCCACCGCCCTCACCGCCCTCGCCCCCTCGGCGGCGGCGGCCGGCACCACCTTCACCGCCAGCGCCGACGCCCACGTCGACAGCCAGAACCCCGGCACCAACTACGGCGCCTCCCAGCAGCTCGGCGTGGACAACAGCCCGGTCAAGCAGACCCTGCTCAGGTTCGACGTCTCCGGCATCACCCAGCCGGTGACCCGCGCCACGCTCCGCATCCACGTCGACGACGTCGCCGGCGCCGAGAGCAGCAGCGGCGGAACGTTCCGCGCGATGTCCGACACCAGCTGGTCCGAGACGTCCGTGACGTACAACAACAGGCCGTCCATCAGCGGTGCCACCCTCGGCACCCTCGGCACGGTCGCCCGCAACACCTGGTACGAGGTGGACGTCACCTCGTACGTCACCGGCAACGGCACCTTCGGCATCGGCGTGACCTCGTCGAGCAGCAACGGCGCCGACTACGACTCCCGCGAGACCGGCACCACCGCGCCGCAGCTGGTGATCGAGACCGGCAGCACGCCCAGCCCCAGCCCCAGCACCACCCCGCCCACCGGCGACCCGGTGCTCGTCGGAGCGGGTGACATCGCCACCTCGGGCTCCGGGGACGGCGTCACGGCGAACCTGCTGGACAACATATCCGGCACCGTCTTCACCACCGGCGACAACGCCTACCCCGACGGCACCGCCTCGGACTTCTCGACGTACTACGAGCCGACGTGGGGCCGCCACAAGGCCCGGACCCGTCCGGTCCCGGGCAACCACGACTACCACACCTCCGGCGCCTCCGGCTACTTCGGCTACTTCGGGGCCAACGCCGGTCCCTCGGGCCGCGGTTACTACTCGTACGACCTGGGCGCCTGGCACGTGGTCGCCCTCAACTCCGAGGTCTCCATGAGCGCGGGCTCCGCCCAGGAGCAGTGGCTGCGCGCCGACCTCGCCGCGAGCACCAAGCAGTGCACGGTGGCCCTCTGGCACAAGCCGCGCTGGACGTCGAGTTCCAGCCACGCCGGTGACCCGTCGACGGGCCCGCTCGTCCAGGCGCTGTACGACCACAACGCCGAGGTCATCCTGACCGGCCACAACCACCAGTACGAGCGCTTCGCCCCGCAGAACCCGAGCGGCCGGCTGGACACCGCGCGCGGCCTGCGCCAGTTCGTCGCCGGCATGGGCGGCGCGAGCCTCTACGGCTTCGGCACCATCCAGCCCAACAGCGAGGCCCGCAACAACGACACCTTCGGCGTCCTGAAGCTGACCCTGCACGCCAACAGCTACGACTGGCAGTTCGTCCCGCAGTCCGGCAAGACCTACAACGACAGCGGCTCCGGCACCTGCCACTGACGCACACCCGCTCCGGCCGGATGCCGCCCGCGCCACCCGCTCCCCTGCGGGCCGGGCGGCATCCGCCCCCACACCCGGAGGTCGCAACCCCCGTGTATCTCTCCACGATCGGCAGGACGGAACTGCCGTCCGACGCCCCGGGACCGGGCCGCCGCCGCGGCCGGTGGAAGGTGGTCGGCGGCAACGTCGTCGCCCTCGGCAGCGTCAGCCTGATCACCGACGTCTCCGCCGAGATGGTCACCGCCGTCCTGCCGCTGTACCTCGTCCTCGGGCTGGGGCTCAGCCCGGCGGCGTACGGCGTCCTCGACGGCCTCAACACCGGGGCCACGGCGCTGCTCAGGATCGTCGGCGGCTACGTGGCCGACCGCGTCAGCCGGCGCAAGGCCGTCGCCGGAGCGGGGTACGGGCTGTCGGCCGCCGCCAAGCTCGGGCTGGTGGCGGCGGGCGGCTCCGTGCCGGCGCTCGGCCTCGTACTGGCCGCCGACCGGGCGGGCAAGGGGCTGCGCACCGCTCCCCGCGACGCCCTGATCACCCTCTCCGCCCCCGGCCACGCGCTGGGCCGCGCCTTCGGGGTGCACCGCGCGATGGACAGCGTCGGCGCCTTCCTCGGCCCGCTCGCGGCGCTGGCCGTGCTCACGGCCGCCGGCCAGTCCTTCGACGCCGTCTTCGTGACCAGCTTCTGCGTGGCGGCACTCGGCGTCCTGGTCCTCGTCCTCTTCGTAAGGGACCGCCGGCAGCCGCGCCCGCCGGCGGGCGCCGTCTCGCCGCGCGCCGTGGGACGGCTGCTGCGCGAGGCCCCGGTGCGGCGCCTGGCCTGTGCCGCGTGCCTCCTCGGGCTGGCCACGGTCGGCGACGGGTTCGTCTACCTGCTGCTCCAGCGGCGCGAGTCGCTGTCCATCGGCTGGTTCCCGCTGCTCGCCGTCGGCACGAGCCTGTCGTACCTGCTCCTGGCGGCCCCCCTCGGCGTGCTGGCCGACCGGGTCGGCAGGCTCCCGGTGCTGCTCGGCGGTCACGGCGTACTGGCCGCGGTCTACCTGCTGCTGCACGGCCCGCTGGGCGGCCCGGCGCTCGTCGTCACCGTCCTCTTCCTGTACGGGCTCTTCCACGCCGCCACCGAGGGCGTCCTGATGGCGCTGGCCGGCCCGGTCCTGCCGGAACGGCTGCGGACCACCGGCATCGCGCTGGTGCAGAGCGGCCAGGCGCTGGCCTACCTCGGCTCCTCGGTGCTGTTCGGCCTGGCGTGGCAGGCGTGGGGCAGCGCGGCCGCGAGCCGCGGCGCCGCCGTCGCGGTGGTCGTCACCGGCGTCCTCACGGCGTTCCTCCTCGGCTCCCGGGCCCTCCCCGGCTCCCCCGGTCCCCGGACCGGGGCACCCGATTCCCCCACCGGGGCCCCCGATGCCCGGACCCCGGGCGAAAGGACCGGTTCCCCTTCATGAACGGCCTCACCCGGCGCGCCCGGATCCTGGTCACCGTGGCCGCCGCCGTCGTCCTGGCGGCCCTGGCGGCCACCTCCGTCGTGCTCGCCCGGCAGGACGCGGCGGCCGGCTCACCCGCGGGCGGCACCGCGGCCGGAGCCCCCGCGGGCGCGCCCCAGCGGCCCGGCGCGGGGCTGCGGGTCCTGAGCAACGGGCTGCTCTCCACGGTGTCCGTCGCCGACCCGTCCGGCCCCCGCACCGTCACGGAGCTGCGCTGCGACCGCGCCTACACGGCCGGCGGCACCACCGCCTGTCTCACCCCGGCGGGCGCCCTCAGCGCCCCGAAGCTGCTGGTCCTGGACCGGGACCTGCGCCCCCGGCGCACGGTCTCCCTGACCGGCCTGCCCAACCGCACCCGCGTCTCCCCCGACGGACGGCTGGTCGCCTGGACCACGTTCGTGGGCGGCGACTCGTACGCCGGCGGCGGCTTCTCGACCAGGACCGGGATCCTCGACACGCGGACGGGGCGGCTGGAGTCCTCCCTGGAGGACTTCGCCGTCTTCCGGCAGGGGCGCCGGTACCGGGCCGCGGACGTCAACGTCTGGGGCGTCACGTTCGCCGCCGACGGCAACCGCTTCTACGCGACCGTGTCCAGCGCGGGCACCCGGTCGCTGGTGGAAGGGGACCTGGCGGCGAGGACCCTGCGCGCCCTCGCGGACAACGTGGAGTGCCCGTCGCTGTCGCCCGACGGCCGGCGGGTGGCCTTCAAGGAGGCCGTCGGTGCCGACCCGGCCAAGGGCTGGCGCCTGTCCGTCCTCGACCTCGCGACGCTGCGCCGCACGGAACTGGCGGAGACCCGGACGGTGGACGACCAGGCGGCGTGGCTCGACGACGCCACCGTCGCGTACGCCCTCCAGCGCGGCGACGGCACCAACGACGTCTGGTCCGTCCCGGCGGACGGCAGCGGGGGGCCCCGCATCCTGGTACCGGGCGCGGCATCCCCCGCCGTAGTGCCGGCCGGCGGCTGAGCCGGGTGCCGGGCGGTCGGGGAACTGGGCGGGCGGCGGCTGAGCCGGGTGCCGGCCGGGCGGGAAGGGCGGGCGCGAGGGGCGGGGCCGCTCAGGCCTCCGGGCCGCCCAGCAGGTCCACCAGCTCCGCCCGGTGCAGGTCGGCGATGGGGGCCAGCAGGTCCGGGTGGCGCAGGAGGGCGGCGGCCCGGCGGTCGTCCTCCCCGGGCCTGGCCAGGCGGCGGAAGTCGGCCGGCACCGGGCCGGAGTGCGCCGAGCCCGAGACGGTCAGGACGGCGGCCTCGGCGAGGCGGGGCGTGCTGAGCAGGCAGGCGGCCCAGCTCGCCACCACCTCGTCGACCCAGGTGCGCCAGGCCTCCCGGCCGTTCCCGTGGGCGTGTGCGTCGGCGCCGGTGATCCAGTCGAGCTTCGCGGCGCCCCCCGGACCCGTCAGCGCGACCAGCTGGCCATCGAACTCGCTGGGGTAGCGCAGCCACGCGGCGACCGTCACCGCCTGGCGCGCCTGGGCCTCGGCGAGACTCCGCTGGAAGGCGCCGCGTGCGGAGGGGAAGGCACTGGTCAGCCACTGGGTGGTGGCGGCGATCAGAGGGGAGAGGGGCAGTTCCGCAGCCATCGTGGCCGTCCCGGGCTCGAAATTCTGCAGATTTCCACTTTATCCGGAGGGGAAGCGGGGAAGCCGCGCCAGTGACCGCAGCAAGGCTGCCCCGTACCGACAGGAGACAGTGCCATGGGACACGGCGGCAACATCATCGAAGAGCTCATCGCCGACCACCGGGAGGTCGAGGAGTTCTTCGCGAAGATCGAGGAACTGCCGTCCGGCGACGAGCGCCGCAAGCACCTCGCGGACCAGGCGACGATGGAGCTGGTGCGCCACTCCGTCGCCGAGGAGGCGTACCTGTACCCGGCCGTGCGCGAGCACGTCACGGACGGCGACGGCCTGGCCGACCGGGAGCTGGAGGACCACGCCACCGTCGAGCGGCTGATGAAGCAGCTGGAGGGCTGCGAGGCGGACGACCCGGAGTTCGACCACCTGGTGCGCCGGCTGATGACGGAGGTGCGGGACCACATCGCCGACGAGGAGTCCAACCTCTTCCCCAGGCTCCGGAGCCAGTGCCCGGACGACTTCCTGTACGAGCTCGGCGACAAGGCCCGGCAGGCCAAGAAGACGGCCCCGACCCGGCCGCACCCCTCCACCCCCGACAAGCCCCCGGCCAACAAGATCCTCGCGCCGGGCATCGGCCTGGTCGACCGCCTGCGCGACATGATGACGGGCCGCGGCAAGGACTAGGTGTATTGACCCGCAGCGTTGTTGACGCGGGTGATGGGTGGGTGTCCGCCGAGGGCGGTGTGGCAGCGGTGGTGGTTGTAGTGGTGGAGGAAGTCTGCCAGGGCCCTGGTCCGTTCGTCGTTGGATCGGTAGGGCCGCTGGTAGGCCCACTCCTCGGCGAGGGTGCGGTTGAAGCGTTCGACCTTGCCGTTGGTCTGGGGCCGGTAGGGGCGGATCTTCTTGTGGGCGATGCCGGCCGCTGTCAGGGTCTGGGTGAACAGCTTGGACTTGTAGCAGGAGCCGTTGTCGGTCAGCACCCGTTCGACGGTGATGTGGTGGGCGGTGAAGAAGGCCTGGGCCCGTTGCCAGAAGGCGATGGCGGTGTGCTGGCGTTCGTCGGGGAGGACTTCGCTGTAGGCCAGGCGGGAGTGGTCGTCAACGGCGGAGTGGATGAAGGAGTAGCCGATCACCGGCGTGCAGCTCTTGCGCTCGGTCGTGGTGGCCTGGCGGTTGCGGTCGCCGGCGGATCTGCCGACAGCTCGCCAGCCGCCGCCGGCGGGGATGTTGCCGAGCTTCTTGATGTCGACGTGGACCAGCTCGCCGGGCCTGGACCGTTCGTAGCGGCGGATTGGCTTGCCGGTGGGCCGGTCCAGCCAGGCCAGCCGGTTCAGACCGTGCCGGACCAGGATCCGGTGCACGGTCGAAGCAGGAAGGTCCAGGATCGGGCCGATGCGGGCCGGGCCGAGCTTGCGCCTGGTCCGCAGGCGGCAGACCCGAGCCTCGAGGGCGGCGGGAGTCCGGTGCGGGAGTGTGTGAGGCCGGCTGGAACGATCGTGCAGGCCTGCATCGCCCTCGGCCCGCCAGCGGCGGACCCATTTGTGTGCGGTGGGGCGGGATATGCCCATCTCCGCGGCCACGTGCGCGACCGGTCGGCCGGACAAGACACGTTCGACCAGGATCCGCCTGCCGTGAACGGTCAGCCGGGCATTACGGTGGGACACGAAGACCTCCGTGCGGTGTAGTCCTAGACACCTCCACCACACCGGAGGTCTTCGCCATGATCAAGACCTGGCCGTGTTAACAACGCTCGTGCTCAATACAACTAGGCCGTCTCTTCCGGATCATGCCTGACCCGCGCCGCCCGGCACCGCGCCTCGCCGCGTTGTCGAGGCGCCCAAGTACGTCCAGTACACGGGCGCCTCTCCGCCTTGCGATGCACGGCACCGGACGACGCGGGCTTAACCGGCAAGATCCGAAAGAGACGGCCTAGCCCGCGTCCCTCGGACCGGGCAGGCCGGTCAGGTGGCCGTCCAGCCGCCGTCCAGGGCGAGGGAGGTGCCGTTGACGTGGCCGGTGTGGGGGCCGCAGAGCCAGAGGACGGCGGCGGCCACCTCCTCCGGCTCGATGAGCCGCTTCATCGGGGAGCGGGCCAGCAGCACCTCCGCGAGCACCTCCTCGGCGGGCAGCCCGTGGGCGGCGGCCTGGTCGCGCAGCTGGCCTTCGACGAGCGGGGTGCGGACGTAGCCGGGGCTGACGCAGTTGCTGGTCACGCCGTGCGGCGCGGCCTCGACGGCGAGGACCTTGCTCAGTCCTTCGAGTGCGTGCTTGGCGGCGACGTACGCCGACTTGTACGCGCTGGCGCGCAGCCCGTGGACGCTGGAGATGTTCACCACGCGGCCCCAGCCACGCGCGTACATGTGCGGCAGGGTGTGGCGCATCAGCAGGAACGGTGCGGTCACCATGACCTGCTGGATGCGGGCGAAGCGCTCGGGCGGGAAGGTGTGCAGCGGCGCGACGTGCTGCAGGCCCGCGTTGTTGACCAGCACGTCGACCGCCGCCGGGAGGCCGTCGACGGCGGCGGGGTCGGCCAGGTCGGCCACGTGCGCGGTGCCGCCGACGGCGGCGGCGACCGCCTTGGCCGCGTCGGCGTCGAGGTCGGTCACGTGGACGGCGGCGCCGGCGGCCGCGAGCGCGTGGGCGCAGGCCCGGCCGATGCCGCCGCCCCCTCCGGTGACCAGCGCGGTGCGGCCGGACAGCGGCGGGGGCGCGGAGTGCGGTGCGTTCGTCATGACCGGGAATCTAGGCGCGGCTCCGGGGACCCTCCATGTGCGCGGGGCCCACACTCCCGGGCCGCGCCATGGCGGCCGGCACCACCTCGTCCCGCTGCCGCCCCGCCACGTGGGGTGCGTCGCGGTCGGGCGGAAGATCGTATTCAGTGCTTAGGGTGTGGCCCGTGACGAGACACCTGGAGTTCGAACGGCTGCACAACTTCCGCGACTTGGGCGGCTACCGCACCGCAGAGGGGCGGACCGTCCGCTGGGGGCGGCTGTACCGGGCCGACTCCCTCGGCAAGCTGGCCGGCGCGGACTGGGAGCGGTTCCGCGAGCTGGGCATCCGTACCGTGATCGACCTGCGCTACCCCTGGGAGATCGCGTCCTGCGGCCGGGTGCCGGAGGCCGAGGACCTTGCGTACGTGAACCTGAGCATCGAGCACCGGCCGTACGACCAGGCGCAGATCGACCCCGAGCTGGACCCGTGGCGTTACCTGGCCGACCGGTACGCCGAGGTGGCCCTGGACGGTGCGGCCGAGCTGCGCGACGCGCTGGAGGTCATCGCGGAGGGCGAGGACGCGCAGGTGTTCCACTGCGCGTCCGGGAAGGACCGCACCGGCCTGCTGGCGGCGCTGGTGCTGATCCTGCTCGGCGTCGACGAGGACACGGTGGCGGCCGACTTCGCGCTCACCGAACTGGCCACGGAGCGGCTGCTGGCCGACTGGCACGCCGCCAACCCGGACCGGGAGATGCGCTGGCCGGGCTACGGGCGGGCACCGGAGCAGGTGATCCGGCTGTTCCTGGCCGACCTGGCGGCGACGTACGGCTCGGTCCACGCGTACGCCACCGGCCACCTGGGCGTGGACGAGGAACTGCTCGGGCGCCTGCGCGAACGACTGCTGGAGCCCGCCGTCCGACCGGGCGGCGGCCCGCCGTCCCAGGGGGCTCCGGGGCGGTGGCGGGAGGACCGGCGGCGCGGGGCCTCGTAATCGATCAACTTTGGCCTGAACGCGGCGGGAAAACAAGGCTCTTCCCTTACTGGGCATGTACGTGACATCTTGCGTCCACCCCTTTATTCACCTGGCCCGATGGCGCCACCAGCCCCATCGGGCCCTCGGAGGACGCATTGACTCCCCACATATCCCGACGACTGCGCCGCACCGCGGTCGCGGTCGCCGCGCTCAGTGCCGCCGCCGTGTTCGTGACCCCCTCGGGGATCGCCAACGCAGCACCCACGTCGGACACTCCGCGCGCACAGGCAACGCCCACCTCTTCCGCCCGCACCGCAGCGAAGGCGGCCGTCGCCGGCTGGGCCGCGGGCACCCGTGCCTACCTGGTCGTCACGACGCCGGGTGACACCACGGCCGTCCGGACCGCCGTCGCCAACAACGGCGGTTCGGTCTTCGCCTCCTACGACGCCATCGGCGTCATCGTGGCGCACTCGACCTCGTCGGCGTTCGCCTCGGCCATGCGCTCGGTCTCCGGCGTCCAGCAGGTGGGTGCGACCCGTACCTCTGACGTCCCGGCCGACGCGTACAACCCGGCCATCCCGACCGCGCCCTCCCAGACGCCGACCACGCTGACGGAGTCGAACCGCTGGGACATGACCCAGATCAAGGCCGACCAGGCCTGGGCCGTGACCACCGGCTCCGCCACGGTCAAGGTCGGCGTGCTCGACACCGGCGTGGACGACCTGCACCAGGACATCGCGCCCAACTTCAACGCGGCGGACTCGGCCTCCTGCGCCTACGGCAAGGCCGACGCCCGGACCGGCGCCTGGCGTGACGTGGACACCCACGGCACCCACGTCGCCGGCACCATCGCCGCCGCCAAGAACGGCAAGGGCGTCATCGGCGTCGCGCCGGGCGTGAAGATCTCCTCGGTGCGCATCGCGGAGCCGGGCTCGACCCTCTTCTTCGCCGAGAACACCATCTGCGGCTTCATGTGGGCGGGCGACCACGGCTTCAAGGTCACCAACAACAGCTACTACACCGACCCGTGGCAGTTCAACTGCCCGGACAACCTGGACCAGGCGGCCATCATCGAGGGCGTCAGGCGCGCCCAGGCCTACGCCGAGGGCAAGGGTTCGCTCCAGGTCGCCGCGGCCGGCAACTCGAACATCGACCTGGCCAACAAGACCACGGACACCGAGAGCCCGAACGACTCGACGCCGGTGACCCGCACCATCACCAACGCCTGCCTCGACATCCCGACCGAGCTGCCGGGCGTCGTGACGGTCGCGGCGATGGGCCAGGGCAACGTCAAGGCCTCGTACTCCAACTTCGGCCGTGACGTCATCGACATCGCGGCCCCGGGCGGCGACGGCTCGTCCGGCGTGTACTCGACCCTGCCGGGCGGCAAGTACGGCAGCAAGAACGGCACGTCGATGGCCTCGCCGCACGTCGCGGGCGTCGCGGCGCTGCTCGCGAGCGTCAACCCGACGTACACCCCCGCGGACCTGCGCAACGCGCTGGCGACCCAGGCCAACGACACGGCCTGCCCCTCCGACAGCCGCTGCACCGGCACCACCGCGAAGAACGGCTTCTTCGGCGAGGGCCAGACCGACGCCCTGAAGGCCGTCGGCGCGACCCCGCCGCCCGGCAAGTTCTTCGAGACCACCACCGACGTCACCGTCAACGACAACGCGACCGTGGAGAGCCCCCTCACGGTCTCCGGCGTGACGGGCAACGCCCCGGCCACGCTCAAGGTCGGCGTGGACGTCAAGCACACCTACCGCGGTGACCTGGTGATCTCGCTGGTGGCCCCGGACGGCTCGGTCTACCTGCTGGAGGACTTCGCCAACAACGACGGCACCGACAACGTGCTGAAGACCTACACGGTCAACGCCTCGTCCGAGGCGGCCAACGGCACGTGGAAGCTGCGCGTGCAGGACGTCGCCAGCCAGGACGTCGGCAAGATCGACGCCTGGAACCTGACCTTCTAGGTCCCCGGCGGCACCACATCGCACCAACGGTCCCGGACGGCCACACGGCCGTCCGGGACCGTCGTGTTGCGGCAGGCGGGCCCGCTCCCGAAGACCCGGCGGACGGGCTCAGGAGGACTTGGCGTACTCGCCGAAGCCGGTCCAGTCGACGGCGACGCAGGCCTCGTCGCCCAGGACCCAGGCGTCGTGGCCCGGCTCGACGACCATGAAGTCGCCGGCGCCGTACTCCGTGGAGTCGCCGTCGTCCATGACGACCTTCATGCGTCCGCTCACGACGTACCCGGTGTGCGCGGCCTGGCAACTCTCCGTCCCCGCAAGGGGCTTGATGTGCTTCGACCACTGCCAGCCCGGTTCGAAGACCGCGCGTCCGACCGCTCCCTTGTCGGTGTTGATGACGTCGAGCCTGCCGCTGTTCTCCGGGAACGGGCGGGTCTCGTCGGGGGAGTCGAAGTTCCTCTGCAGGATTCCAGCCATGGCCTACCGCCTCCCGGCGGGACGAACGGCCCCCGAGTCCACTTCCAGATTACGCCGCTCCCCCGCCACCGCCCCCGGACCCCTCGGACCCGAACACCCGGCGGACGGCCACCACACGCACCGCCGCATGCACCGCCGTGCCGGTGCGGGCCAGCGCAACCAGCCCGGGGGCGGTCCCGGCGTACGCCTCACCGTCCCCGGTCCGGTCCCGCTCCCTGGCACCCGCTGCGGTCAGGAACGGCGCGGCCTGGGCCGCCGGCCCGGCGCCGAGCGGCTCGGTCAGCACCCGCCGCCCGTCGGGCAGCTCCACGGCCAGCGCCTTGGGCAGCGAGGCCGCCCCGGTGTAGCCCACCACCGGCAGCTCGGCGCTCTCGGAGTGCCGCAGGCACCGCCAGTCCGCCGCGCCCGGCCGGTACGGAGAGTCCTCGGGCTTGGCGATGACGCCCTCGATGCCCTGGTCGCGCAGCGCCTCGTACCAGATGAGCGCGGTCTCGTGGTCGTCCGTGGCGGGCACCGGCTGGACCGGGGGCACCGGCTCGCCGAGGACGTCCAGCAGCAGCCCCCGGCGCTCGGCGTAGCCCAGGGCCCGCACGTCGCCGTGGACGGGGTGGGCGAGCAGGTCGAAGACGGCGTACGAGGCGGGCAGCGTCCCGGCCAGCTCGCGGGCCCGGACGGGACTGGCCCCGGCCCGCGCGTGCACGGCGGCCGGGTCCAGGCAGCCGTCGCGCCAGATGACCGCCACCCCGTCGACGACGGTGCCGGGCGGCAGCCGGGTGGCGGCGTGCACCAGGTCGGGCCAGAGGGCGGTGACGGTCCGGCCGGTGCCGGTGTGCAGCCGTACCGCGCCCTCCTCCCGGAAGAGCAGGGTGCGCTGGCCGTCGAACTCCGGCTCGTACCACCATCCCGGGCCGCCGGGCAGGTCGGGAACGGTCTGGGCCCGGAGCGGGCGCACGGGGAACTCCATGTGCCCAGCATCTGGATCTTGGGCGCGAACGCCACCCCGACGGGCCGGGAAGTGGCGCGATCAGCCCTGGCCCGGGAGCCCGATGGCGTAGGTGTGCTGGACGAAGCCGGCACCGAGCACCCGGCTCTCCCGGTGGACCAGGTCGATGTCGCGGCCGGTGGCGCCGAACAGGGGAAGGCCCTCGCCGAGCAGCACGGGCACGGTGGTGAGGCACAGCTCGTCCACGAGCCCCTCCCGCAGGAAGGTCTGGATGACCCGGCCGCCGTCCACGTACACGTTGCGGGCGCCGTCGGCGGCCAGCGCGTCGAGCAGGGCGTCGAGGGTGCGGTGGACGGTGACGTTCGGGTCCTCGGTGACCAGGGTGCCGCTCAGGACGGCGACGCGCTTGCCCTCGTAGGGCCAGAAGCCGAAGGTGAGCACCTTCTCGTAGGTGCCACGGCCCATGACGAGGGTGTCGATTCCGGCGAAGAAGGCGTCGTAGCCCACGTCGGCGCTGCTGCCGGCCTGTTCGCCGCGGCCGGTGAGCCACTCGATGTCGCCGTCCGGGCGGGCTATGAAGCCGTCGAGGCTGGTGGCGATGAACACCAGGCCGCGGAAGGCGCGCTCCCGGGCGGGTGCGGCAGGCGCGTCGGGGCGGGCGGCGTGCGTACGGGAGCTGGTCATGCGTCCTCCTGGGGGTGGGCGAGGTGGGGGGCGAGTACGGCGTCGAGCGTGGTGCGCAGCCGGTCGAGGAGGGTGCCGCGCCGGTCGACGGCCCACAGCACCCCGCAGCCGGTGGTGGCCGCCCGGACGGTGGCGGCGAGGGCGGCCGGGTCCGTGCCGGGGCGGAGCAGACCGGCGTCCGCCGCCTCGGCGAGCAGTCCCGTGACGCGGGCGGCGTGGTCCTGCTCCGCGGCGAGCGCCCGGGCGCGGAACTCGTCGTCCGCGAGGTCGGCGCAGAGGAAGGCCAGGTGGTGGGCGTACGCCTCCGGAGTGGTCATCGGGGCGTGCAGGGCCGCCAGGAACGCCGCCAGGACGTCCAGGGGCGAGTCGTGGGCGGCCCGCAGATCTGCGGCGAGCTGTTCGGTGTCCGCGGCGGAGTGCGCGGCGAGGGCGAGCAGCAGGCCGCGCTTGGAGCCGAAGCGCTGCACGAGCGTGCCGGGTACGAGCCCCACCTCGCGGGCCACGAGGGCCAGCGTCAGCTTCGCCGGGCCGACCCGGCCCATCACGTCCACCGCGGCGCGCAGGATCACCGCGTCGTCCACGCCCCTGGGCCGTCCGGCCATGCCCGTCCCTCCGATTTAATAAATGCACGTGCATTTATTAAACCACGCGGCGGCAGGGGCGCGCCGCGGACGCAGGGGCGGGGCGCAGGGCGGGCGGGGCGGGCGGAGCCCCCGCCCGCGTCAGTCCAGGGGCCCGGCCGGGCTGCCGGCCCCCGCGGCCGCGACCGGCGCCTCGGCCAGGTCGGCGGGGAGCGGGGCGGTGACCGTGAACAGGGCGCCCTCGGGGTCCCGCAGGGTGATCCAGTTGTGCGTGCCGTCGGCGCGTACGGGCGTGACCGCGGTGCCCCCGAGGAGCGTGGCGGTGTCGATGGCCCGGGACAGGTCGGGCACCCGGAAGTGCACGTGCCAGCGCGGCCTGACCTGCGGGTCAGGCGCCTCGTCGACGGCGCCGCCGCGGATCCGGGCCACCGCCCCGGTCCCGTGGCGCAGGACCACGTGGTCACTCTCGTACGAGACCTCGCAGCAGCCCTCGCGGCCGCTGGCCCAGTCGAGGACCTCGGCGTAGAAGATCGCCGCGGCGAACGCGTCCCGCGTGTAGAGCTCCAGGCAGGCGGGGGCGCGGCTGCGGCCGACCGCCCAGTCCCTGATCACCCGGCCCTGCCAGATGCCGAAGATCGCGCCGTCCCGGTCGGCGGCGAGGGCCGCACGGCCCAGGCCGAACGAGAGCGGGCCCACGGCGACGGTGGCGCTGCGCTCGCGAATCTTTGCGGCCGTCGCGTCCGCGTCGGCCACGGCGAAGTACGGGATCCAGGCCACCGATACCGCGAAGCTCTCGGCGAGCGCCCCGATGCCCGCGACGGGCGCTCCGTTCACGAAGGCCACGCTGAAGGCGTCCCCGAGCCGGCCTGGGCGGAAGTGCCACCCCAGGACCGCTCCGTAGAAGTGCTGGGCCGCCTCCAGGTCACGCGCGGTGAGGCTGACCCAGCACGGCGCACCGAAGACGTCCTCGCTCGACGTCGGCACGACTGTCACCCCCATCCGGCGCTGTCGGGTTGCTACTGCCAACGCTACCCCTGCCCGACGCCGTCACACGGGAGGCCGGGCGGCCGGGGCGCCGCCGGGCCCGTGGGGGCGGGCTTCGGGGTC
Source organism: Streptomyces sp. NPDC101118 (assembly GCF_044759445.1). Taxonomy (NCBI): domain Bacteria; kingdom Bacillati; phylum Actinomycetota; class Actinomycetes; order Kitasatosporales; family Streptomycetaceae; genus Streptomyces; species Streptomyces sp. NPDC101118. The sequence goes on along the minus strand of NZ_JBIVZG010000017.1, from coordinate 116,357 downwards.
CCGGCGGGGCGGGCGGCCGCACCCGGCGCGGCGGCCCGCGAAAACGGCGCTGCGGAGGGGCGGGCCGCCGGAACCGCACACCGGTTCAGCGGGACTCGGGCAGCCAGCGGTAGTGCAGTTCCGGACGGCCCACCTGGCCGTACTGGGGGCTGCGGCCGGCCCGCCCGGAGTCGACCAGGTACTCCAGGTAGCGGCGGGCGGTGATCCGGGAGATGCCGGCGGTCCCGGCGAGGGCCGCGGCGGTCAGGCCCTCGTCGGAGTCCCGCAGGATCGAGGTGACCCGGTCGAGGGTGGGGGCGCTGAGCCCCTTGGGCAGCGCGGCGGGCTGCGGGGCGCGGAGGGCGGACAGGGCCCGGTCCACCTCGTCCTGGCCGCTCGCCTCGCCGGCCGCGGCGCGGAACTCGGCGTACCGCAGCAGCCGGTCCCGCAGCGTCGGGAAGGCGAAGGGCTTCAGTACGTACTGCACGACGCCCAGCGAGACGCTCTCCCGCACCACCGCGAGGTCCCGCGCCGAGGTCACCACGATCACGTCCACCGGGTGCCCGGCGGCCCGCACCGCCCGGGCCAGCCGCAGGCCGTGCCCGTCCGGCAGGTAGAGGTCCAGCAGGAGCAGGTCGGCCCGGGTGCGCTCCAGCTCGCGGCGGGCCGCCGCGGCGGTGTGGCAGACGCCGGCCACCTCGAAGCCCGGGACCCGGCCCACGTACAGGGCATGGGCGTCCGCGGCCACCGGGTCGTCCTCGACCACCAGCACCCGTACCGGGTCCGCGGTGCTCACCCGCCGGCCCCCGTCCGGGGGCCGGCGCCGTCGGGGAGGGGCAGCCGGGCGGTGAACTCGGCGCCGCCGGACGCGGTGTGCGCGGCGGTCACGGTGCCGCCGTGGCGGCGCACGGCCTGCTCGACCAGGGCGAGGCCCAGGCCGCGGCCGGGTCCCTTCTCCGACCAGCCGCGCCGGAACACCTCGGCGCCGGCCGGGAGGCCCGGCCCGTTGTCCGCCACCCGCAGCACCAGGGTGCCCGGCTCCGCGTCGGTGCCGGCCGTGACCGTGACCCGCGCCCCGGGGGTGCCGGTCACGGCGTCGACGGCGTTGTCGACCAGGTTGCCCAGGACCGTCACCAGGTCCCGTACGGGCAGGGCGCCCGGGGCCCCGATCCGCGACTCGGGGGCCACCACCAGCTCCACGCCCCGCTCGTGCGCCTGGGCCGCCTTGCCCAGCAGCAGGGCCGCCAGCACCGGCTCGTCCACCGCGGCGACCACCTGGTCGGTGAGGGCCTGGGCCAGCTCCAGTTCGGCGGTGGCGAACTCCACCGCCTCCCCGGTGCGCCCGAGTTCGATCAGGGAGACCACCGTGTGCAGCCGGTTCGCGGCCTCGTGCGCCTGCGAGCGGAGCGCCTGGGTGAAGCCCCGCTCGTGGTCCAGCTCCCCGGCCAGGGACTGGAGTTCGGTGTGGTCGCGCAGGGTGGCCACGGTGCCCCGGCGCCCGCCGCCGGCGACCGGCGCGGTGCTGACCACCAGGACCCGCTCGGCGGTCAGGTGCACCTCGTCGAGCCGGGGCTCGGCGGCCAGCAGGGCGCCGGTCAGCGGTGCGGGCAGGCCGAGTTCCGCCACGTTGCGCCCCAGCACGTCGGCGTCGCGCACCCCGAGCAGCTCCCGCGCCCCGTCGTTGACCAGCAGGACCCGGCGCTGCCCGTCGAGCATCACCAGGCCCTCGCGGACCGCGTGCAGGGTGGCCTGGTGGTAGTCGTACACCCGGCTGAGTTCGGCGGCGTTCATGCCGTGCGTGTGACGGCGCAGCCGGGCGTTGATCACGTACGTGCCGAGGCCGCCCAAGACCAGGGCGCCGGCCGCCACCCAGGCGAGGGCGGCGACCTCGCCGGCCACCCGGTCGCCGATCGACTCCACCGTGATGCCGGCGGCGACCAGGCCGGTGATCCGTCCGCCGTCGCGGATCGGGGTGACCACCCGGATGGAGGGGCCGAGCGTGCCGGTGTACGTCTCGCTGAACGTCCGCCCGCGCAGTGCGGGCCCGGTGTTGCCGAGGAAGCGCTCGCCGATCCGGCGGGGGTCGCGGTGCGTCCAGCGCACCCCGGCCGGGTCCATGATCGTGACGAAGTCGACGCCGGAGTCGACGCGGACCTGCTCGGCGTACGGCTGGAGGGCTCCCGACGGGTCGGTGCCGCGCACGGCGTCGCGCACCGAGGGGGCGTCCGCCACCGAGCGGGCCACGGCGCGCGCCTGGAGCCCGGCGGACTCCTCGGCGCGGGCTCGGGCGTTGACGTACGCGAGGAAGGCGCACCCGGCCACCACGACGGCGATCAGCACGGCCTGCACGGCGAAGAGCTGGCCGGCCAGGCTGCGCGGGCGGGGGATGCGGAGCATGCGCGTCAGTCTGCACCGGCCGGTGAACGAAATGAACGCAAGGGTGACCGCGGTCACAGGGCTGGTGGATAGTCGCCGGGACCCCCCGCCGGAACGTGAGCCGCGTGGGCGGCGGGCCGGGTCCGGGACAGATGCGCGACTTCAGGAGACTTTCGTGGCCGTACTCGAGCGGGACAGCAGCCGGCGTCGGGACAGAACGCACTACCTCTACCTCGCGGTGATCGCCGCAGTGGTGCTCGGCATCGCCGTGGGCTTCGCCGCCCCGGGGGTGGCCGTCGAGCTCAAGCCGCTCGGCACCGGTTTCGTGAACCTGATCAAGATGATGATCTCCCCGATCATCTTCTGCACGATCGTGCTCGGGGTGGGCTCGGTACGCAAGGCGGCCAAGGTGGGCGCCGTCGGCGGTCTGGCGCTCGGCTACTTCATGGTCATGTCCACCGTGGCGCTGGCCATCGGCCTGCTCGTCGGCAACCTGCTGGAGCCGGGCAGCGGGCTGCACCTGACCGAGGCCGTGCGGCACGCCGGCGAGGAGCAGGCGAAGAACGGCGGCGCGGAGAGCACCGCCGAGTTCCTGCTCGGCATCATTCCGACCACCCTGGTCTCCGCGTTCACCGGCGGCGAGGTGCTGCAGACCCTGCTGGTGGCCCTGCTGTGCGGGTTCGCGCTCCAGGCCATGGGCACCGCGGGCGAGCCGGTCCTGCGCGGGATCGGACACGTGCAGCGGCTGGTCTTCCGGGTGCTGGCGATGATCATGTGGGCGGCTCCGGTCGGCGCCTTCGGCGCGATCGCCGCCGTGGTCGGCGCCACGGGGACGGACGCGCTGAAGTCCCTCGCCGTGATCATGATCGGCTTCTACACGACCTGTCTGCTCTTCGTCTTCGTGGTGCTGGGCACGCTGCTGCGGGTGTGCACCGGGATCAGCGTGTTCGCGCTGCTGAAGTACCTGGGCCGGGAGTTCCTGCTGATCCTCTCCACCTCGTCCTCGGAGTCGGCGCTGCCGCGGCTGATCGCCAAGATGGAGCACCTGGGCGTCTCCAAGCCGGTCACCGGCATCACGGTGCCCACGGGGTACTCCTTCAACCTCGACGGCACCGCGATCTACCTGACGATGGCCTCGCTGTTCGTCGCCGAGGCCATGGGCAACCCGCTCTCGATCGGCGAGCAGGTCTCCCTGCTGGTCTTCATGGTGATCGCCTCGAAGGGCGCCGCGGGCGTGACGGGCGCCGGCCTGGCCACCCTGGCCGGCGGCCTGCAGTCGCACCGGCCGGAGCTGGTGGACGGCGTGGGCCTGATCGTGGGCATCGACCGGTTCATGAGCGAGGCACGGGCCCTGACGAACTTCGCGGGCAACGCGGTGGCCACCGTGCTGATCGGCACCTGGACGAAGGAGTTCGACCGGGCACGGGCCGCCGAGGTGCTGGCGGGCCGGCTGCCCTTCGACGAGACCACCCTGCTCGACGACGGCCACGGCCCCGCCCCGGAGGCCGCCGTACCCGCCCCCGGCACTCCGCCCGAGGCGCAGCCGGTCAAGGCCTGACCCGCGGGGGCGGCCGTACGGCGCCCCCGCCCCGGCCCGAGTGGCGGACGTCACGCGGGCAGAACACCCCGAATCCCCCCCACGGGACCCCCCGGACCCCTCGGCAACGAGGGGTCCGGGGCTGTGGGCGCCCGGAAACCGGGGTAGCGTGTCGGCCGCCCGTTCGGACGCCGGGCGCCCGTCCCGGAAAACCGGGCGGGAAAGTTCCGGCGGTTTTCGTTATCGGGCGGATGCCCTGCGGTCTCCCAGGTGTTGGGCATCGACAGCAGCAGGGGACAGGCAGGGTGATTCCGAACATGAGCGGACAGCACGGTACAGATCTGGTCAGAGCGGCACAGAGTGGTGACCTGCAGGCGCAGGACCAGCTGGTCGCCGCCTACCTGCCGTTGGTCTACAACATCGTCGGCCGTGCCATGAACGGCCACCACGACGTGGACGACGTGGTGCAGGAGACCATGCTGAAGGCCCTGGACGGGCTCGGCACGCTGCGCTCCCCCGACAGCTTCCGCTCCTGGCTCGTGGCCATCGCGATGAACGTGCTCCGCAGCCACTGGCACGCGCAGCAGACCGGGTACGGCAGCGGACCGCTGGACGACGCGCGGCACCTGGCCGACCCCGGAGCCGACTTCGTCGACCTCACCGTCGTACGCCTGAACCTGTCCGGACAGCGCCGGGAGACCGCCGAGGCCACCCGGTGGATGGAACCCGAGGACAGCGCCCTGCTCTCCCTCTGGTGGCTGGAGTGCGCGGGCGAGCTCACCCGCCAGGAGGTGGCCGCCGCGCTGGGCCTGTCGCCGCAGCACACCGCCGTACGGGTGCAGCGGATGAAGGCGCAGCTGGAGGCCGCACGGGTGGTCGTACGGGCGCTCGGCGCGAACCCCCTGTGCCCGCAGCTCCGCGCCGAGACGGGTGTCTGGGACGGCCGGCCGTCGGCGCTGTGGCGCAAGCGAATAGCCAGGCACGCCCGGTCCTGCGCGCACTGTGCCGGGCTGTGGCACGGCCTGATGCCCGCCGAGGGGCTGCTCGCCGGTCTGCTGCTGGTGCCCCCGTCGGCGCTGCTGGCCACGCAGGTCCAGGAGGCGGTCGGCTGGTCCGCCGGCGCCGCCGCGGCCGCCTCGGACACGACGTCCCTCACTCCGGCGGGCGCGTCCCGTCCGCTGTCGTCGGTCCACCACGAGGGCGCGGGCCCGGGCCGGGCGGCCCGCCGCCGGCAGGCCCGCGGACGGCGCCGTACCGCGGTGGCGGCCGGTGTCGCGGTGGTGGCGCTCGGCGGCGGCGCCTTCTACTTCGTGGCCGCGCCGCACGACGGCGACGAGGCCGGCCGGGTCGACGCCACCCGCGCCGCCGCGCTGCCGGCGAGCCCGCTGTCCTCCGCCGCCTCCCCGTCGGCCTCCGCCTCTCCGTCCGCCTCGCCCTCGCCGAGCGCCTCGGTGTCGAAGAGCCCCAGCGCGAAGCCCTCCCCCAGCCCCACCACGGCGAAGCCCACGCCCACGAAGGCCCCGACCCGCAAGACCACGGCCCCGGCGCCCCGGCCGACCCGGACCGGCGGTGGCGGCTCGGGCGGCACGGGCACCGGCGGGAGCACCGCGCAGCAGGTGATCAGCCTGGTGAACGCGGAGCGGTCCAAGGCGGGCTGCGGCCCGCTGAAGGCGAACTCGCTGCTGACGCAGGCCGCGCAGGGCCACTCGGACGACATGGCGGCCCGCAACTTCTTCGACCACACCAACCCCGACGGGGACGGGCCGGGCGAGCGCGTCACGGCGGTGGGCTACCGCTGGTCGACGTACGGCGAGAACATCGCGATGGGCCAGCGGACCGCGGCGGACGTGATGGACGCCTGGATGAACAGCTCCGGCCACCGCGCCAACATCCTCAACTGCTCCTTCAAGGAGATCGGCGTCGGCATCCACTCCGGCGGGGGCCCGTACTGGACGCAGGTGTTCGGCGCGCGCTGAGCCGGCGCCGCGTCGGCTCGGGCGGTCCGGTGGACCCGAACCCGACCCGGACGGCCGCCGGGCCCGTGACGGTGACCGTCACGGGCCCGCAGCCGTGTCGTGTTCCCGTCTCCGCGGGACCCTGGTCAGACGTCCAGCTCGTTCTCGATCTTCCGGAGCTGGTGGCGGGCCATCGCGAGGTTGGCCCGCTGCTTGTCCAGCGCCAGGTAGAGGAAGAGGCCGTCGTTGCCGCGGGCCCGGAGCAGGCGGATGAGGTGGTACTGGCCGCCGAGCGTGATCAGGATGTCCTCGATCTCGTCCTTGAGGCCCAGCATCTCCATGGTGCGGACCTTGGCGCGGACCACGTCGGTGTTGCCCGCCGCGGCGACGTTGAGGTCGAGTTCCTTGCCCCCGCCGATCATGCCCAGGGCCATGCCGCTGGTGTAGTCGACGAGCGCGGCGCCGATGGCGCCGTCGATGAGGGTGGTGGCTTCTTTGAGGGCGGCTTCGGTGGATGCCATGGCTGTCGTACTTCCTTTTCTTGACCGTGCCCGGGGCGGTCCCGGTGGATTCCGGGTCCCGTCGGGCGAACTGCACCGTCTGGTTGGTGTGTCGTACGGAGGAGGGGTCAGGGGTCGCGGCGCGTGAGGGCGCTGTCGACCAGCTCGCCTATGCGGGCGCTGGAGCGGCGGGCCTCCAGGTGGAGGCGGCCGACGTTGATGCGGGGTTCCGCGAGCAGGGTCAGCACGGCGGAGCCGCCTGCGGCGTACGTGGCGACGTACCCGTCCGCGCCGCGCACCAGCAGCTCGCGGAAGTCGCCCTGGCCGGTGGCGTCGGTGAGGCGCTGCGCGACGCCGAGCGCGGCGGCGGTGAGCGCCGCCACGCCCTCGGCCTCGATGGCGGAGGTCTCCTGGGCGAGGACGAGGCCGTCGACGCTGGCCGCGAGGGCGCCGGTCAGCTGGGGCAACCGGGCTCGCAGCCGCCTGAGTTCACCGAGCACCTCGGGCTCTGCCGTCATCAGCTGTCTCCTTTCATGCTGTCTCCTCTCGGCGCGCTGACGCATCGGGAGCCTCATGACGGCCTTCCCGGAGCGGAGCGGCGGGTGGTGCCGAGCGAAGAGGTGGTCACAGGGTTGCCTCCAGGGCGTCACGGAGCCGACGGAGCAGGGCGATGTCCGGGGAGGCGACCTGCGTTACCCATCCGGGGAGGGGTGAAGGAGGTGGGGGCATGGGGTCCTGCGGGGTCTCGACCAGGCCCGTGGCGGCGAGCCGGCGTACCTCCAGGAGGGTGTGGAAGGCGGGGCGGCCCAGCTTCCAGGCGAGGGCCGCCGGTGTGCGGACCCCGTCGGCCGCGCGCAGCAGGGCGCGCTGGCGAGGGGTGACGGTCTGTCCCGGCGCGGCGGCCCGGGGCACCACGGGGGCGGTGTCGAGCACGGGGTAGGGCCAGACGGTGTCGAGGAGTTCCCTGCGGCGTACGGTCTCGCGCTCCACGGCGGCGGCGGAGACCGAGCGCACGGAGCCGATCCAGTGGGTGGCGCCGCGCCGGAAGCGGGTGGGCCCGCTGCCGGGGGCGAGGGCGAAGAACGCCGCGTCGAAGACGGCGCCGAGGTGGCAGATCTCGAGCTCGCCGTCGCCGAGCCGGCCGCTCTCGACCAGGAACCGGCCGACCTCGCGGCGCGGGCCGGCCCGGTCCACGGCCTCCTGCCAGCCCTCGGGGGGCAGCCGGCCGCCGGCCGTCAGCAGGACATCGATCCCGGGGGTGGCGGGGCTCTCGGCGTGCACGATCCGGCCGTCTTCCAGGAAGAGGGTGCCGTGGTCGCGGAGCAGGGCGCCGGTGGCGCGTTCGTCGGCGAGTCGTTGGAGCATCGGGGACACCGTGGTGGCCGCCGCGTGTGCGCTCATCCCAGCACCAGCCGCCCGGCGAGGTCGCGGAGCCGGATCCGGGCGAGGGCGAGGTTGCCCGCGGTGCGGTCCAGCCAGAGGTGGATGAAGACGCTGCTGTCGAAGCTCGTCTCGACGAAGCGGAGCACGTGGTAGCCGGTGCGGGTGGTGACGATCACGTCCTCGACCGGCGGCTCGCCGTCGGGCGGGCCGGGCGGGAGTTCGGGCGGCGCCGGTCTGGCGCTGTGCCGGCCCGACAGGCCGGGGGGCGGTACGCCGATGGCCGAGAAGGACTCGTACTCGGCGGCCGCGCGGGCGAGTTCCGCGGTCTCGGCCGCGGTGGTTTCGTGGTCGCCGACCGGCGAGTCGCCTATCGTGCCCAGTGCGAGACCGCTGCTCCAGTCGACCAGCGCGGCCCCGCGGGCACCAGGCACGGCCATCACTTCGAGCAGACACTCATCGATTCCGGGCACTCGGGCTCCCCTCCCAGCCGCCGTGCGCAGGACGGTCGCGTACGGGCGGCGACACAGACGCTACTCAACGTCGGCGCCGGGTTGGGGAGTTCTGGCAAATTCCATCGGAACATGCCGAAAACCGGTATGGGGGGCCGGAAGCTTGCGGTCCGGCCCGTGCGGAGTCGGTCGTTCCCCGCGCCGTTGCGGGCGCCGCGCCGGGGTGCTCGGCGCGTCCGGGTGGGCAGGGGAACGTGCGTGCTCCGTACCACGGCGGCCCTTCCGCGCAGGGCTTAGGCTCGGGACATGAGCGACGACAGCGGCGGGCCGGGCGGCGCCGGCCCGAGCGGCCTCGACTTCCTGCGTTCGATGGTCGACGGGCGCGTGCCACAGCCGCCGATGGGCCGGACGCTGGGCTTCGCGCTGATCGCCGTCGAACCGGGCACCGCGGTGTTCGAGGGCGAGACCGGCGAGCACCTCTACAACCCGATGGGCACCGTGCACGGCGGCTACCTCGCGACGCTGCTGGACTCGGCCCTGGGCTGCGCGGTGCTGTCGCGGCTGCCCGCGGGTACGGCGTACACGACGGCGCAGCTCAACGTGCACATGATCCGCCCGGTCACCGCCGCCACCGGCAAGCTGCGCGCCACCGGTACGGCCGTCCACGTGGGCCGCACGATCGGCACGGCCGAGGCCCGGGTGGTGGGCGTGGCTGACGGGAGGCTGTACGCCCACGCGACCACGACCTGCGCGATCTTCCCGGCGCGGTAGCGCGGCCGGGGGGTGCGGCGGGGCGGCCGGCAGTGCGGCGGGGCGGGGCCCGCCGCGGGCCGATCAGTCCTCAGTCCTCCGGGGCCGGGTGGTAGAACTCCAGGGCGATGCCGTCCGGATCCTTCACGTTGAGGTGCCACCCGAACGGATCCTCGACGATGCCGGAGTGCGCCGTCTCCTGTTCGTCGAGACGGGCTTCCCAGGCTTCCAGGCCCGCGCGGTCGGCGACCCTGAGGGCCAGGTGGTCGAGTCCGACGCGGGTGGCGTCGAAGGCGTCCGCCTGGTTCGTCGTCCCGTGCGTGCGGAAGCCGATGACCAGCAGGGGCGATGCCACGGCCAGGAACGGGCCGTACTCGTCCTCCACGTCCATCACCGTCTGCGTGTCGAGCAGGCGGTTGTAGAACTCCGCGCTGCGCTTGACGTCGCTCACGGTCAGGCAGACGTGGTCGACACCGGTGACCTCGGGCATGGACGCCACCTCCTCCGGGTGGTGGGCTGTCCCCCCTTCCGATGCTACGCGCCGGGCCTCGGCGGCTCAGGTCTTCGGGGCACGGGAGGAGACGCGGGTGCGGAGGACGCAGTCGCCGCAGAGTCCGCCTCCGGGGACCTGGTAGTAGAGGCAGCAACTGTTGCGCACGAAGGCCGTGCCCAGGCCCGGCTCGTGGATCCAGGTGTGGGCGGCGTCCGCGAGCGGGCCGTCGCCGTCCAGGAGTTCCGCGACGAGGGAGGCCGGGGAGTACGGGGTGCCGGGCGCCCGGTTCTCGAGCACGCGGAGGGCACCGACCAGGGCGGAGGCCGAATTGCCGCGCAGGATCCGGTCGGAGAGCCCGGATCCGGTGCGCAGCCGGGCGTCCAGCACGGGGAGGTTGCCCTCCAGTACGGAGGCGGTCAGGCCCTGGGCCCCCCGCTCGGGGCGGGGCTCGGGATCGGGCAGCCAGAGCGTGAGGGAGCCGCCGGCCGGGAGGTGCCAGAGCACGCGGTCGGGGGCCAGGTCGGGGACCCGGCCGTCGAGGGCGGCGCAGCCCAGGGCGAGGGACCACAGGCGCGAGGCGATGCCGAGGTGGGCGGTGGAGGCGGCGACCCGGGTGCGGGCGGTGCCCGTGCGGCGGGCGGTCTCGGCGACGTATCCGTCGAGCGCGGTCCCGTACAGCTCGGTGAGCGGGCGGTACCCGGCCGGGGGCGCTCCGAGGCCCGCGGTGAAGTACGGCCCGACGGCGGCCAGTCGGCCGAGGGTCTCGATCACGGGCAGCCAGTATGCCGCCGCCCGGACCGTGACCGGGCTCGGGGGGCCGGTCGGGGGCCGGGCGGCGGGTCTGCGAGCCGGCGGGCTTCGCTCAGCCGGTGACGGTGATCTGCTGGGACGGGTCGGTGGTGTCCGTCACGAGGTAGGTGGCGGTGAAGGTGGAGGTGGTGGCGCTGGTCGGACAGCCGAAGCCGCCGACCACCTTGACCGGGACGCTCGCGCCGGAGAAGGCGAGCGCGGACGGGGCGCCGTTGGTCCAGGTGCCGGGCACGGCGGCGGCCGCGGTGGGTGCGGCGGTGACCGTGCAGCTGGCGATGCCGCTGGTGCGGACGACCAGGCCGGCGGTGGGCACGGTCATGGTGGCGACGACCGGGGAGCCGTGCTGCATGGAGACGCCCCAGGTGCCGCTGGTGGTCACCGTGGCGCTGACGCCGGGCACGCTGGTGGTGCAGGAGCCGTAGGCCGGCGCGGAGATGGTGGACGAGACCGGGCCGGCCGCGTTGTGGTTGGCGGGTGCCTGCGGCACCGCGCCGGTGGACGTGGAGACGGTGCAGGTCACGGTGACGGAGCCGGCCTTGAGGGTGGCCTTGCCGGTGAGGGCCGCCTTGAAGGAGTGGCCGGCCGGGGTGACGGTGGTGGAGCCGGCCAGGGCCGGTCCGGATGCGGCGGCGGCCGGGCCGGTGAGGCCCACCGCCCCGAGGGCGAGGCCGGCGGCGGCCGCGAGGGCGAGTGCGGTGCGGGGACGGGTGCGGGTGCGGGTGGTCATGGCGGTGCTCCTTCGGGAGTGGGGTGGGGTGCGGCCGGTCCGACCGGGCCCGCGTACGGCCGGCCGCGGGGCGGCGGCGCGTGCGGGGGCCCGGGCGGCCTGGGGGATCGGCCGGGTGGGGTCGGGCTCAGGCGGTCGGGCTTCGGCGGGCGGGCTTCGGCGGGCGCGGGTGTCGGACCGGGCACGGTTCAGGAACCGGGCGCGGACGCCGGTTCCGGTAGGGAGCCCGGCGCACCGCCCGGACCGGCGCCGGGCGCGCCGTCCGGTACGGCGCGGGCCGCGGCGCCCCCTGCCGGCCCCGCCACCGGGCGCCAGGCGAACGTCAGCCCGCCGCCGACGATCCCGAGGACGGTGCCGATCAGGAAGCCGCCCAGGTTCGACAGGACCAGCGCGGCGCAGGCGAGGAGCGCGGTGACGATCCCGGCCAGGCTCCGGTGGTGCGGGGCGAACCAGGCGGTCAGACCCATGAGGATCATCAGGAGGCCCATCAGGACGGACGGGATCCCCGCCACGCCCTGATGGAGCATCACCTTCAGCGGGGCCAGCGGCAGGACGCTGATCTCGGCGCCGGCGAGTACGGTGACCAGGCCGCCCCAGAAGGGACGGCTGCGGCGCCAGCGCCGCCAGGCCCCCGCCATGTCAGAAGCATTCCTTCTTGCCCTTGGCGACGGTCATGTTCAGGCCGGAGAGCTTGAAGGTGCCCGCGTTGGTCGCCCAGGCGGTCTGCCTCAGCTTGGCGATGCGCACGGTGTCGGCCTGCTGGCCGAAGAGGTCCTGCATGCCCTGGGAGCCGTCGGGCCCCTTGTCGAGGGTGGAGGCGTCGCGGCCGATCTCGATGTTGGTGAAGACCGCGTCGCCGCCGAGCTGGGTGGCGTCCACGAAGAGGTCGGTGGCCTCGACGGGGGTGCCGCGGCCCGCGGTGAGGTTGAGCGAGATGTCCCCGATGACGGGGAGGGTGGTGACGACCGACTGGCAGAGGCTGCGCAGTTCGGCCTGTTTGATGGCGGTGACGGCGACCGGGATCAGTTCCTCCCGGGCGTTCACGTCGATGCCGCCGTACTGGGCGAACCCCTGGCCGGTGAGGCTTTCCGCGGAGACCTTGAACTGCTGGCCCGAGACGGCGAACGAGGCGGCGAGCGCGCCCTGGGAGAGGGCGATGCCGAGGCCGGCGGTGACGGCCAGGGCGGGGACGGTGAGGACGGCGAAGCGTCTCCAGCCGACCCTGCCCGTCACCTCCGGCGCGGGGCCGGGCGGAGTGTCGGAGGGTAAGCGGGCTTCCTGCATGGCGACATGTCCCCTTGTCAGCGAGGTGAACGTGCCTGGACCTGGCGGCCGGTGCGCGGGGCAGGGGCCGGCCGGGTGCGCCGGTGACCGGGCGACCGGTGGCCGCACCTCGTCCGGGGTGGTGGCGACCGGTCACCGGGCTCTGGTTACCGACGAGTTGAACGTATGAGTGCCAATGGCGGTTGGCAAGGTTGCGGCAACGGCGGTTTTCGGCCTACTCCTGGGCCGCCTCGGTACCGCTCACCAGCCCCAGCAGTTCCTCCAGTTCGGCCGTGACCCGCGCGGCCAGCGCCCGAGCGAACTCGGCCGCCACCACCTCGCCGGCGACCGGCCGGAGGGCCGCCACGGCCTCGGTGACCCGCTGCACCTGCTCGGCCGGAAGCGCTTCCAGGCCGCCCTCGCCGATGACGTGCCGGCGGAACAGGGCCACGAACCGGTCCGCCACGGCGGCCGCCTCGCCCTGTACGAACTCCCCCGCGTCCAGCACCTCCGAGACCGGAACGCCGCGCCGGACCAGGGCCACCGTCGCCTCCAGCAGCCGCCGGCTGCGGTGGGTCACGAGGTCGCCGTCGACGCTCAGGTAGCCCAGCGCGACCGCGCGCCGGGTGTCCTCGGGCGTGGCGCCGGGCCCGAAGGTCTCGCGCAGCCGGGCGAGCGGGAGGGTGACGGGCTCCTCGCGGGGCCAGTCGTGGGTCATGGCGCGTTCCAGGCCCAGCAGTCGGGCGAGCCCGCCGCCGCGCTCCCACGCGTCGAAGAGTTCGGCGATGGCGTTGACGGTGTAGCCCCGGCCCAGCAGGTCGTCGATCAGCCGGAGCCGGGTGAGGTGGTCCTCCGAGTACCAGGCGATCCGGCCCTCGCGGCGGGGCGGCGGCAGCAGCCCCCGCTCCTGGTAGTAGCGCAGGTTGCGGGCCTTCACCCCGGCCGCCCTGGCGAGTTCCTCCCGGCGGTAGCGCGGGCGGCCGTCGCCGGCGGGGCAGGGTCCGTCACCCGGAGTACGGCGGTCCGCGCCGGCCGGGTCGAGGCCGTCGCCGGCGGGCCGGCCGCCCGCGTCGGCCGGGCCGTCGCTCCCCGCGTCGTGGTCCCGCTCCCCCTCTGCCTGTGTCACCCGCGCGAGTGTAGAGCGTTACCCGTCGGTCGGCCCGCCCCCGGGGACGGCGCTGAGCTGGGCTTCCGCGCTGTCCAGCAGCATCCGCAGGGCGACCGGGTACGCGCTGTGCGTCATCCGGGCGGCCAGCAGCGGGGCGGTCGCGGCGATGTGCGGGTACGTGTCGGCGGGCAGCCGGGCGTACGTCGACTCCCACATCTCCTCGTCCGCGGCCCGCGCCTCCTCCGCCAGCGCCAGGGACCCCGCGTCCAGCGCCGCGAAGGCGAGGCTCTGGTCGATGAACGCGTGGTAGATCCGCACGGCCACCGGGTCCGGGAAGCCGGCGGTGCGGAGCACCCCGAGGATCGCCTCGTCGGCGGCGATCTCGCGCGGCCGCCCGGTGACCCGGCTGGCGGTGAGCACCGCCGCCTGCGGGTGGTCCAGGTAGGCGCGGTGGATGCGCAGGCCCAGCGCGCCGAGGTCGGCGCGCCAGTCGCCGGTGGCGGTCCAGCCCTCCAGGGCGCGGCCGGTGAGCTCCTCGCCGATGGCCCGGGTGAGGTCGTCCATGCCGGCGAAGTACCGGTAGAGGGTGCTGGGGTCCGCGCCGAGGGCGGCGCCCAGCCGGCGGGCGGTCAGGCCGCCGCTGCCGTGTTCGCGGAGCATCCGCAGGGCGGTCTCCACGATCATCCGCTCGGACAGCACGGTGCCCGTCTTGGTCGGCCGGCGCCTCCTGCGTGCCGGTTCGGGCACCACCTGCTTGGCCATGGCCCGTCCTTCCCGAGTGCCGCGCGTCCCCGGAACCGTACCCGCGGATCCTTATGCCAACGCCATTGACCTTAACTCCGGGCAACGCGTTTCATCGCCCTCCAAGGAGCGAGCGCTCCAACGGAAGAGGGTTGTGTCATGCGTGTACTGCTTGTGGGGGCTGGTGGCGTCGGCACGGCGATCACCCGGATCGCGGCCCGCCGGAAGTTCTTCGAGCACATGGTCGTGGCGGACTACGACCCGGCCCGGGCGGAGGCGGCGGTGGCCGCGCTGGGGGACGGCGAGACCCGGTTCAGCGCCTGCCGCGTCGACGCCTCGGACGAGGCCGCGGTGACCGCCCTGCTGGCGGAGCGCGGCTGCGACGTGCTGCTCAACGCCACCGACCCGCGGTTCGTGATGCCGCTGTTCAACGCCGCGCTGGCGGCCGGCGCGCACTACCTGGACATGGCGATGTCGCTCTCGTACCCGCACCCGGAGCGCCCGTACGAGGAGTGCGGGGTCAAGCTCGGCGACGCGCAGTTCGATCGGGCGGCGGAGTGGGAGGAGGCCGGGCGGCTGGCGCTGGTCGGCATGGGCGTGGAGCCGGGCCTGTCGGACGTCTTCGCCCGGTACGCGGCCGACGAGCTCTTCGACGAGATCGAGGAGATCGGCATCCGCGACGGCGCCAACCTCGCGGTCGAGGGGTACGAGTTCGCCCCCTCCTTCAGCATCTGGACCACGATCGAGGAGTGCCTGAACCCTCCCGTGGTGTACGAGTCGGGGCGCGGCTGGTTCACCACCCCGCCGTTCAGCGAGGGCGAGGTCTTCGACTTCCCCGAGGGCATCGGCCCGGTGGAGTGCGTGAACGTCGAGCACGAGGAGGTGCTGCTGATCCCCCGCTGGGTCGACGCCCGCCGGGTGACCTTCAAGTACGGGCTCGGCGACGACTTCATCGGCAAGCTGAAGGCCCTGCACGCACTGGGCCTGGACAGCACGGCGCCCGTCACCGTGCCCGGTCCCGGGGGTCCGGTCCGGGTCTCGCCGCGGGACGTGGTGGCGGCCTGCCTGCCGGACCCGGCCACGCTGGGCGGGCGGATGACCGGCAAGACCTGTGCCGGCACCTGGGTGAAGGGCGTCAAGGACGGGGCGCCGCGCGAGGTGTACCTGTACCACGTGGTCGACAACCAGTGGTCGATGGGCGAGTACGGCTCGCAGGCGGTGGTCTGGCAGACCGCGGTGAACCCGGTGGTCGCGCTGGAACTGCTGGCCGACGGCAGCTGGTCGGGCTCGGGCGTGCTGGGCCCGGAGGCGTTCGCTCCGCGGCCGTTCCTGGACCTGCTCACCGCGTACGGCTCCCCGTGGGGGATGCGCGAGCAGTGAGCACGGCGTACGGGCGGCCCGGGGGGACCGCCCGTACGGTGCGCGCGGCGCTACCCGGGTGCGGCCGCCCGCCGCCGGGCCAGCGCCTTGGCGTACAGCAGGTGGAGGATCGCCTCGGCGGCCAGCAGCAGGACCACCAGCCAGGGGGCGAGCACGTCCGCGCCGAGTACGACGAGGAGCGCCACGCCGATGCCGGGCACGGCCCAGACCGCGACCCTGCGCGGGGGGCTCCCGAACCGCAGGGCGATCAGGGCGTGCGCGGCGTGGTAGAGGGCGAGGCCGCCGGCGAGCGCCCAGACGGCGCCGCGGGCCAGGTGCGCGTGGCCGGCCTCCTCCACCGCAGTGGACAGCCCGGCGGCCATGAGGATGACGGCGGCGGTGACGAAGAAGTGCAGGAAGCCGCCGACGTCGCGGGCCATCAGGTAGGCCGCGCGGCCGCCGGCGGCGCCGAGCACCCGCTCGGCGCCGGTGGCGGCGAAGTCGAAGTACGACCACCAGAGCGCGGCCAGCAGCACGAAGCCGAGCACGGCCACCAGTCCGGCGGCGGCGGTCCAGGTGTGGTCGGCGGCGGTGATGAGCGCCAGCACGGACTCGCCCAGCACGATGATCACGAAGAGGCCGACCCGCTCGACCAGGTGGCCGGTGTGGACCTGCCCCGGGATCCCCACGCCGCGGGCGGTGAGCAGCAGCACCATCTCGGCGAGCAGCAGGGCCGCCCAGACGACGTAGATCCAGGGCGCGGGCACGGCGGCGGAGGCCGCCCAGAGCACCGCGGAGGCCAGGCAGTAGCTCAGCGGCCGCCAGCGCGGGATGCGGCGGGGCGGGGCGAAGCGGGTGGCGGGCCACCAGAGGGCCAGCAGGACGAGCCGGGTGCCGGCGTAGCCGAGGGCGTACGCGGGTGCCCGGTCGCCGTCGGCCTCGGGCGCGGCGGCGGCCATCACCGCCAGGCAGAGCATGGCGAACAGCATCGCGAAGCGGCGGCGGGCGCTGTCGTCCTGGAAGAGGTTGGCGGAGACGGTGAGGTTGGCCCACATCCACCAGGGCGGGAAGTAGAGGGCGAAGAAGACGCCGAACTCGCGCCAGCCGGGGTCGCCGTGCAGTCCGTGGGAGAGCTGCGCGACGAAGGCGACGAAGACGAGGTCGAAGAAGAGCTCCAGCCACCCGGCATGACGCTCGGCCTCGCGCACGGACGACGCGTCCGCGGACTGCGGTGTGCTCATCGGAACCACCCGGGTACGGCGACGGGCCACGACAGGAAGCATCAGACCACGGAACGGCGCGTTCGCGCCTGCGGTGACGCTCCGCGGGGTGGGGTGCGTGCGCGGCTGCGCCGGTCCGAGGCGGTGCCGGTCCGAGGCTTCGTGCCCCGCACCGCGGACGGCGGCCCGCGACCGGCCCGGCGCACCGGCTGGCCCGTCGCCCCGGCCGCGCCGGTTCGCGGGGGCGCCCTCCTCGGGCGGCCTACGACATCACGTTCCCCCTCGCCCACGACGCCGGTGCCGGCTCCGTCACGCTGCTGCCGGGTCCGGGTGCGGCGTTCGCGTCCATGACCTGCCGTCCCATCGGGCCGGCATGCCGACGACGCCCTGCGGGGGGCGCCGGGCTCGCGCGGTCTGCCGTGAACACGGGCGGCGGGCTCTACTTCTGGAGCCTCTGAGTGCGGGCCTTCGGAGGGCGGTCGCGTTTGACGCCGCAGCAGGCCAGGAGCTCGGTGCCGGTGGCGTCGAAGAACAGCTGGTAGCTCCACGAACGGTCCACCGTGTCGATGATGCCGGTGCGCAGGTGTTCGCCGCGGTGCCGGGCCAGGATCTCGACGGTCTCGTCCAGGCCCAGGGTCGTCTGGCCGGTCCGCAGCGTCCGCCGCCGCCTGGTCGTGGCGATGCCGGCGGCCATCCAGTGGGGCACCGCGTCTTCCCAGACCACCACCCGCCCGCCGGCGGCGACGGCGTCGCGTGCGGCCGCGCAGGCCCGCGTCTGGTCGGTGAGCATCGCGACGACGTCGGGGTGGGGCGGGTTCTCGTCCTCGGTGGCCATGCGGGGACTGTAGGGAGCGAGAGGGGTGGGCCGCCACGGGATTCCGCGGGGAGTGCGCGGGCTGCCGGACCGCCGGGCCCGGTGCCGGGCAGGCCCGCACGGGGGTGCGGGGCCGGTACAGGGGTGCGGGGCCGGTGCGGGCGGGGGTCCGCGCGTCAGGCGGCCCGGGGTGACTCCAGGGCCTTCGCCAGTTCGGCGCGGGTCATCGTCGAGCGGCCCGGGATGCCGGCCGCGGCGGCGCGTTCGTACAGCTCGGCCTTGGTGAGGTCCTTCAGGTCCGCGCCGCCGGATCCCTTGCCCGCCTGCCGGCCGGAGGCCGTCCGGGACCTGCCGCGGCCCGGCCCGGAGGCGGAGGCGCGCCCGTTTCCCCTACCGGTACCGGTGCGGGTGCGGGTCGGCTTGCCACGGCCGGAGCCGGTGGCCGTCTGGGCACCGGCGGTGCCGGCACGACGGCCGCGGCCCGTGCCGGAGCCCTTCCCGGCAGGGCCGTCGGAGCGGCCGGTGCGGCCGCCGGTGCGGCCGGATCCCCGGCCGCCACGCCCCGCGGAGCCACCGGCGGCGTCGACGCTGGCGCGGAGGACTTCCATCAGGTCCACCACGTTGGTGGCCTCCGCCGCCGGTTCCGCCTTCTCCGTTTCACCGCCCTCCTTCTTCGCCTTGATCAGCCGCGCCACCTCCGCCCGGTACGTGTCCTGGTACTCCTCCGGCTGCCACTCCATCGACAGGGCGTCGACGAGCTGCTCGGCCATCCGCATCTCGCGCCCCGACAGCCGGGTCCCGGACGAGGGCAGGAACTCGATCTCCTCCCGCGGGTCCCGGATCTCGTCCGCCCAGTGCAGGGTGTGCAGGGTCAGCACGCCCCGCTCCGCCTTCACCGCCACCAGGTACTCGTGGTTCCGCATCACGAAGGTCGCGATCCCCGCCTTGCCCGCCTTCTCCAGGGCCTTCACCAGCAGGGCGTACACCTTGGTGTACTCCTTGCCGCCGGGGCCGAGGTAGTACGTCTTCCCGAAGTGCACGGGATCGACCTCCGCGAGGTCGACGAAGCCGGTGATCTCCAGTGACCGGGACCGCCCGGGCGCGATGTCGTCCAGCTCCTCGCGTTCCACGACGACGTACTCGTCGTCCACGACCACGCCCTTCACGATGTCCTTCAGGCCGACCTCCTCGCCGGTGCGCTCGTTGACGCGCCGGTTGCGGATGCGGTCGGAGGTGCCGCGCTGGAGCTGGTGGAAGTGGATCGTGTGGTCCTCGGTGGCGGTCATCAGCCGCACCGGCAGCGAGACCAGCCCGAAAGTGAGCGCTCCGGCCCATACGGGACGCGCCATGTCGATCACCGTCCGTCGTGCGGGGTCCGGCCGCGGCAAGGCCGACCGGATTGTTCGCATTTACCCTGTCTTACGGGGAAGCAGTCATTCCGGCGGCCCCGCCCCTCACCACCGGACCGGAGGGAGTGACCATGGCCGAGCACGACGGCGGTGTGGCACCCGAGCAGCTGGCGGAGGGCCTCCTGCTGAAGGAGCTGGAGGCCATCCACCGCACCCGGCACGAAACGCTGCTGCACGGGTCGGCGGACGCCCTGCGGACCCACACCCAGCGCATGTCGGAGCTGGAGGGCGAGTACCTGCGGCGGCACCCGGACCGCGCTCCGGTGGCCGGCCGCACCCGCTCGGGCGCGCGGGCCCGCGGCACGGAGGGCTGACCCCGCCGGCCGGACGGCGGGCGGGTGAGGGCCGTGTCCCGCGCCCCCGTGCTCACTCCCCCGCGTACGCACGCTCCAGCGCCGCCAGGTCGATCTTGACCATCTGGAGCATGGCCCGGGTCGTCCGCGCGGCCTTCTCCTGGTCCTCGTCGCCCACCATGTCGAGCAGCACCTCGGGGAAGACCTGCCAGGACACCCCGTACCGGTCCTTGAGCCAGCCGCAGGCGACGCCGTGCCCGCCCTCGGTCAGCCTCTCCCAGTAGTAGTCGACCTCGGCCTGGTCCTTGCAGCGGATCTGGAACGAGACGGCCTCGTTGAAGGTGAACTCGGGGCCGCCGTTGAGGGCGACGAACTTCTGGCCGTTGAGTTCGAACTCGACGGCCAGGACGTCCCCCGCGGGCCCCGGGCCGGCCTCCGTGTACCGGCCGACCTTGCCGGGCCGGGAGTCCTTGAAGACGGACAGGTAGAACTGCGCGGCCTCCTCGGCCTGGCCGTCGAACCACAGGCACGTGGTGAATCCACGGTCGGACATCTCTGCCTCCTCGTACGGGCGTGCACCGCGCGGCGGGTGCCGCGCTACCTGTATGGACCGGTCCGGGCACCGGAACTCATCGGCGCGGCCGCGGAAATCTCCGTTCACCCGGCCGGCCCTGCAGCGGGGGCCGGCAGCAGGGGTCCGGGAACACGGCAGGGGCGGGCGCCGGGGATGTCCCCGTACGCCCGCCCCTGTACCTCCGCGCCGTGGGCCCGGCCCCGCCGGGGATCAGGCGGTCGCCGCCGCGGCGGCGGGACGGGCCTCCTCGGCGGTCTCCTGGGCGGGGGCCTCCTGGGCGGCGGGCTCCGCCACGGCGGGCGCGGCGGCAGCGTCGGCACCCGCCGGGTCCGCCTTGGCACGCAGGCCGATCCAGCCGATCAGGCCGACCAGAGCGAAGGCCACCGCGGCCACCACGAAGGTCAGGGTGAAGCCGGACTCGGCGGGCAGCTCCGGCACGCCCGCCGGCAGGTGCTCGATGGTCTGCGAGGCCAGGATCGTCGTGACGACGGCGCTGCCGATGGCGCTGCCCGTGGAGCGGGAGATGGAGTTGATGCCGTTGGCGATGCCGCTCTGGTGGTGCGGGACGCTCGACATGATCACGGCCGGCATGGCCGCGTAGCCGAAGCTGACGGAGGCACCGACGACCAGGCCGGCGCCGATCACCGAGAACGCGTGGCCGTGGTCCAGCGCGAGCCAGAGGAACCCGGCCGCGCCGAGCGCGGCGGCGAGGCCGAGGACCACGCGCGGGCCGCGGTGGCGGACCAGCCGGCCGCCGATCGGCGAGGCGAGCAGCGAGACGATCGCGCCGGGCAGCAGGAACTCGACCGAGGCCCGCAGGATCGAGGCGTCGAAGCCGTAGCCGGTGAGCGCCTCGGGCATCTGGACCAGGTAGGAGACGCCCAGGAAGTTGGCGAACATCCCGAAGCCGACCAGGATGCCGGCGAGGTTGGCCATCAGCACCGGGCGGTGGACGAACATCTTCATGTCGACCAGCGGCTCGCGGACCCGCCGCTCGACGAGCACCCAGACGGCCGTCATGACGGCGGCGCCGGCGAAGCTGCCCAGGGTCCGGGCGGAGCCCCAGCCCCACTCGTGGCCCTGGGAGACCGGCAGCAGCAGGAGCAGCAGGGCGATGCCGAGGGTGAGCGCACCGAGGACGTCCGTACGGCCGCCGGCCTTGGTCCGCGTGGCCGGGACCAGGAAGAGGACGGCCAGCAGGGCGATCACGGCGAAGCCGACGGCCATCCAGAAGGCGCTGCGGTAGTCCGCGTCGGAGCCGGAGGTGAGCAGGCCGGTGGCGACGAGCGCCAGGCCGCTGCCGAACGCGAGGGTGCCGCTGACCAGGGCCATCGCACCGGGCAGCCGCTCGGGGCGGACCTCTTCGCGGAGCACCGACAGGGCCAGCGGGAAGATCGCGGTGGCCGCGCCCTGGAGCACCCGGCCCACGATCAGCACGGGCAGCGAGGTGGCGAGTGCGGCGATGACCGAGCCGACGACCATGACACCGAGGACGGCGATCAGGGTGGGCTTCTTGCCGCGCTGGTCGCCGAAGCGGCCGAGCAGCGGGGTGAAGACGGCGGCCGAGAGCAGGGTGGCGGTGGTCACCCAGCTGACGTTCGCGGTGGTCGTGCCGAGGTCGGCGCGGATCAGCCCCAGGATCGGCACGGGCAGGGTCTGCATCATCGACACGACCATCGCGGCGAGGCTCAGGGCGAGGACGACGGCCGTCTCGCTGCGTCGGCCGGACGCGGTGGCCGGGGTGGCGGGGTGACTCATGGCGGCGGGGACCTTCTCGGTGCTCAATGCTTCAGGACGCGGATGTTTCATGTCTTCAAGTAACTGGACGAAGGTAGCCAGCATTAGTTCACTTGGTCAAGTAAATAATTGCTTTACCAAACCATTGCCTTGAGCCACCGACCCCGACGGGCGGTTGACGGAATGGACATGTGTCCATCTAAGCTGGACACATGTCCATCTTTGCGAACGTCCTCGTGGGCCTGGTCGCCCTGCTGCACGTCTACATCCTGGTTCTGGAGATGTTCCTGTGGGAGCGCGCGCCGGGCCGCGGCCTGTCGGGCTTCGATGCCGGCATGGCCCGGGCCACCCGGCCGCTCGCCGCCAACCAGGGGCTCTACAACGGCTTCCTCGCGGCCGGCCTGGTCTGGGGCCTGGTCGCCGCCGACCCCGTGGGCTTCCAGGCACGGGTGTTCTTCCTCGCCTGCGTGACCGTGGCGGGCCTGTACGGCGGCCTCACCGCCAACCGCCGGATCCTCCTGGCCCAGGCCCTGCCCGGCGCCCTGGCGCTGGCGGCCGTCCTCGTCGCCGGATGACGCCCCGTACCACCGCGCCGGACGAGGGCGGGGCGCGGGCCGCCCGTACCCGCGACCGGCTCCGCACCGCGCTGCTGGCCGAGTGCGCCGAGCGGCCGCTCGCGGAGATCACCGTCGCCGCGCTGGTACGCCGGGCCGGTGTCGGCCGGGCCACCTTCTACCTGCACTACACCGACGTACCCGACCTGGCCGTGGACACCTGCGCGGACCTGGCCCGGCAGGCGGTGGACGCGCTGCACGCCTGGCGCGGCGTGCCCGACCCGGCGGCTCCGCCGGAGCCGCTGGTCCGGTTCTTCACGGAGACCGCGGGCCACGCCGGGCTGTACCGGGCGCTGCTGCTGCCCGGGGGCTCGGGACCGCTCGGCCAGGCGCTCCACCGGGAGCTGCGGCAGCGCAGCCTGGCCGAACGCACGCTCGCGGGCGGCCACTCCCCCGCCCTGATCGCGTCCGCCGTCACCGCCACCTTCACCGGGGTACTGGCAGACTGGCTCCACGGGCTCGTCGAGGGCACGCCGGAGGCTCTGGCGGGCCAGGTGTGGCGGCTGCTCATCACCCTGCACCGGCATCCGTCTGGGCCCGCCGTAACTGGGTAGCGGCACGTGACGGGGGGCAGGCGGCGCACCACCGGAGGCGGCCATGGACGGCCCTGGATTCTCTGAGCGGGAGCGCACGATCCTGGACGGGATCGAACGGGACCTGGCCGGGGAGGACGCCCTCCTCGACCGCCGGATGCGCACGATGCGACGCGGGCTGCGCCCCTGGGCCGTGCCCTGGCGGGGCGCCCGGCGCCATCCGCTGCGGCTGGCGGCACCGCTGCTGCTGACCGCCTCGGCCACCCTGTTCGTACTGGCCGTCGCGGCCGAGCGGCCCGCCCTCATCTGGGCGTTCGCGGCCGTCTGGCTGGTCACGCTGGCCTGCCTGCTGCGGATGCTGATCGGCTGGTGCCGCCGCTGGGCGGCCACGATGGCCCGCCGCGAGCCGCGGGGACCGGCGGAGGGGCAGGGCACGGCGTCGGACGGGCCGGGGATCTGAGGGCCCCGGCCCGCGACGGCTCCCGGGCCCGGGCTCACTGCGACCCGGGGCCCGCGGGAGGTCAGCGCCCGTGGAGCCGCAGGTGGACGTCCTTCTCCTGGTCGCCCGCCGCGCTGCCCTGCGCGTCGATCGCGAAGACCGTGCCCAGCTCCGCCACGACCCGGTCCACCGCCCCGTACCCGCCCTGGGCGGTGACGGTCACCGGGTGCTCCAGGGGCACCGCGTGCGCGGCGTGCTCCTTGGGGTGCGCCACGTCGAAGGTCGAGGACCATACGGTGGCCCGGCCGCCGCTCCGGGCCGACGGGGCCCGGTCCGGTGTGAACGTCTCGCCCAGCGCCGTCAGCACCGTCCGCGCGTCGTCCTCCGCGCAGTCGCTGACGACCACCGTCACCTCTGTACCACCGCTCACGGCCGACTCCCTTCCCGGCCCCCGTGTCTCTGCCCCCTGTTGCCCGGGACCTGCCCGGCCTACACCCCATACTCCCCGACTCCCGGTTTCGGCGCCGGTCCGCCGGAGAGACGCGGAGCAGGGGGCGGCCGCGACACGGGAGCGAGGCGAGCACCATGGCCGGAACCGTTGCGGCCCCGTACGACGCCCGGCCCTTCCTGCCCCGGCGGGGCGGCCTGGAGGCGCACCGGAAGGCCGCGGCCGACTGCCGGGGCTGTCCGCTGTGGGAGGGCACCACCGGCACGGTCTTCGGCACCGGCGACCCCGGCGCCCGGCTGGTGCTGGTGGGCGAGCAGCCCGGCGACCAGGAGGACCGGCGGGGCGAGCCGTTCGTCGGCCCCGCGGGACGGCTGCTGCGCCGCGCGGCGGCGGAGGCCGGGCTGGACCTGGCGGAGTGTTACGTCACCAATGCCGTCAAGCACTTCAAGTACACGATCGCCGCGGGCGGCAAGCGCCGGATCCACAAGCAGCCGACCCTGCGCGAGCTGACCGCCTGCCGCCCCTGGCTCGACGCCGAGCTGGGCCTCGTCGCCCCCGAACTCGTGGTGGCCCTGGGCGCCACGGCCGGCAAGGCCCTGTGGGGCCCGGACTTCCGGCTCGCCGACCGGCGCGGGGCGGTGGTGGAACTGGCCCTGCCCGGGGACGGCGGGGTGCGCCACGGCCTGGCGACGCTGCACCCGTCGGCGGTGCTGCGGTCGAACGACCGGGAGGCGGCGTACGCGGGCCTGGTGGCCGACCTGACGGTGGCGCGCCGGCACCTGGGCTGAGCCGCGCGGCACCTGGGCCGGCGGTCGTCAGGTACCCGGGCCGACCCGGGTGCCTGGACGACGGCCGGCCAGGTCGCGCAACGGCCGAGCCGGCACAGCTGCCCGGACAACGGCCGAGCCAGGTGCCGGACAACGGCCGGGTGCCGCCCCCGTCAGGCCACGTGGGCCGGCAGGCCGGCGCGGCCCGGGTGGAGCGGGGCCGTGTCCATGCCCGCGGCCTCCCGCAGGCCGCCGAGGAACTCGGCCAGCGCCTCGGTCGCGGAGCGGCGCGGGGCGAAGCCCAGTTCGCGCTCCGCCCGCGAGGTGTCCATCAGCGGCAGCCTCAGGAACGCGTCGAACAGGTCCGGCGAGGCGGGCACCGCCCGCAGCCGCCAGGCCGCCGCGAGGGCGGCCCGTACGCCGCTCCGCGGCACCGGCACCACCCGCGCGTCCAGCAGCCCTGCCAGCAGGCCGGCGTCGACCACCGGCCCGGCGGCGAGGTTGAAGGCCCCGCGCACCGGACGGGCCACGGCGGCCCGGTAGGCCTGGGCGGCGTCGTCGGTGTGCAGCACCTGGAAGCGGAGTCCGGGCAGGTCCGGCACCACGGGGATGAGCCCGGGGCGCACGAGCCGGCCGGGCAGCAGCGGGCCGGCGAAGATCCGGCGCTGCTGCGAGGCGGACTCCCGCTTGAAGAGGAATCCGGGCCGCATCCGCACCACCCGCATCTCGGGGTGGTCGCGCTCGAACACGTCGAGCCAGCGCTCGACGTACGCCTTCTCCCGGCAGTACGCCGCCGCGGCCCAGCCGTGCGTGGGCCAGTCCTCGGTCACCTCGCGGTCCTTGGGGCCGGGCGAGTACGCGCCCACCGAGGAGGCGTACACGAGCGCGGGCACGCCCGCCTCGGCCGCGGCCTCGAAGACCCGGATGCTGCCCAGCACGTTCGTCCGCCAGGTGGTCAGCGGGTCGTGCGCGGGCTGGAACCGCCAGGCCAGGTGGACGACCGCGTCGGCGCCGCGGAAGTGCGGCACGAGGTCGGGGCCTCCGGGGTCCACGTCCGCGGCGGCCCACCGGGTCCCGGGCGGGCGCCAGTCGGGGACGCGGCGGGCCAGGCCCAGCACGGACATCACCGCCGGGTCCTCGGCGAGGGCCCGCACCACGCTGGTCCCCGCGTTGCCGGTGGCGCCCACGACGACCACGCGCGAGCCGTGTCCGGTGCCCGCACCGGCACCTGCACCTGCACCTGCGTCCGCATCCGCATCCGCCATCGTCCTGCCTCCTCATGTCGCGGTGCTCCCGGCGCCCCGCCCGGGGCGGGGCGGGCCGGCCGGGTCAGCGGCCCAGCTTCTGCTTCAGCTCGGCCTTGTTCATGTTCGAGCGGCCGTGGATGTTGCGGCGCTTGGCCTCCTCGTACAGCTGGTCGTACGTCGGGCCCTGCGCGCCGCTGTGCGAGCGCCGGCCGCCGCGCTTCGACGAGGACATGTCCTCCAGCGAGGTCCTGCTGGCCGTCTTGGACTCGCCCGCGCGGGCGCGCTCCTTGTTGACCGTGCGGGCGGCGATCTCCTCGGCCTTCTTCTCGCTCTCGCCGCGGGACTTGACGCTCTCCTTGATGTGCTCGTACTGACGCTCCCTCTTCGGGCTGGATCCGCGGGGCATGGCGTTCCTCCTGCTCTTCCGTCGGTGTGTTCCACGTGTGGCCGTGTGGTCCGTCCCGGGCTTCAGCCGGCCGGGGTGACCGGCGTGATCACGACCCCGCTGCGGGGCCGGGTGGGGACCCGGCGCAGCGGGATCGAGAGGTCCTGGTGGTCGGGTACGGCGTACTCCTGGGCCGCCAGCCGTGCGGCGAGCACGGTCAGCACGGCGATGGTGATGTCCTCGCCGGGGCACCGGTGGCCGGTCGTGGGGTCGCCGCCGCCCTGCGGGACCAGCGTGTCGGGGTCCGGCGGTCCGCCGGCGAAGCGTTCGGGGTCGAAGCGCTCCGGGTCGTGCCAGGTCCGGGGGTCGTGGTCCTGCCCGTACAGGTCGAGCAGGACGAGGGTGCCCTCGGGGATGTGCTCGCCCTGCCACTCCAGGTCGGTGGCGGCCCGGCCGGCCGCGAAGGGCGCGAACGGGTAGTAGCGGCGCACCTCGTGGGCGAACGCGCGGGCGCGGTCGGTGCGGTCCGTGCCGCCGGCTCCGCCGGGGCCGTCGGCTCCGTCGGCGCGCAGCCGGGCGGCCTCCGCCGGCCAGGCGTGCAGCGCGTGCGCCGCGAAGGCGGCGAACCACGCGATGGCGACGGTGGGCCGGACGACGTTCAGCAGTTCCACGGCCGCGGTGTGCGGGTCGAGCAGCCGGCCCTCGGCGTCCCGGTGCCGGGCCACGGCCTCCAGGACGCTGGGGGCGGCGTGGCCGTCGCGGGGCGCGGCCGCGCGGGCCCCCTGGACGAGCCGTGCGAACTGCTTCTCCTGGCGCTTGCGGGCCCGCCGGGCCCGCCAGTGCCGGGGGCCGGGGGTGGCGAAGCCGTCGACCATGGCCACGCAGTCGCGGGCGGTGCGGCGTACGGCCCGCTGGGACAGCGGCAGTCCGGCCCAGCCGCAGACCGCGCGGGCCAGCACCTGGCTCGCGGTGTCGAACACGGCGATCGGGCGGCCGGGGGCACGGGCCAGCTCGCGGCTCCACAGGGTGTCGACCCGCTCCACGAGGTCCCGTACGCGGGCCTCGTCCATCAGCAGCCGGACGAACATGCCCTTGCGGACCCGGTGGGGCGTGCCGTCCAGGGTGTGCACGGCGCCCCGCCCGAAGAGGGTGTCCAGCACCGGTCCGGGCAGCGCGGCGTGGCGCCGGACGTGGCGTTCGTCGTAGAAGAAGCCGACGGCTCCGGGGCCGCCCACTGCGACCGCGGGCCTGCCGAGCAGGCGCGTGCGCACGGGCCCGCCGCCGGTCCGGCGACGGCGCTCGGGCAGCCAGCCGTACCCCTGGGCCAGCAGGGACAGGGTGCTGTCGGTCATCGTGGGGGACATGGTGCGCGGCTACCCGGTGGCGCGGGGGGTATGCGGGGCCGGGCGGCGAGCGACGGGGGGACCGGGCCGGCGTCCCGGACGGCAGGGGCGCGGCGGCAGCAGGGGCGACACGGACGGCAGGGGCGTGGGGCGGCAGGGGGCGTGGCACGGCAGGGGCGTGGCACGGCAGGGGCGTGGGGCGGCACGGACGGCACCGGTCGGTGGGCTCACGCCTGGGTCACGGCCACCAGGTCGTCGACGACGTCACACAGGCGGCCGGCCCGGCGGTAGGCGGCCCGCTGGCGTTCGGCGCCGTTGCCCGCGCGGCGGGTCCGGTCCAGGAGCCGGACCGCCTCGTCGAGGTCCCCGGCGGCCGCGAGGCCCGGCGCCGCCCGGCGCAGCAGGGCCCGGGTCCGTTCCGCGGCGGTCACGGTGGCACCGGTGAAGGGGTCCACGGCGTCGCCCCGGTCGCCGTGGCGGGCCGCCGCGGCGTGCGCGGCACGCATCCGGGCCGCGGGGACCGTGGCGGCCGAGCCGTTCGTGGGACGCATCAGGGCGGTCATCGCCAGGCCCCGTACGAGCAGGGCCAGCAGCACCGTCATGTCGAGGTCGGCGTTGCTGTCCGCCACGCGCACCTCGACGGTGGGGACGTGCTCGGAGGGCCGGGCGAACCAGTAGATCATCCGGCGGTCGAGCAGGATGCCGGAACGGACCAGTGCGGACGCGGTGTGCTCGTACCCGGCGGCGTCGAGCACGGGTGCGGGCCCGGCGGTGGGCCAGCGGCCGAACTCGACGGACCGCCAGCCGGCGAAGCCGCTCTCCAGGCCGCCGCGGAAGGGCGAGTTGGCCAGCAGGCCCTGGAGGGCGGGCAGGTAGGGGCGCAGCTCGTTGGCGAGGAGCAGGGCCTGGACGCGGTCGGCGGTGCCGATGTGGACGTGACAGCCGCAGACCATGCCATGGGTGCCGTCCACGACGGCGCCGAAGTGCCGGGCCATGCGGCGGTAGCGGGGGGTGTCGGTGACCGGGATCGGTGCGTCCGGCGGGACGACGACCGTGCCGCTGGCCATCAGCCGGCACCCGGCGGCGCGGGCGGCACCGGCGGCGACGGCGCGCAGGGCGGTGAGGTCGGCGCGCAGCTCGGCGGCGGAGGTGGTGGGGCGGGTGCAGAGCTCGACCTGACACCGGTAGAACTCCGCCTGCACCCGCCCGCCGAGCCGCGGCACGAGCGCCCGCAGCACGTCGGGACCGCGGGGGACGGGGGCGCGGGTCACGGGATCGACGAGGAAGAACTCCTCCTCGACGCCCATCGTCGGCACGGCCACCCGGCCGCCGCCCGACTCCTCTGCGCTCATGGCCCGCGTCTACCCCGGGGTGCCCGGGGAAACCCGGGGTGCCCGGGGGTGTGGGGGTGGACCGTGGGGGTGGACCGGACCCGCGCGGGGCCGGGGTGCCCGGGGGGTGGACCGGACCCGCGCGGGGCGCGGTGCATGTGGGCCCCCGCACCGGGCACACGCGCCCCGACGGTGCTCGTGCCCATCGGGAGCGGGGCCGGGGAACGAGGAGCGTGGTGACCATGCCGGAGCCGGTGGACCGTACCGAGGGCCCGCGCGACGGGGCCGGCCGGCGTCCCGCGGAGCCGCCGCTGCCCCGGGCGACGTCGATCGCGGGCGGACCCGTACTGATCGAGGGCCCGGTCGAGATCGTGCTGCCGGACGGCGAGGTGCGCGTGTGCGACCGGCCGGTCGTGGCCCTGTGCGCCTGCCGCCGCAGCCTCCGCTTCCCCCTGTGCGACACGAGCCACCGCCCGAGGGTCCGCTCCTGACCTGCTGCCCGACGGCACCCGGGGCCCGCACTTCCTCGGCCACCGTCGAGGTCCCGCCCCCGCGGGGCCGTTGCGACCACCCTCCCCCGGTCCGCGTCCGACCGTCCTCCCGGCACGCGGACCCCGGAAGAGGCCACCGCCCCAGGGCGGTGGCCTCTTCCCGTGCCGTCAGGACCGTCACGCCCGGCACAAGTGCACACCCGTCACCGGGGCGGACGAACCCTCACCCGGCCGCCGCCCTCCCCGAGCCCTCGTCGCCGCCCGAACTGCCCGCACCGGCCGCGCCACCCACGTCACCCACGTCCAGCCTGTCCGGGTGGTCCAGCTGGTCCAGGGGGACCCGCAGAGCCGAGTGGCCCTGGCGCCAGGCGGTCAGCACCTGCTCGGTGAGCCGGTCGCCCAGCCACACCGTGGCCTCCACGCCGAAGACCACGTCCGCCTCCAGCTCCGGCTCCTCCTCCAGCAGTCCGCCGATCACGTCCCGCCGCACGACCTGCTCGTGCACCGCGTCCGCCTCCACGTGTTCGTCGTAGAACCGCAGCGCCGCCGGCCCCGCCCCCGCCCGCCGCAGCGCCAGCAGCATCCGCGCGGCCGCGGGCGGGGCCGCGGTCTCCAGCGCCGCGAAGTGCCCGACCAGCGCGCCGCGCAGCGAACGGTGCAGGCCCAGCAGCGACATCAGGTTGACCGTGGCGAGGGCCGGCGCCCCGGCGGCGGGCAGGTAGCGCCCGTACGCGGGGTCGAGCCCGAGGTCGCGCATCAGGTCCGCCCAGAGCGTGGCGTGCAGCCGCTCGGCGCGTCCGCTGCCGTAGTCGTCGTACAGCACGGCCGCCATCGCCGCCTTGGCCCGCCCGCGCAGCCTCGGCAGCACCCAGGCGTGCGGGTCGGCCTCCTTCAGCAGGTACAGGGAGCGCAGGGCCGCGTACTCGCGGAGTTCCTCGCGCCCGCCGCCGTCCTTGAGGTGGTGGGAGACGTCGTAGGCGTCGGTGTGTTCGACCAGCAGCCCGCGCAGCGCCTGGTCGACGCGGTCGACGGCACCGGTCTCCGCGCGGAGCGCGCCGAGGAACCGGCGCTCCAGCAGGCTCCGGAGTCCCAGCAGCTCCGGGTCCCATTCCTTGCCGTCCGGCACGCCCTCGAAGCCGCGGTAGTGGGGCTCGTAGCAGAGGTAGAGGGCGAGTTGGAGGTCCTCGCCGTACGGGTCGGCGCGCTCGACGGTGTCGGGCCCCGGGAGCCCGTACGGTCCCTCCGCGCGCAGCGCGCTGAGCACGGCGGCGGACAGCTCGCCCCGGCCGGGCGGCAGGACGGGCGCGGCCCCCAGGTCCGGGGCGGTGGCTACGGCACTCATGGCGGCGTTCCTTCCCAGGGGGCGTCAGCCCCCCACGTTCACGCCCCGCCAGTACCCGACCCGGCCCGGGGCACACCCGGGCGGGGCCACCCGGCCGTTCCGGCCGTGGCCTGCCCGGTGGAGGGCGGGGTCAGACGGGTCAGGTGGCCGGATTCCTGGGCCGTGTACAGGGTGCCGTCGGGGGTGAAGGCGAGGCCGTGGGGTTCGGGGGCGGTGGTGGGGAGGGGGTGCTCCTCGACCTGGCCGTCGGGGGTGATGGCGGCCACGCGGTTGGTGGCCCATGCCGTGAACCAGCAGCGGCCGTCCGGGCCCGCCGTGATGGCGTGGGGGCGGCAGCCGGGGTCGGGGAGGGGGAATTCCGTGATCCTGCCGTCGGTGGTGACGCGGGCGATCTGCCCGGCGCCGATCTCCACGCACCACAGGGCGCCGTCGGGGCCCGCGGTGATGCCGACGGGCGCGGCGCCCGGGGTCGGCAAGGGGTACAGGGTGACGTCTCCGCCGGTCGTGATGCGGCCGACGGCGTCCGCCTGGTTGAGGGTGAACCAGAGCGCGCCGTCGGGGCCCGCGGTGATGAAGGAGGCGAAGGCCCCGGTGACCGACAGGGGGTATTCGGTGACCTCGCCGGAGGTGGTGATGCGGCCGATGCGGTCGGTGTGCATCGCGGTGAACCACAGCGCGCCGTCCGGGCCGGCGGTGATGCCGAAGGGGCCGCTGCCGGGGGTGGGCAGGTCGTACGCGGTGATCTCGCCCGACGTCGTGACGCGGCCGATGCGGTGGTCGCGGTTCCGGGTGAACCACAGGGCGCCGTCCGGGCCGGCGGTCAGGACGGACGGTCCGCAGTCCGGGGCGCCGGTGTCGTACCGGGTGACCTCGCCGTCGGGGCCGAGCCGGACGACGGCGCCGGCGTGGACGAGGGTGGTCCACACGGCCCCGTCGGGGCCGGCGGCGACCGCGTAGGGGCCCTCGCCGGGTTCGGAGACCCGGAGGAGTGCGTGCCGGCCGGGGCGGTGCTCGGTCACAGGGCTCCTTGAAGGGCGGGGGCGGGGGCGGGGCCAGGGGCGGGGGCGGTGAGGTCGAGGCGGGCGCCGTGCCAGCGGTCACGCAGCCGGCGGTCGTGGCTGACGACCACCAGGGCTCCCGGGTAGTGGTCGAGGGCCGCTTCGAGGTCCTCGACCAGGGCGAGGGAGAGGTGGTTCGTCGGCTCGTCGAGCAGCAGGACGTCGGCCGGTCCGGCCACCAGGCGGGCCAGGGCGAGCCGTTGGCGCTGTCCGGTGGAGAGCCGCCCGACGGGCGTGTCGAGGCGGTCGGGCGCGAACAGCCCGAGGGAGAGCAGCCGGGCGGTGCCCTCGGGGCCGAAGGCGGCGCGTACGGTGCGGCCGGGCGGGCCCGGATCGGGCTGCTGCGACAGGAGGCCGACGCGGCCCCGGCGGGTGATCCGGCCCCGGTCCGGGGCGAGTTCGCCGGCCAGGATGCGCAACAGGGTGCTCTTGCCCGCCCCGTTGGGGCCGGTGACCAGCAGCCGGTCGCCGGCCGAGAGCGTCAGGCCGAGCGGGCGCAGGCGGCCGGTCACGCCGATGCCTTCGGCATCGACGAGGGTGCCGGACGCCCGCCCGGCCGTACCGAGTCCGGCCGTGCGGAGTTCGGCGGTGAAGCGCAGCGGTGCGGCGGGGGCCGGGACCGGCTCGGCCAGCAGGCGGCGCAGCCGCTCCTCCGCGTTGCGGACCCGCCCGGCCAGGGACTGCTGGACGCGGCCGGCCGCCCGGTCGTACGCCATCTTGTTGCCGTCCCTGACGGCCCGCCCCGGTGCCACCCGGCGGGCGGTGGTGGCCGCCGCCTCGCGCAGCCGCTCGGCCTCCGCCCGCCACCGCTCGTGGGCCTGGGCGCGGCGGGCGCGTTCTGCGGCCTTCGCGGCGAGGTAGCCGGCGTAGCCGTTGCCGTACCGGGTGAGCGTCCTGGTGTCGGCGTCGGCCTCGACGAGGACGTCGGCCACCCGGTCGAGGAAGGTCCGGTCGTGCGAGACGGCGACGGTGGTGCCTGCGCGGCCGCGCAGGTGTTCCTCCAGCCAGGTGAGGGCGTTGTCGTCGAGGTGGTTGGTGGGCTCGTCGAGCAGCAGCACCTCGGGGGACCCGGCCAGCAGGGCGGCCAGGCGCAGGCGCACCCGTTCGCCGCCCGAGAGGCTTCCGACGCGGCGGTCACGGGGCAGCCGGGCCAGGCCCAGGCCGTGCAGGGCGCGCTCCAGGCGGGCGTCGGCGTCGTACCCGCCGCGCAGTTCGAAGGCGGTGAGGAGGTCGCCGTACTCGGCCAGGCCGCTCTCGTCGCCGCCGGTCATGGCCTTCTCCAGCTCGCGCATCCGGGTTTCGAGGGCCCGCAGGCCGGCGAGGCCGCGGTCGATGACGCGCTGGACGGTGAGGTGGCCGGGGAGGTGCTCCTCCTGGGCGAGCCGGCCGAGGCCGCCGGCGGCGCGGACGGTGACGGTGCCCTGGTCGGGCGCCTCCGCACCGGCGAGCAGGCGGAGCAGCGTGGACTTGCCCGAGCCGTTCTCGCCGATGATCCCGGTGCGCCGGCCCGCGGGGAGCGAGCAGCTGACGCCGTCGAGGACGACGTGGCCGTCGTACGCCTTGGTGACGGCGCGGAGGGTGAGCTGGGTGGTGCCGGTCGGGGTGGTGCCGGTCGTGGGCTGCGTGGGGAACTCCTTAAAGCGACGATCGTTGCGTTAAGATGCTGCCATGGCATCCACGACATCCGCAAGCGGTTCCCGCCCGGGGGGCCGCAGCGCCCGGGTCCGCGCCCAGGTCCTCGAGGCAGCCGGTGCGCAGTTGGTCGAGCAGGGGTACGACGCGCTCACCGTCGACGCGGTGGCCGAGCGGGCCGGCGTCCACCGCACCACCGTCTACCGGCGCTGGCGGG
This sequence comes from Streptomyces sp. NPDC101118, assembly GCF_044759445.1. Classification (NCBI taxonomy): domain Bacteria; kingdom Bacillati; phylum Actinomycetota; class Actinomycetes; order Kitasatosporales; family Streptomycetaceae; genus Streptomyces; species Streptomyces sp. NPDC101118. Next base: position 83,033 of record NZ_JBIVZG010000017.1, on the reverse strand, counting down.
ACGTCGGCGGACTGCTGGCCGACCTGCTGGACGCGGCCGCCGACGACAGCTGGGAGCCGGCCGACACGGGCACGCTGGAGGGCGACCTGACCGCCCTGAACGAGGAGATCCTGGCCGGCGTGACCGCCGATCCCCCGCTGACCACGGCGCTGATCGCGGCGTCGTTCCGCTCGGCCCAGGCGGCGGACGCGCTGCGCGCCTTCTGGGAGGACCGGTACGCGCGCTGCGCGGTGGTGGCCGCACGCGCGGAGCAGCGGGGCGAACTCCCGGCCGGCACCCGCTCGCGGGACCTCCTGGTCGCGGCGACGGCCCCGCTCTACCACGAGCTGGTCCTCCTGGGCACGCCCCCGGCCCCGCACCTCCCCGCCACGGCGGCCCGCGCAGCCGCGTCAGCGGCCCGCGCGGGGGCGTTCACGGGTCCGGTCGGCGAGTGACGGGACCCGCCGCTGAGCCCGTTCCTCGGCCTTCCGGCCGCCGCGCGTGTCGCCCGGAGGGACAAATTGCGGTGCGCACCGGCAGCATGCGGGTCAGACTCGCGGGCATGACTGCGAAGATCACTCGTATCAACCCCGAGCAGCTGCACTCCACGCCGGGCTATCACCACATCACCGTGGTGGAGACCGGTCGTACGGCCTACCTGGCGGGACAGTGCCCGCTCGACCGGAGCGGCTCCCTCGTCGGTTCCGGATCGCTTGAGGTGCAAGTCGACCAGGTGGTCGCGAACGCCCTCGCCGCCTTGGCTGCCGTGGATGCCGAGCCGCAGCACGTGGTGCGCTCGGTGATCTACGTGCGGAGCGACGACAGAGACGTCCTGGGCGTCGCCTGGCGTCGGCTCACCGACTCGGCTCTCGGGCCGGCGTTCACCACGGCCAGCACGCTGTTGGGAGTGGCGCAGCTCGGCTTCACGGGACAGCTCGTCGAGGTGGACCTCACCGTGGCACTGCCCGACTGAACCTCTTCGCCCACGGGTGCCGAACGGCGCCGCGAACCGGTCGGCTCGCCCGGGGACCCGCCGGACGTGGGAGCGGCCTTCGTCTCCCGGATGGCCGCGGGACGGCTCGTCCCGTCATGCCGGGGATCGGGCTCGTCTCCGGGTGGGCTGCAGTGGGTGGCCGTCAGGCCGCTTGGGTGAGGGGGCGGGTGGGCTCCGGGGTCGGGGTGGGCGGGCGGGTGCCGGCGGCCCAGCGGGTGGCCGGGCCCATCGCGTAGCCCGCGGCCAGGAAGATGCCGCCCAGCAGCAGCCAGCCCGGGACGCCGCCGGCCACCACCAGGGAGGTCAGCAGCAGGGGGCCCAGGGTGCGGGCCACCGGCACTCCGGTGCCGAAGAAGCCCTGGTACTGGCCGATCTGGTGGGCCGGCGCCAGGGAGAAGCCGATCTGCCAGCCGCCCGCCGACTGCCGCATCTCGGCGGCCACCTGGAGCACCGCGCCGGCCACCAGTACCGCCGCCCCGGCCCAGGCCCCGAGCCGCCAGCCGGAGAGGGCGAAGACCGCGCACGACGCCAGCATGATCCAGCCCGACGAACGCACCGCCCGGGCGGCTCCGGCCAGCCCGGTCACCGAGCGCGCCGCACGCACCTGGAACAGCATCACGGCCCCGGTGTTGAGGACGAACAGGCCCGAGACCAGCCAGCCGGGCGCGTCGGTGCGGCCGACGATCCAGAGCGGCAGCACGAGGCTGAGCAGCGGCAGCCGGAGCAGCAGCACGGCGTTGAGCAGGGTCACGAGCGCGTACGGCCGGTCGCGCAGCACCGCGAGCCGGCGCTCCCCCACCGGAGCCGTGCCGGCAGCCCGGCCCGCACCGCCCGCCGCAGCCGTCCCCGCAGCGCGGACCGCCCCACCGCCCGCCGGAGCCACAGCCGGTACGCGCCACAGGAGGCCCGCGCCCAGCAGGAAGGTCAGCGCGTCCAGGACGAACACCGCGAGGTACGCCTCCCGCGTCCCCACGTGCAGCGCCAGACCGCCCACCGCCGCGCCCGCGGCCAGTCCGGCGTTGCCCACGGCCTGGAGGCGGGCCAGTACGCCGGTCCGCTCCCCCGGCGCCACCAGCCCGGCCAGCAGCGCCTGCCGGGCCGCGGCCAGTCCGCACTGCGCGGTCGCGTACCCGACGGCGGCCACCAGGAACGCCCCGAAGGAGTCCACCAGCAGGAACGACGCCACCGCGCCCGCGGCGGCCAGTGCCAGCAGGACCGCAGTGCCGCGCGGCCCGCGCCGGTCGGCGAGCGCCCCCAGCGGCACCCCGGCGACGGAGCCGACCGCCCAGGCCACGGTCAGGCCGAGGCCGACCTGCGCGGGCGAGAGGCCGGCCACTCCGGTGAAGTACAGCGCGGAGCTGACGTAATAGGCGCCGTCGCCGACGGAGTTGCTCAGCTGGGCGGCGGCGAGCAGCCGCGCCGGTCCGGACGGGGGCAGGATCCGCATCGGGTGACTCCGGGGTGGCCTTCAGGGGCGGCCTTCGGGGATTCGGGGACACTCCGAGGCTACGGTCGCGATGGCCCGATGAGCAGGGCCATTCTGCTGCCGTGGGACTGGGCCACTTTGCCCCGGTCGGCTGCCCTGCCAGTCCCGGCAGCCCCGGCTCCTCCCTACGCCCCGTCCAAGACCCGCACCAGCTCCTCCAGCGCCTGCGGGTAGTCCCGTTCGCGCGGCGTGCCGTAGCCGACCACCAGGCCCTGCGGCCGGTCGCCCGGGGTGTGCCAGTGGTCGCCGAGCCAGCCCAGCGCCAGTCCGGCCGCATCCGCCCTCCGCCGCAGATCCGCCTCCGCCGGTCCCCCGTCCGGGAGTTCGAGCAGGGCGTGCAGCCCGGCGGCGACGCCGCTGACCCGGCCGTACGGGGCGAGGCGGCCGGCCAGCAGGTCGCGGCGGCGCCGGTACCGCATCCGGACCGCGCGCACGTGCCGGTCGTAGGTGTGACCGGCCATCAGCTCGGCCAGGGCCAGCTGCCCCAGCGTCTCGGTGTGGTGGTCGGTGTGCAGCTTGGCGTCCAGGACCGGGCCGACGAGGTGCTCCGGCAGCACCATCCAGGCCAGCCGCAGCGCGGGGGCCAGGGACTTGGAGACCGTGCCGAGGTACGCGACGTGGCCGGGCGCGGTCCCCTGGAGGGCGCCGACCGGCTGGCGGTCGTACCGGAACTCCCCGTCGTAGTCGTCCTCCACGAGAAGCGTGCCCCGCGCGCGGGCCCAGGCGGTCAGTTCGCGGCGCCGGGCCGGGTGGAGCGGGACGCCCGTCGGGTACTGGTGCGCCGGGGTGACCACGGCCGCGTCGGCGCCGTCGAGGGCCTCGGGGTGCGCGCCGCGCTCGTCCACCGGCAGCGGCCGGACCGCGAGCCCGGTACGGCGGACCACCTCCCGGTGGAAGGCGAGGCCGGGGTCCTCCATGGCGACGGTACGGGCACCGGCACCGGCGAGGACGCGGGAGAGCAGCGAGAGACCCTGGACGTAACCGGAGACGACCACGATCCGGCCGGGGTCGGCGAGGACGCCCCGGGTCCGGCCGAGGTAGCCGGCGAGGGCGGTGCGGAGTTCGGGGCGGCCGAGCGGGTCGCCGTAGCCGTACGTTTCCGCGCTCGCCGTGGTGAGCGCGCGCCGCACCGCCCGCAGCCAGGCGGCCACCGGGAAGGTACCGACGTCGGGGCTGCCCGGGCGCAGGTCGAGCCGGGGGGCGTCGGGGCGCGCGGCCTCCGCCCCGGCTCCTCCGCGGGCGGTGGCGAGGGCCGCCACCACCGTGCCGGCGCCCTGGCGGGCGGTGAGGTAGCCCTCGGCGGTGAGTTGGTCGTACGCGGCCTGAACGGTGCCGCGGGACAGGCCCAGTTCGGCGGCGAGCCGGCGGGTGGAGGGCAGCCGGGCGCCGGAGACCAGGCGTCCGGTGCGGACGGCGTCGCGCAGGCCGTGTTCGAGGGCCGTGCGGCGGCCCCCCGCCGCGTCGAGGTCGACGTGCAGGTCCACCCCGGCGACGGACCAGGATCCGGATCCAGTCATGGCAGCCGATCCTACGTTCGACCGCCCCGGTTCGTCGCCCCGCCCGCCCCCGCTCGTCGCCCGCCCGCCCCGGACCGCACCACCCGGCAGGTGAGGAGCACGCCCCCGGGCACCCGAGAAGCCCCCTCCCCACCCGACGAGCCCGCCCCCAGGGCACCGACGAGCACGCCCCCGGGCCCGGATTACACGCCGCCTGCCGCCTGCCGTCCGACGCCCGCCGGGCACACCGCCCCGCTGCCGACGGGTCCCGCCTCACACCTTCGCCAGGAACTCCAGCAGCGCCGCGTTGAAGGCCTCCGGCGCCTCCACCCCCGGCAGGTGACCGGCTCCGGGGATGACCACGAGGGCGGACTCCGGTACCAGGGCGTGGAGTTCCTCGGCGTCCGCCACCGGCGTGTACACGTCCTCCTCGCCGACCACGACCAGGGCCGGCACCCGGGCGGCCGCCAGACCGGGCCGGTGGTCGGTGCGTTCGGCACGGCCGCGCAGCGCGGCGGCGGCGCCCTCCGGGTCGGTGCCGCGCATCATGCCCAGGACGTGCGCGGCCACTTCGGGCAGGGCGGTGACATGGGCCGGAGTGATCATCTTGTCGATCACCTCGTCCGCGTAGCCGCCCATCCCCTCCGCCACCAGCCGGTCGGCCAGCGCCCTGCGGAACGCCTTGCCGTCCTCCGTCTCGGGCCGGGGCGAGGTGTCGGCCAGCACCAGCGCCAGCACCCGCCGGGGGAACAGCCGGTGGAACTCCATGGTGAGCTGGCCGCCCATGGAGACCCCGCCCACCACGGCCCGCTCCAGCCCGAGGTGGTCCAGGAGTTCGGCGAGGTCGCCGGCGAACGCCTCGAAGGACGTCGTGCCGGGCACGACCTCGCTCCGGCCGTAGCCGCGCAGGTCCGGGGTGACCACCCGGTACCCGGCCGCCGCCAGGGCCCGGGCCTGCGGGTCCCACAGGGTGCGGTCGAAGGGGTGGCCGTGCACCAGCAGCACGGGGGTGCCGCCGGCCGGGCCGGACACCTCGTAGTGGATCCGCGTACCGTCCGTCGTCGTGAAGTCCATCCCGCCAACCTAGTGCCACCGCCGGGCGCCACCCGGTGCGGCGGCGGCGCGACGGTGCTCAGCCCAGCCGGGCCGGGGCCAGGGCCGAGGTGAGGAAGCGGCGGGGGGTACCCGTGCCGTCGGCGGGGACGGTGTACAGGTCGGAGCCGAAGTCGCCGGGCAGGGCGTAGGCGAGGGTGTGGCCGTCGGTCCAGACCGCCTGGTCGTCGACGCTCCGGGCCTCGGCGAGGGGGTGGTCGCGCAGGTCGGCCAGGTCCAGCACGTGCAGCCGCCAGGGCGCCTCGGCGGGCAGGCCCGGCACCCGCTTCTTGAAGGCGATGCGGGTCTCGTCGGGCGACAGCGAGGGGCACTCCACGTTCGTCCGCAGGGTGGTGACGGACCGTTTCGCCAGGTCGCCGCGGACCAGGTGGGTGCGGCCCCCGGTGGCGAGGGTCGCGTAGAAGTGCCGGTCGTCGCGGCTGAAGGTGACGCCCCAGAAGTTCACGTCGGACGCGCGGTACGGCGCCCCGTCCCTGACCACCGCGAAGGCCTCCAGCGTCGGTTCGAGCCGCCCGCTGCGCAGGTCGAGGACGGAGGTCCGGGTGGAGAACGCGGTCCCGGCGTACGAGTCCCCGCCGACGAACACCGTCCACGCGACGAACCGTCCGCTGGGCGAGACCCGGGCCCGGGTCGGGATGCCCGCGACGGGATGCCGGGCGACCTCCCGCAGGCGGGCGTCGAGGACCACGGCCCGGTGGCTCACGGTCACCGTGCCGCCCGCCTGCTGGAGGCAGATCCCGGTGCCGCCGGCCGCGTGGAAGCGCAGGCAGCGCAGCCCCGACACGGTGCGGGGGCCGCCGGGCGCCCCGGCGGGCACGCTGGCCAGCGTGTCGCGGTACGGGCCCCAGGACATGTTCCGGAAGACCAGGCGCCGTTCGCCGCCGTCCGCCAGGGAGACCGGGCCCGGCCGTTCCCGGGGACCGTCGGCGCGGCCGCGGTCCCGGGCCGCGGCCCGGTCGGCGGCCCGCCACACGGCGCCCCCGGCGAGGCCGCCGAGGACGAGCAGCGCGACGAGCAGGATCAACAGCCGCCCGCGGGCGGTGGGGCCGGTCATGCAGGGTCCTCCTCGGGGGTGCGGGGCGGGCGGAGCCGGACGGCGAGCGCGGCCGCCAGGGCCAGCCCGGTGCCGGCGAGGAGCAGCGCGGGCCGCTCGCCCCAGGCGGTCCAGGCGGCACCGAAGGCGAGCGAGCCGAGGAACCTGGCCAGGGCCTGCCCGGTCTGTACGAGCGCCAGGCCGCCCGCGCGCAGCTCCTCGGGCACGGCGTCCGCCGCGGCGGCCATCAGCACGCCGTCGGTGGCCGCGTAGAACAGGCCGTGCAGCAGCAGGACCGCGTACGGCAGCGCCGCGCCCCGCCACGGGCCGAGCAGCAGCCCGTACCCGGCGAGCAGCGCGAGGTGGCCGCCGAGGAACACCCGCCAGGGCCCGGCACGGTCGGCGAGGCGCCCCAGCGGCAGGGCGAGCAGCAGGAACGCGGCCGCCGTGCCCAGGGGCAGCAGGGCGAACCAGCGGTCTGCCAGCCCGGTGCGGCGCTGGAGCAGCAGGAAGACGAAGGCGTCGCCGACCGTGGTCAGGCCCAGCAGCAGGGCGCAGAGGCAGGTGCGGCGCAGGGCGGGCCGGCGCAGCAGGCCCAGGGAAGCCCGCAGCGTGACCCGCCCCGGGCCCCCCGAGTCGCCCGAGTCCCCCGGGCCCCCCGCCGGCGGCCCGGGGGCCCGGCGCCGGCCGGGGACGAAGAGCACCAGCACCAGCACGCCGAGCAGGGCGACGCAGCCGCTGACGGCGAACACCGCGTCGTAGCCGCCGGCGGCCTCCCGCAGGATCAGGAAGGCGGCGAGCGGTCCGAGGAGCGCCCCGGCGGTGTCCATGGCCCGGTGCACGCCGAAGGCGCGTCCGCACTCCCCGGGCGCGCTGGCCAGGGAGATCAGCGCGTCGCGGGGCGCGGTGCGCAGGCCCTTGCCGGTGCGGTCGGCGGCGAGCACCGCCCCGATCAGCGGGAGGGTGTGCACGACGAGGAGCAGCGGCTTGCAGAGGGCCGAGAGGGCGTAGCCGAGGCCGGCGACGGCCTTGTGGCGGCCGGACCGGTCGGCGAGGTGCCCGCCGACGAGCCGGACCAGCGCGCTCACCCCGTTGTACAGGCCGTCGACCAGGCCGAGGCCGAGCGGGGAGAGGCCCAGTCCCGCGACGAGGTAGAGGGGCAGGACGGCGGTCACCATCTCGGCGGAGACGTCGGTGACCAGCGAGACCGTGCCGAGGGCGAGCACGGTGGGGGCGACGGCCGCGCGCGGCCGGGGGCCGGCCGCTTCCGCTCCCGTGTGCGGTGCCGGCCCTGCCTGGGCCGGGGGCATGCCGCGGCTGTCCGCTACGTACACGGCGGGCGGTACGACCTGGCCGCGGCCGAGGGCAGCGGCGGGGCGGCAGGGCGGCACGGACACGGGGCGGGGCGGAACGGGCAGGGGAACGAGCCGGACACGGACGACCTCCGGGGGGCCTGCGGGCGGGGCGGGCGGCGCGCGGGTCGCACCGTAGCGAGCGGGCCGCACCGGGGCCAGAGAACTCGGCGCCGCCCGGCATGCGCTTCCGGTATCGGTGCGCACCCCGGGCGGCATGGGCCGCGGCGTCCCCTCGGATCCGCGCCCGGGGCCCCTCCGGCAGCCGGCACCGGGAGCCAAAGGTCAAGATGCGGCAAAGCGGGCAACCCGGCGGGGCTGATCCACATCCTCAGAGCCGAATGACAGTTCGCCCTTCGGGGCAGACCCGAGCCGGAGATCCGTGATGACGTACGCACCCAACGGGGGCACCCCCCAGGGCAACCGCCCGCCCGAGGGGAACCGCCCGCCCGAAGGCCACGGGTCCCCGCAGGAATACGGTTCCCCGCAGGAGTACGGGACCGGCGGGCCGTACGGATCCGCACAGCCGTACGCGCCCTACGGGTCCCCCGAGCACGGCTCGCCGCAGTACGGAACACCGGAGCAGGCCACCCGCCCGTACGGGTCCCCGCAGTACCGCACCCCCGGCCATGACGCCCCCCGGGGCCACGGCCAGGGCCCGTACGCCGCCCGCCCTCCGCACGGCGCGCCCGGGCAGCACCCTCAGCAGCCCGCGCACCCCCGGCAGCCGCAGCAACCGCAGCACCCCCAGCAGCCCTACGGCCACCAGCCGCCGTACGGCAATCCCCCGTACGGCTCCCCCCAGGCCCCCGGCCCGTACGACACCCGGGAGCCGTACGACACCCGGGAGCCGTACGACACCCGGGAGCCGTACGGCACCCCGGGCTCGTACGACACCCACGAGCCGTACGAGCCCCCCACCCCGTACGCCCCCGCCCCCGGCCACGGCCACTCACCGGCCCACCACCAGGAGCCCCCGCTCCCGCCCCACCCCCGCGACGGCGACCCCTCCCCCGAGGACCAGGGCCGGCCGCCCCGCCGGCGCGGGCGCCGCCTGCTGATCGCCGGCACCACCCTCGCCGTCCTCGGCGTGGGCGCCTGGCAGGTGATGAGCCACTACGAGATCCCGCCGTTCACGGACAAGGGCGACCCGGTCTCCTTCGACCAGACCCCCGCCGACCCCGGCCCCGACGCGGGCGGCGGTCAGTCGGGCGGCACCGCCAGGCCCGCCGACTCCAAGGTCTCGCTGCCGACCGGCCCGAAGGCCGAGTTCAAGGTGGCGAACACCCTCGAGGACGGCACCAAGATCGGCGTGGTGACGTACACGGGCAAGAAGTCGGGCTTCACCGGCAAGGTCTGGGTGTGGGCCCCCAAGGCGTACTCGGACCCGAAGTTCGCCAAGAGCGGTTTCCCGGTGATGATCGCCCTGCCCGGCGGCGCGGGCTACCCGATGAACTACTGGATGGGCACCGACCTCAAGCTCCAGGAGAGCATCACCAAGTGGTACGACGAGGGCAAGAGCAAGCCCTTCCTGCTGGCCATGCCGGTGCAGAACCCGGAGCCGGACACGGACGGCACGTACTGGGACGGCAGTGACATCCCCGGCCAGCCCAAGATGGGCACCTGGCTCGCCGAGGACGTCCCGCAGCTGATGAAGGAGAACTTCCGCACCATCAAGTCCCGGGACGGCTGGGCCTTCATGGGCTCCTCCACGGGCGGTTTCAACGGCCTGAAGGCGGTGCTGAAGCACCCGGACAAGTTCAAGGCCGTGATCGCCTCAGGACCGGACATCGTGCCGGACTCGCGGCTCTGGAAGGGCCACGAGAAGGAGAAGCAGGAGAACAACCCGCAGGTCCTGGCCCAGCAGCTGATCGACCGCAAGGGGCCGGACGTCTACCTGGCCTTCCAGGTCGGCACGAACGAGAGCAACACCAAGACCCTCCCGGACGTGAAGAAGTTCATCGCCACCTACGGCAACAAGGGGCCGGTCCACACCACCCTGAAGGAGATCCAGGGCGGCAAGCACAACGCCGCCACCTACGTCCCGGCCATGGGCGAGGGGCCGATCGAGTGGATCAGCAAGTACATGGAGGGCCCGACCCCGGCCTCCTAGGCGGCGGAACCGGGCTCCGTCCGGACGCGAACGGCGAACACGCGAAGGGTGGGCGGCCGGGCCCCGCTATGCGCCGAACCGGCGGGGCTCCCCGGGGGCCGGGGCCCAGCCCGGGTCCCCGGTGACCGCGAACGACACCCACGCCGCGTGCATGGCGTCGGCCAGTTCCTGCGGCGCCCCGGGGCCCGCCAGCGCGCGGGCCGCCGGGGTGTCCAGCACGTCGAAGACGAAGCCCAGCTCCAGGGCGTGGCAGGACCCCAGCCCGGGTATGCCCGAGCGCCAGCCGAACTCGTACACGTACGCCGGCGCCCGACGCTCCGCCGCGGCCAGGGCGCGCAGCGGGTCCCGCAGCAGCCGGTCGGTGAGCACCTGGCCCGCGACCTCGCCCACCGGCAGCTCCGGCTGTGCCGCCCGCCGGGCCCGTACGGCCGCGAGCGGCATCCCGGCGCGGGCCGCCGTCAGCGCGAGGGCCATCGGGCCCATCCGGTTCAGGTGGCCCAGTACGCCCGTGGGCGCCAGCCACAGCCGGTACTCCTCGTCCGTCCAGCCCAGCAGCAGCGGTACGTCGGTCCCCGCCTCGCCCGCGACGAGCCGGGCCAGCGGGTCGCCGGGCACGGCGTCCCCGTCCTCGACGATCCCGAAGGCCGCCCCGCCCAGCAGCGGGCTGGAGCGGCGCAGTACGGCGGCCTGCGCGGCCAGCAGGGCGTCCGGGTCCACCTCGGCGAAGGCCGCCGCGGTGGCCGGCACCTTGAGCCGGGCCGCCATCCTGCGCACCATGGCCCGCACCTTCACGTGCGGCAGCGCCTCCGGGGGACCGCTCTGGAGCACCGCCCGCCGGAACAGGCCCTCGGCCCGCGGGGAGGCGAGCAGCGCCCCGATGCTGATGGCGCCCGCCGACTCTCCGAACACGGTGACCCGGCCGGGATCGCCGCCGAAGGCCTCGATGTTGTCCCGCACCCACTCCAGGGCGGCGATCTGGTCCAGCAGCCCGCGGTTCGGCACCGCGTCGGGGAAGTGCCCGAAGCCCTCCACGCCCAGCCGGTAGTTCAGCGAGACGAGGACCACGCCGTCGCGGGCGAAGGACGAGCCGTCGTACACCGGCACCGCCGAAGAGCCCCTGGTCAGGGCGCCTCCGTGGATCCAGACCATGACCGGCAGCGCCGCTCCGGCCACCGGTTCCGGGGTCCACACGTTCAGGTTCAGGCAGTCGTCGCCCGGGTGGACCGGGTCGGTCAGCAGGGAGGCGAAGGGCTCCGGGTACGGGGTCTTCGGCGCCGTGGGTCCGAAGGCGACGGCCTCGCGCACGCCCTCCCAGGGCTCGGGCGGCGCGGGCGCGGCGAACCGGTGCGGTCCGACGGGCGGGGCGGCGTACGGGATGCCGCGGAAGACGGCGACGGAGCCCTCGCGCGTGCCCCGTACCGCGCCGTACCGCGTGACGGCCTCCACGCGTTCCACCACGTCCATGGCCATGTCGCCCTCCCGCATTTCCTCGGTGCGCCGTAGGCCCAGGAAGCGAGCATAAACAGCGGCGGCGGGGGCCGCCCGGCGGGGAGGGGGGTCCGGGTGCGAGGGGTGCGGGCCCCTCGGGCGTACCGGGCCGGCTCCCGGGCCCGGCGTTGCCCCTACGGGTGACATGGCGTGACCCGCACCGGGCCGGATGGTTGGACCGGTGGCAGGTACTCCATCCACACCGCGAGGCATACATGCGTATCAACGGCACCCTGAGGGCCGCGGCGGCCCCGGCACTCCTCCTGGCCGCCACGGCGGCTGCCGGGGGCACGGCCCACGCCGCCGGTCAGGACTTCCAGTTCTTCGGCACGGACGACAAGGTCCACGCCATCCACGACCCGGCCGGCTGCTTCGACGCCGCGGGCGGCGCCGGCGGAGGCGTGGTGAACGGCTCGGACAGGCGTGCGGTGCTGTACGCCGGGGAGGGGTGCGCGGGACGGGTCGTCGGGGTCGTCGAGCCCGGTGCCAGCGCCCCGGTGGGCCCGGCGTTCGGCTCGGTGCACTTCCCCGTCACCAGGTAGGCGGAGCGGCCGTGACCCCAGGGCGGTCACGGCGTTGTACGCCATGTCATCGTCACAGATCTTGTGGCGCTTCCATTTCTCAAGGAGATCTCGATGTCGCGTATCGCGAAGGCAGCAGCCGTCACCGCTGCCGCCGGTTCCGTTCTGGCCGCCGGCGCCGGCATGGCCGTCGCCGATGCCGGAGCGCACGGCGCCGCGGTCGGTTCCCCCGGTGTCGCCTCGGGCAACGTCGTCCAGGTGCCCGTGCACGTTCCGGTCAACGTCTGCGGCAACTCCGTGAACGTGATCGGCCTCCTGAACCCCGCCTTCGGCAACCACTGCGAGAACGTCTCCGGGCACGACGAGCCCAAGGGCGCCTACGGCGACTGATCGCCGGCACTCCGCAGTACCCCCTCGGGCCCCCCGCCGCAACCGCGGTGGGGGGCCCGACCCCTTGTGCAGGGACCTTTGTGCGGCTTGTGCGGGGCCCTCGTGCGGCCCGGCCGCCGGTGGCTACGCGTACCGGTAGAGGTTCCGGTGCGAGAGGAGTTCACGGGGCGTCACGCCCCAGGGCGGCATCGGCTCGTCCAGGCTGAGCACCCGCCCGTACTGCCGGTCGAAGCGGTCGAGGCGCTGCGCCGGCAGGTAGCCGGAGCCGGGGTGCTTCTGCTGCCAGCGGTCCCAGATCAGGTCGACGAACGAGTGGTGCAGCCAGAACGCCGGGTCGTTCGGCGCGGTACCGCCGGTCATGTGGCCGCCGATCCACTGGTGCACCTTGTTGTGGTTCCGCCAGCGCTCGCGGCGGGGCGCGGTCCACCCCTCCAGCTTGTTGCGGAAGCCGCCGTCGACGGCCGTCGAGTCCCAGGGGGCGGTGTCGTACACCGGGTCGTCCACGGCCCACTGCAGCTCGGCCGCCGTGGGGAGGGTGATGGGGTTGTGCGGGCGGCCGAGGTTGCGGGTGAGGAAGCGGCCCTCCCGGATGCCGACCGTGATGGGCCAGTTGCCCTTCTCGTGGGCGAAGGGGCCGGTCGTCACCTGCCGGTCGTCCGCGCGCCCGGTCCCGCCGAGGAAGTCCTCCGCCCAGAGGGAGGAGGCGGGGCTGCGGTCGCTGGTCCAGTCCCAGTAGGGGACGGACAGCCCCGGGTCGAGGGCCTGGAGCGCCTTCTCGAACTCCAGCAGGTACTTGCGGTGCCAGGGGAAGAACGAGGGCGACATGTGGCCCACGCGCAGGCCGTCGTCGTCGTCCGGCACGAAGTAGCGGTCGTGCGTGCGGACGAACTGGTCGTACGTGCCGTCGCGTTTGAGCTCCAGCACGGCCGCGACGAACCTCTTCTTCTGCGCGCTCGTGAGGTCCTTCTGGTTCTGGCGGGTGTACACGGGGTCGGGCCCTTTCGGCGGGGATCGGGGGCCGCCGTGGCGTGCCGGCGGCCGGGCGTGGGGTGCGGGTGGGGCCGTCAGGCGTGGTGCGCGGGGGCCTCGGCGAGGCGGGCGCTGCCGAGTTCGTCGACGGCGGCGCGGGCCAGGGCCCGGGGGGAGGGGAAGGACTCGTAGTGGTTGACCCCGCTGAGCCAGCTGCCGTCGGCGCGGCGCATCACGTGCAGGGAGCGCCCGTCGACGTACACGGCCACGCGTTCGCGCGCGCCGGGCGCGTGGGCGGCGTACCGGACGGCGGTGATGTGACGGCCGCGGTACGTCTCCTCGAAGACCGGTACGGTCGGCTCGACGTCGCGGGTGGTACGCCGGCCCGCGCGCCCGGCCCGGACGACGGGGGCCAGGGCCGCGGCCGTGGCCGCCACGACGGCCGCGGTGAAGGCCGTGCGCAGCGCCAGGCGGCGACTGACGGCGAGTGCTCCGGCTGCCCTGGCGATGCCGATGTTCCCGCTGCTGGCGCTCATCCGTGCTCCTCCGTGCCTCTCGGGGCGTCAACCGACTCCGACGGTCTAACGCTCCGGTGCAGTGGAGGTCACCGGGGGCCGCGCGCGGGGGGAGCTGCGGGGCGGGCGCGCGGGGGTCAGCGGGGCGTCGGGCCGCCTCCGGCGGGGGCGTGCGCGGATTTGTAGAAGATGGTGGTGGGGTGGAGGACGCCGGCCGGGTCGGCGGCGAAGTCCGGGACGGTGCCCGCCTCCTGCCAGCCGAGGGCGCGGTAGAGGCCCTCGGCGGGGCTGCCGGTCTCGGTGTCGAGGTGCAGCAGGACCAGTCCCTCGTGTGCCGCGTGCCGCTCGAGTTCGGCGAGCAGGGCCCGGGCGAGGCCCCGGCCGCGCGCCGCGCGGTGCACCATCAGCTTGTTGACCTCGGCGCGGTGCCGGCCGTTGGGCTTGGTCTCGCGGCGCAGGCTGACGGTGCCCGCGACCCGGTCGCCGTCGAGGGCCGTCCAGACGGTGAGCGTGCCGTCGGAGACGGCCGGCAGGAGCGACTCCCACCAGGCGGCGGCCTCGGCGTGGCCGACTCCGGCGAGGAAGCCGAGGGAGTTGCCCCCGGCGACGGTGTCGAGCGTCAGGTCGGCGAGGGAGGCGAGCTGGGCGCGGAGCGCGGCTTCCGAGAGCGGCTGGATGATCATGCCGGTCAGGGTAGGGAGCGATTGTTTCGGCCATGTGTGCTGTCGCGCCGGGCCGGGCGGCCGGGCTCCGGAGGCGGGGCGGGAGGGCGCGCCGGCCCCCGGGCGGGGCCGGCGCGTGATCGGCGGCGGCGCGTGATCGGCGGCGGCGGCGCCGGCCGGGAACTTCGCCGGGAACGGCGCGCCCTCGGCCCGCCCGGCCGTCAGGGGGCCGGGAGGGCGGCGAGCTGGGCGATGCGGTCGTGGTGGTGGCCCGGGGTGCCCAGCGCGAGCGAGTCGGCCTTGGCCCGCTTGAGGTGCAGGTGGGCCGGGTGTTCCCAGGTCATGCCGATGCCGCCGTGCAGTTGTACGCACTCCTCGGCGGCCCGCACGGCCACCCGCGAGCAGTAGGCCTGGGCGAGGGAGACGGCGAGGGCCGTTTCGGTGTCCCCGGTGGCCAGGGCGTCGGCCGCGTTGCGGGCGGCGGCGCGGGCCTGGGCCACCTCCAGCCAGAGCTGGGCGAGCCGGTGCTTGAGGGCCTGGAAGGAGCCGACGGGCCGGTTGAACTGGTGGCGCTCGCGGACGTGGCGCACGGTCTCGGTCAGGCACCAGTCGGCCAGCCCGAGCTGCTCGGAGGCGAGCAGTCCGGCGCCGGCGAGCAGGGCCCGGCGCAGCACGGCGGCGGCCGTGACGGGTCCGGCGAGCGGTTCGCCGTACGCGCGGTCGAGGCGGACGGTGGCCAGGGGGCGGGTGAGGTCGAGGGGGACGGCGGGGTCGATGCCCGCCTCCTCGGCGCGTACGGCGAAGAGGCCGGTGTCGGCGAGGACGAGCAGGACGTCGGCGGCGGCCGCGTCGGCCACGGAGGTGACGGTGCCGCTGAGCAGTCCGCCGCCGGTGTCGCGGACCGGGGCGGGGCCCTGTGCGCCGGGCCCGAGGGTGAGCGGCAGGGCGACGACGGCGACGGCCGTGCCGGCGGCGAGGGAGGCCAGCAGGCGGGCGACGGCGGGGAGCTGGGCGTCACAGGCGAGCAGGGCCTCGGTGGCGATGACGGAGCTGGTGAGGTAGGGGACCGGGGTGACGGCGCGGCCCAGCTCCTCCAGCACGACGGCGGCCTCGCGGGGGCCGGCGCCCTGGCCGCCGAGCTTCTCGGGGACCAGCAGCCCGGCGGCGCCGATCCCGGCGCCGAGGGCCTCCCACAGCGCCGGGTCGTAGGGCGTGCCGGATTCGGCGCGGGCCAGCACGGCGGCTGCGGGGGCCCGGTCGGTGAGCAGGGCCCGTACGGCGGCGCGGAGTTCTTCCTCGGTGTCGGTGTAGCGCAGGTCGCTCACTTGGCCAGGTCCTTCCAGGGCAGGTCCTTGTCGTCGCGCGGCTCGGGCGGCAGGCCGAGGACGCGTTCGGCGACGATGTTGAGGAGGATCTCGCTGGTGCCGCCCTCGATGGAGTTGCCCTTGGAGCGGAGGTAGCGGTAGCCGGCGTCGCGGCCGGTGAAGTCGACGAGTTCGGGGCGGCGCATCGTCCAGTCCTCGTACAGCAGGCCCTCCTCGCCGAGGAGTTCGACCTCCAGGCCGCTGATCTCCTGGTTGAGGCGGGCGAAGGTGAGCTTCATGCCGGAGCCCTCGGGGCCGGGCTGGCCGGCGGCGAGCTGCTGGCGCAGCCGCTCGGCGGTCAGGCGGGCCACCTCGGCCTCGACCCAGAGGCCGAGGAGCCGCTGGTGGAGTGCGTGGGTACGCAGTTCCGGGCGGGCGCGCCAGGCGGCGGCGACCGGGCCGATCATGCCGCCCTCGCGGGGCAGCCGCATGCCGCCGATGGAGACGCGTTCGTTCATGAGGGTGGTGCGGGCCACCTCCCAGCCCTGGCCGACGGCGCCGAGGCGGTGGGCGTCGGGGATCCGGACGCCGGTGAGGAAGACCTCGTTGAACTCGGCCTCGCCGGTGAGCTGGCGGAGCGGCCTGACCTCGACGCCGGGGGCGGTCATGTCGCAGAGGAAGTACGTGATGCCCTGGTGCTTGGGCAGGCCCGGGTCGGTGCGGGCGATGAGGATGGCCCAGCGGGCGAGGTGGGCGCTGGAGGTCCACACCTTCTGGCCGTCGACGATCCAGTCTCCGGCGGTTCCCGTGTGGCCGGGGTCCGAGGCGGTTCCCGTGTGGCCGGGGTCCGAGGCGGTTCCCGTGTGGCCAGGTCCCGGGGCGGTCTCCTCGCGGACCGCGCGGGTGCCGAGGGCGGCGAGGTCGGAGCCGGCGCCGGGCTCGCTGAAGAGCTGGCACCACACCTCCTCGCCGGTCCACAGGGGACGCAGGAAGCGGCGCTTCTGCTCCTCGGTGCCGTACGCGAGGATCGTGGGCGCGGCCATGCCGAGGCCGATGCCGATGCGGCGCGGGTCGTTGTCGGGTGCCCCGGCCTTCTCCAGTTCGGCGTCGGCCACGGCCTGGAGGGTGCGGGGGGCGCCGAGGCCGCCGAGGCCTTCGGGGTAGTGGACCCAGGCGAGGCCGGCGTCGAAGCGGGCGCGGAGGAAGTCCAGGCGGTCGGTGCTCGCCGGCGGGTGGGCGGCGAGGAGGTCCCGTACCCGGGCGGTGACGTCGGCGGCGGTGATGCCGGTCATCGGGCGGCTCCGGTTGCGGGGAGGACGACGAGGCGGCCGGTGGTGGTGCCGTCGGCGACGCGCTGTACGGCGTCGGCGGCGCGGTCCAGCGGGACGCGCTCGCTGACGAGCGGCCTGATGGCGCCGGCGTCGGCGAGCCGGGTGAGCTCCTCGTGGCAGGCGCGGACGGCGGCCGGGTCCTTGGTGTTGTAGAGGCCCCAGTGCAGGCCGAGGATCGCGTAGTTCTTGACCAGCGCGTGGTTGAGGGCGGGCGCGGGGACGGTGCCGCCGGCGAAGCCGACGACCACGATGCGGCCCTCGAACGCCACGGACTTGGCGGAGGCGGTGTACGCGTCGCCGCCGACCGGGTCGTACACGACGTCGGCACCGCGGCCGCCGGTGAACTCCTTGACCCGGGCGACGATGTCCTCGGCGTGCCGGTCGATCACCAGGTCGCAGCCCAGTTCCTCGGCGGTGCGGGCCTTGGCCTTGCCGCCGGCGACGCCGATGACGGTGGCCCCTGCGGCCTTGCCGAGCTGGACGGCGGCGCTGCCGACGCCCCCGGCGGCGGCGTGCACGAGGAGGGTCTCGCCCGCGCGCAGGCCGGCCCGGCGGTGCAGGCCGAACCAGCCGGTCTGGTAGCCGATGTGCAGGGCGGCGGCCTCGGCGTCGTCGAGGGCCTCGGGCGCCGGCAGGAGGGCGCGGGCGTCGGCGGTGACGTACTCGGCGAAACCGCCGTGCGGCAGGCGAGGGTTGGCGATCACACGGCGGCCGTCCTCGGTCTCGCCGCACACCTCGACGCCGGGGGTGAAGGGCAGGTCGGGGCGGATCTGGTACTGGCCCCGGCAGAGCAGGGCGTCGGGGAAGTTGACGTTGGCGGCCAGGACGCGCAGCCGCACCTCGCCCTCGCCGGGTTCGGGGGCCGGCACCTCGTCGAGGCGCATGACCTCGCGGGGCTCGCCGTGGGTGTGTACTCGCCATGCCTGCATCCGGGGCCTCCAGCCGCCGTCGAGGAACCACGCTCCGGGGCATACTAAGCGGTCGCTTGCCCGGAAGGGAATGCTCCGCGGCGGGTCCGCGCGCGGAAAGGGCCCGGGAAGGGCCCGGGAAGGGCCCGGGAAGGGGCCGTGAAGGGCCGTGAAGGGGCCCGTGCTCCCGCCGCGCCCGCCGGGCGCTCGAACTCGACGCGAACACTCCACGAAAAGTGGTCTGTACCGTTCCGCCCCAATCCGCCGCCCCACAAGGCAACATGTCCCCCACACGAACCATTCACATGGGGGGACACCACGTGAACAAGCTCAAGCACGTCTGCATCACCGCCGCCCTGGCCGCCGGCCTCCTCGGCACCGCCGGCCCGGCGACCGCCGCCCCTGCGCCGAAGCCGTGCAAGCCCGAGCTGCTGCTGCTCAAGTCGCTTCCCAGCACCGACGGTTACGTCAGCGGCGAGGTCCTCGGCCTCGGCGCCGGCGACCTGTCGGTGGGATCGAGCGAGGGCGTGCCGGTCTTCTGGGAGGGCGTGAAGGTCACCGCCGTCCCGCTCCCCGCGGGCTGGACTGCGGGCAAGGTCAACGCCGTGAACGCCGGCGGCCTGATGGTGGGCACGCTGACCCGCGACAACGGGAGGGAGGCGGTCGCGTTCACGTACCGCAAGGGCGACGCCGCCGTCGCCCTGCTCAGCGCGGCCGGTGACAACAGCTGGGGGGCTGACGTCAACGACGCCGGGTACGTGGTCGGCACCGCCGCCGGCACCGCCACCGTCTGGCGGGACGGCCAGGTCGTCCGGCGCCTGCCGGTGCCCGCGGACGCCCACTCCAGCACGAAGGTCGGCGCGGCCGGCATCAACAAGCGCGGCGACATCGTGGGCACCGCGACCACGTACTACTGGGACGAGGCGGGCGACTACCCCGTCGGCAACAGCTTCCCGGTGGTGTGGCCCGCCGGCGGCTACGACCCGTACAGCCTCCTCGTGGAGAACCAGACCGACTACACCATCGGCAACCGCGCGACGGACCTCGACGCCGCGGGCCGGGTCGTGGGCTTCGAGGACGTCAACATGAAGGCCTGGTACCGCACCACCGCCCAGGTGTGGAAGAAGCCCTACGACGCACTGCCCACCCTCCCGGGCAAGCTCCCCGGACACGTGGACGGCGAGCTGTACGCGATCAGCCCCACCACGAACGTCAGCGTCGGCTCGGCCATGACGTACGAGGAGAACTACCCGCAGAAGCTCAAGCCGCAGTACTGGCCGGGCTCGGGCCCGATGCTCACCCTGCCGCTGCCGAACGCGGACGCGACCGGCCTGGCGAAGGCCGTCTCCGACGACGACCGCGTGGGCGGCACCGTCATCGACTACGACCACCTCGTGGGCGAGTCCGCGGCGGTCTGGACGTGCGCGAGCAAGCAGGCGTACGCGCTCTGACGGCCGGCACGGGGCTGGTGATCTGAGGCCCGGCGCGCTATCGATGCGCGCATGGAGTCCACGGAGCACGGCCCGTCGGAGCACCCGCCGCAGCAGCCCCTGCCCGGCCTGCCGGCCCCGCCGCCGCTCGGCGCCAGCGCCCTGCCCCCCGGTACGTACGCGGGGCGGACGGTGCTGGTGACGGGCGGCGGCACCGGCCTGGGCAAGGCCATCGCCGCCGAGTTCGCCCGGCTCGGCGCGCACCTGGTGATCGTGGGCCGCCGGGCCGGGCAACTCCAGCAGGCGGTGGCCGAGCTGGGGGAGATCGCGGCCGGGGCGGAGGCGGCCGGCGGGGCCGCGGGCGGTGCGGACGCGGGCCGCGCGGATGACTGCCGTGCGGACGCGGGCGGTGCGGACGCCGGCCGTGCGGACGCGGGCGCCGGCCGGATCACGGCCGCCGTCTGCGACATCCGGGACCCGGAGCGGATCGCGGAGGTCTTCGACGCCGCCGTCGCCGCCTCCGGGCTGCCGGACGTCCTGGTCAACAACGCGGCCGCCAACTTCCCCGTCCCGGCCGAGGACATGTCGCCCAACGCCTGGCGCGCGGTCGTCGACGTCACCCTGACCGGCACCTGGCTGACGACCCGCGAGTTCGGCCGCCGCCACCTGGCCGCGGGCACACCCGGCTCGATCCTCAACATCGGTGCCTCGTACGCCTGGACGGGCGGGCCCGGCTTCGCGCACAGCGCCGCCGCGAAGGCCGGGGTCAAGAGCCTGACGGAGACCCTGGCCGTGGAGTGGGGCCCGTACGGAATCCAGGTCAACGGCCTGGTCCCGGGCCTGGTCCCGCACTCCGACATGACCGCCGACATCCGTGCCGGCCTGGCCCGCGACGAGGGTCCCGCCGCCCTCCGCCAGCCCGCGCTCCGGGTCGGCCTCCCCCGCGAACTGGGCTGGGCCGCCACCTTCCTGGCCTCCCCGTACGCGTCCTTCATCACCGGCCACACGCTGGTGGTGGACGGCGCCAACTGGCAGCGCCGCAGCCTGGTCAACCCGGAGGTCACCCCGCTCCGCGAGCAGCTGGGGCGGGGGCCGTTCAGCCCGTAGGCCCCGGCCCGGTCATCCCGCAGCGCCCGAGGAACCCGAAGAGGTACAGCCCGCCCGAGCCGCACACGGCGAGGTCCCGGCCGTCGGGATGCCAGGCGCAGCCGGAGAGCGGGCCCTCCGTCCGCAGGGCCGTCACCGCCCGGCCGGTGGCCGCCTCCCAGACGCGGACGGTCGCGTCCCCGCCCACGGACGCGAGCCACGCGCCGTCCGGGGAGAACGCCACGCCCCTGACCGCACCCTCGTGTCCCGTCAGGGTGTGCGTGCGGGTCCAGGTGCCGGTGTCACTGACCTGTACCGTGCCGTCGGCTCCCGCCGAGGCGAGCGTCCGGCCGTCCGGTGAGACCACCAGCTTCAGCACCGTCCCCGCGTGGCCGGGGAGCGGCGGGCCCGGATGCCACGTACCGGGCCCGGACGGGCCCCCGGTCCAGACGCAGACGGCTCCGTCCGCGTCCCCCACGGCGATCCAGTCCCCGGCGGGGCCCACGGCCACGGAGCGGTACGGCGCACGGGACCCGGGCAGTGCCGAGGTGCGGCGCCACGGCCCGGACTCCCAGACGGCGACCGTGCCGTCGAGGAGGACCAGCGCCAGCCAGGAGGCGTCCGGGGCGAGCGCCACGTCGGAGGCACTGACCGGAAGGTCGGTGTGGGTGCCCGCGGCCGTGTCGTACACCCGCGTCCGCCGGGCGCCGCCGACGGACACGGTCCGGCTGCCGTCCGCGGCGACGGCCACCGCGTGGACGGCGTGCAGGACCGTGCCCCGGTCGCGGAGCCGGTCCGTCCGGCCGGCGATCCGTACGACCTCGCCGGCCCGGCCCGTCAGCCAGCTGCCGTCCGGGGAGAACGCCACCGCGTACTGCGGCTCGGCGGGGCCGGCGGCCGGCCGTCCGGCGAAAGCACCGCGGACCTCCCAGAACCGGATGGTGCCGTCGTGGGAGCCGGTGGCGAGCCAGTTGCCGTCGGGTGCCACTTCCAGCACCACGTTCCAGAGGACGCGGGAGCGCACCGTGCCGAGCGGGGTCCCCTGCGGCATCGCCCACAGGTGCAGCCCCTCCTCGTCGGTGACGGCCAGCCACGATCCGTCCGGGGCCAGCGCCATGCGGTCGGCACGCCAGTCGTGGTCGGCCACGCCCCGGCGCCGGCGCTCCGCGAAATCGTGCCGCTCGGTCCCGCCCGGAGGGCCTGCGAGGGGGTCGTCCGCGAGGAGGACCTCCAGCGACCACAGGGGACCGCCCGCGCCGGCGACCGGCATCCGCCGCCAGTCGGCCGTGGACCAGAGCCGGAGCGTCGGGCCGCTCCCGGTGGCGAGGCGGGAGCCGTCCGGGGACAGTCTCAGCCCGGACACCGGGCCACCGGTCCAGATGACGCGGAGGGGCCGCCACCGCCCCGGCTCCCAGACGCGCAGCAGGCCGTCGCCGGTCCCGGTGACCAGCCACGCGCCGTCCGGGGCGAAGGCCGCGCCGTTGACCGGCCACCCGCCCCTTCTGCCGGAGATCCAGGCGCCCGTCACCGCGTCGAGAATCCGCAGGCGTCCCTCGCTGTCGCCGATCACCAGGACCGTCCCGTCGGGCGACAGCGCCAGCCGGACCAGCGCCGCGTCAGCGGACCGCAGGACCCGCACGCACCGGCCCGACTCCACGTCCCACACCCGGACGCTGCCGGCCTCGTCCGCGCTGGCGAGCCGGCTCCCGTCCGCGGACACGGCCATGGCCTTGACGGAGCGTGTGTGGCCCGTCAGCGTGCGCAGCAGCCGGCTGTCCGGCAGGTCGGGAGGATCCCAGCGGTTGTACAGCAGCGGACCGGATCCCGGGTCGCGCTGCCGGGCCCGGATCTGCTCCCGCCACAGGGGTTCGTGGGCCAGGCGGCTGTGCAGGGTGGCGGTCAGGGCACCGGCGGGCTCCAGCGGGGCGAGCAGGTGCGCGATGCGGTCGAGGTGCAGGGCGACGCGGGCGCCCGTGTCGGTGGGGACGCGGCGGGCGTCCTGCCAGGGGGCCGAGGGGCCGCGCCGGTGCAGCCGGGCCTCCACCCAGCGGAGGTCGGCCACGAGCGCCTCGGCCCGGTCGGTGCGGCCTGCGGCGAGGAGGTGCTCGACGAGGTGGTCCAGCAGGTAACCGTCGGTGTTCTCCCACGGCTCGGGGCCGGCCTCGTCGGCCAGCAGCCCGTGCAGCCGCCGCAGTTCGGCCTCGCCGAGTTCGCCGCGGAGGTAGTCGCGGAGCACGTCGTGCAGGGTGAGCCGGCCGCCGTCGCCCGGGGTGACGGAGACGAGGGAGAGGCGGTTCAGGCGCCCGCAGAGGGTACGGGCCGCGGCCTCGTCCAGCCCGCCGGTGACCGCCCAGAGGCGGGCGATCAGGGCCACCGGCACCGCCTCGTCCTCGGTGAACACCCCGAGTTCCGCGAGGCGTCGGGGCCCGTCGGCGGGCAGCAGGGTCGTGGCGGCCTCGACGGTGGCGCGTACGGCCGTGGACCGGCGTGCCGGGTCGTCGAGGTCGAGCTCCGCCACCGGTCCGGGCGACTCGCCCGCGGCCGGGCCGTGCGCGGCCAGCCCGTCGAGGGCTGCGCGGGCTGCGGCGGCCGGGTCCGCGCCGACGGCCACCTGGCCGGCGACCAGCCGGTTCGTGAGCCGGAGCAGCAGCGCCCAGCGACCGGTCGCGCGCAGCAGACCGGCGGTCAGTTCCTCGGGCAGCGGCGGGAGCTCCCACGTGAGGACGGCGCGGGCCTGGGCAGTGGTCATCTCCCCCACCGCGACGCGCCGGGTGCCGGGCGGCAGGAGCTCCGGGACCCGGGTGGTGACCAGGCGCACGCAGTTGCGGCCGCCCTGGAGGAAGGGCGTGAGCTGGTCCTCCTCCCATACGTCGTCCAGCACCAGCAGGGTGCGGGGGCGCTGGTCCAGCAGCCGGCCCAGGTGCCGGCCGGCGAGGCCGGGGTCGTCGAACGTCCTGGTGTCCCCCGTGACGTAGCGGGTGACCTCGGCCACCTTGGCGGCCACGGCCGCCCGGCCGCGGACGTCCCGGCCGACCGTGACGACGTACACGCGGTCGCGGAAGCGCCTGCGGACGCGGGGGTGTGCGGAGACGAGCCGGGCCAGGGTGGTCTTGCCGAAGCCGCCGTCGCCGTCGAGGGAGGAGGTGAGTGCCACCGCCCCGCGGCGGTGCCGGCGGCAGACGGCTGCGACCGCCCGCGCGCCCTCGGCCCGGCCGACCACCCAGTCCGCCACGTCCTCGGCGGGCGGCGGCGAGGGATCTCCGGCGCCGGCCGCGGGCCGCTCCTGGCGCCAGGCGGTGAGCAGCGCGCCGATCAGCGCCACGGTCCCGAGCCCGCCGACCCACCACCACGGCCGCTGCCGGATCTGGTCCAGGACGCCGGGCCACCGCTCCTGCGCCGTGGCCGCGTTGGCGGCCAGCGAGGCGAGCACGGCCACCACGGCAACGACCCCGCCGAGCAGAACCCCCTTGACCACGCCCCCCATCCCCACCCCCGAACCCGAAGATAGCGCCGCCTCGAAACCCACCGCAGCGGTATCCGCACCACCGCCCGGGCACCCGTGGACCGGCCGGCCCCCTGCCGCCGGCCCGGTCCCGGCGCCCGTGCATGATGGCCCGCATGAACACGGAAACCTGCGACCCGGCCGAGCTGGCCGCCCTGCGTGAGATCTTCGCTTCACGGCCCGGCGCCGCGCCGCCGGCCGGCTGGGAGGCGGTGCGGGCGTTCGAGGCGGAGCACGGCGTACTGCTGCCGGAGCCGTACCGCACGTTCGTGGCGGAGGTCTGCGACGGGCTGCCCGCCGGGCCGCCCCACTACGGCCTCCTCCCGCTCGCGGAGACCCCGCAGGACTGGGGCACGGACCGTCCCGAGCGCCTGCTCGCCGAGCCCTTCCCGCTCACCGAGGCGTGGCTGTGGGAGGACGACGACGCCGTGGTGGAACTGTCGGTGGAGGAGTTCGAGGCCCGTACGGCGACCGTGTTCGACCACGGCTCGCTGCTGCTGGGCACCGACGGCTGCGGCATGTACTGGCACCTGGTGGTCACCGGCCCGCAGCGCGGCCACGTCTGGCAGATCGCGGGCGAGGGCGCCCTGCCCTTCGGCCCCGAGTCGCCGGACGCCCTGATGCCGGGCACCCCCGGCTTCACGGGCTGGGCCACCCACTGGTCCGCCGGCCACGACTGGTTCCCCGACGCCTAGAGCGTGTCCGCAAGCTGGGCTGGGCGTAGGTCTGTTCGTGGTGCGGCGTCACGCGCCCGGGACCACGGTCGCACCGCAATCACCATGACCTGGGGATTCCTCGTCGGTGTCCTGCCCCCGGCACGGGGTGGTGGTCGGCCCGGTGCCCTCGGCCCGCCACGACGCCGTCATCGCGCTCGCCCTGCTCTGCGTTTCCTGCGGAGCACCTCCGCGACGTCGTGTGCCTCGGCCGGGTCGTAGACCGTTGTCGTTGTGGTCGGTGAGTACAGCGCGGAGGCTCGGGGTGTGAACGTGTAAGTGCGGACGCCGTGGCGGACGACCAGCTTGTCGACCTCGCCGGCGGGCACGTTCCACAGAGCGGCCAGGCTTGCTTCCGAGTACCACTCGTCGGGGCACACGAAGCTGCGGTCGATCTTCGTCCGGTGCTCCACCGCTATGCCGGCCGGGCCGAGTCGGCTGGTCAGCCAGTCGAGCAGTGCCTCCGCACCGACTCGGGACATCGGGCTCAGAGTTCCCGGCTTGCACTCCACCGTCCCTCCGCGCGTGTGCAGCACCACTTCGAGCGACTTCCGTTGGCCCGCTTTGAATTCCTCGGAAAGGACGACGCGCTCCAGATCGGCCGCGGCAACGGTGGAGGAACGCAGGAAGTACGCGATCACGAGTTGCTGCGTACTCCCGTGAGGGCGGAACTCGATCCACCGCACCGCTTCGGTCAACGTGGTGAATATCACGGTCGGGACGAACACGGTTATGGCCAGGGCTATCAGCCCGAGGGCAACCCGGAGGATGACCCAGGAACCGGTGCCCAGGGCGATTCCCAGGACCGGTATCAGGAAGGGGACCGCGATCACCGGCGGTGTCAGGACGCCGAGGACGAATTCGGTGCCGAGTTCCCAGACTCGGCGTGGCACGAACACCAGCCGCTCACCCGCTGCCGTTGCCGACACGACTCCCGACAGTGGGTGCGCATGGGGGGTGGTCATGAAGCAACTGTAGGCAGTGGCCGACAAATTGGTAAGGACCTGGACAAGGCAGCTCCGCGCCCGCGAGGGACTCGTTCACGCCTCGACGACCTGTGCGCAACGCGGGGGCGCCGCTGCCGGACGGGGTCAGCGGCCGTGGAAGCGTGGGGGGCGGCGGGTGGCGGCGGCCGTGTAGCCCTCTCGGCAGTCTTCCGAGGTGAGGGTGAGGGCGGCGGTCATGGCCGTGCGGTCCAGGGCGGCCGGCAGGCCCGCGTCGGCGAAGGCGTCGACGGAGCGCTTGATGCCCTGGACGGCCAGCGGCGCCTGGGCGGCGATCTCCGCGGCGATGCTCCGGGCGGTCGCGTCCAGGTCGGCGGCGGGCACCACCTGCTGGACCAGGCGCAGCCGTTCGGCCGTGGCCGCGTCGATCCGGCGGCCGGTGAGGGCCAGGTACTTCGCCCAGCCGGCGCCGGCCTCGCGGGCGATCCGCAGGTCGCCGCCGGCGTCGACGGCCACGCCCAGCCGGGCCTCGGGGAGGGCGAACACGGCGTCGTCGGCGGCCACCCGGATGTCCGCCATCAGTGCCAGTTCGAAGCCGAAACCGAGGCAGTAGCCCTGGACGGCCGCCACGACCGGCTGGGGCAGCCGGGAGAACACGGCGAACCGCTCGTGCACCCAGCGGATGCCCTCGTAGTAGTTGCGCGTGCGCTCGGCCGCCGAGACTCCGGTGATCGCACCGCCGGGGGCGGTCACGTCGATGCCCGCACAGAAGGCCCGGCCTTCGGCCCGCAGCAGGACGGCCCGTACCGAGTCGTCGAAGCGGATGCGGTCGGCGAGCAGTCCGAGCTGGCGGGTCGACTCCCAGCTCCAGCCGTTGAGCTTCGCGGGGCGGCAGAGGGTGAGGACCGCGAGGTGGTCCGCCACGTCCAGGCGGATGCGCTCCTCACCCTCGGCGATCTCCGTGCCGATCGTGTCGATCACGCCGTTTCCCCTTTGACGACATCAAGTTGATGGTCCGTCAGATTAGGAGGAAGTGTGGCGTGCGTGAAGGGCCGGCCGGTCCCCGGCGGTCAGCGGGCGAAGACCTCGAAGGGGACGGCCGGCCGGCCGCCGAAACGCTCCGCCGCGCGCTGGGCGTTCTCCGTGAGGAACGTGCGGCAGTAGGTCTCGGGGTCCTCGTCCGTGAGCACCTCGATGTAGGCGCGGTGCTCCAGCAGGGACTTGACGGACCGTTCGAGGCCGGGCGTCGCGTCGGCCGCGTGCGTGGGGGACGAGGAGCCGGCGATGGCGACCCAGCGAACGCCGTTCCAGGGTTCCAGGCCCTGCTCGGTGAGTTCGGGGAAGATCCAGCGGTTGCCGGCGTCGGCGGCCGCGTCGAGGGTGGCGCGGCCCACGGCCCGGTGGTCGGGGGTGTTCCAGGCGACGCCGCCCCAGGTGTCGCGGTGGTTGAGGGTGATGACGAGTTCGGGACGGTGGCGGCGGATCGCGGCGGCGATGTCGCGGCGCAGGCCGAGTCCGTACTCGATGACGCCGTCGCGGTGGTCGAGGAACTCGACGGTGGACACGCCCACGACGGCGGCGCTGGCGCGCTGCTCCGCCTCGCGCAGGGGGGCGCAGGTGGCGGGGTCCAGGGTGTCGATGCCGGCTTCGCCGCGGGTGGCGAGGACGTACGCGACCTCACGGCCGCCGTCGGTCCAGTCGGCGATGGCGGCGGCGCACCCGTACTCGAGGTCGTCGGGGTGCGCGACCACGGCGAGGGCGCGCTGCCAGTCGGTGGGCATGGGCTTCAGCTGCTCGGTCATGATCCGCACAATAGGACAGTCGTTCGTCTGATTCCCGTACCCAGGAGACGAGTTGGAGATTTCCCTGCCGGGCGGACCCGTGGTGGTCCCGCTGTCCGACGCCTCGGGCCTGTTCGAATCGTCCACCCTCGTCCGTACGCTCTTCCCGGGGGCGACGGAGGACGACTGGGAGCGGGCCGCGGCGGCCGATCCCGACGCCTTCGGGCCGGACGGGACCTGGCGGCTCGAGTTCCGCTGCTTCGCGGTCCGGCGCCCCGACGGCGGGGTGACGATGGTCGACGCCGGCGTCGGGCCCGCGGACGCGCCGGCCGCCGACTGGGCACCGGTGCCGGGCCGGCTGCCGGAACTCATGGCGCGGGCGGGCATCGCCCGGACGGACGTGGACACGGTGGTGCTGACCCACCTGCACGGGGACCACGTGGGGTGGGCGGTGGGGCCGGACGGCGAGCCGTACTTCACCGAGGCCGCGTACCTGGTCCAGCAGGACGAGACCGCACCCCTCGCGCCCGATGCGCCCGCGCTGACACGGGTGGTGGCGCCGCTGCGGCGGGCGGGCGTGCTGCGGGAGGTGGCGGGACGTCACCGTATAGGTTCACATGTGACATTGCTCCCCACCCCCGGGCACACCCCCGGCCACCAGTCCGTGCTGGTCGAGGGCGCCGGCCGGGACCTGGTGCTGACGGGCGACGTGCTGGTGCACGCCGTGCAGTGGGTGAGCCCGGAGGTGCCGTACGTGTACGAGAGCGACCCGGTACCGGCCCGCGCCTCGCGCGAGGCGCTGCTGGCGCTGGCCAGGGAGCGGGGCGCCCTGCTCGGCACCCCGCACCTGACCCGCCCGTTCTTCGAGCCGTAGCGGGCGGCGCTCCCGGCGTCCTCCCGGACCCGCCGGCGCCCTCCCAGGTCCCCCGGCGCCCCGGCCCTCAGACCTCGTCGCGCACGAGCGCCAGCAGCCGGTCCAGGACCCGCGGGCCGCCAGCGCGGACGCCGTCGTGCTCGAACTCGTCCGTCACCCAGGTCCGCAGCCCCCGGATCGACCTGGCGGTGTCCAGCGAGTGCGCGGTGTCGACGTACATGTCGTCGTGGTAGACGGCCGCGGCGACCGGCACCCGGTTCGCGGCCAGCCGCGCCCGGTCGTACAGCGGCCCCCAGCCGGTGCGCGCCGCGAGCAGGCCGGCCGTCTCGCGCAGCGGGGCGAGCGCGGGGTCGGTCTCGAAGAGCCAGGGGTGCACGGTCTCGCCGGTGAACAGCAGCGGTTCGTCGCCGGCGAGGGTCTTCTCCGCGTCGAAGCGCGGGAATTCGGCGCGGACCCGCTCGGCGGCCCAGTCGGTGGCCCGGCCCGGTTCCTGCGCGTAGATCGCCTCGTGGAGCAGGGCGTACAGCGGGTGTCCGGCGTACGAGAGCGCCGCCTGCACGCCCTCCAGGAAGGCGTCCGACAGCTCGTGCCCGGACGGCGTACGGACGAAGGCGCCCTCCAGCAGGTAGTGGAGCTGGTGGCTGCCGTCGGCGGCGCCGAGCATCAGGCCGAGGGACTGGAAGGCCTCGGGCGTGAGCCGGAATCCGCCGGGCAGCACCGGACGGCGCTCGGCGAGGTGCGCGGCGATGCGGCGGGCCCGCTCGACGTCCATCGGGTAGCGCTCGTAGTGGGCGAGGTTCTTGCGGGTGATGCGGGGGTACGCGGCGCGGTACACCTCGTCGGCGGTGGCGTCGAGGGAGGGCAGGCCGCCGGTGACGAGGGCGGTGTGGATGCCCTCGGGCGCTGTGGACAGGTAGTGGGTGGTGCAGAAGCCGCCGAAGCTCTGGCCGAGTACGGTCCAGGGCGCGCCGCCGGTGAGTCCGGGGCGGATGGCCTCGCAGTCGCGGACGATCGAGTCGGCGCGGAAGTGGGCCAGGTAGTCGGCCTGTTGGGCCGGGGTGCCGCGGAGGGGCAGGGTCTGCCGGTTGGCGGGGGTGGAGCGTCCGGTGCCGCGCTGGTCGAGGAGGAGGACGCGGTACTCCTGCGTCGCACGGCCGAGCCAGGCCTGCCGGCCGGTGAACCGCCGGGCGCCGAAACCGGGGCCGCCCTCCAGGTAGAGCAGCCAGGGCAGGCCGGCCGGGTCCTTCCCGGCCGCCGTCACCTCGCGGGCGAAGAGCTCGATGCTCTCGCCGCGCGGGTCGTCGTGGTCGAGGGGGACGGTGAACTGGTGGTCGGTCAGGACCACGCCCGGCTGTCGGTAGCGGTGCATGAGGGGTTCCTTGGGTGGGCGGGTTGCGGTGGGTGTGGGGGTGGGGCGGACGGTGGGGTGAGGTGTGACATTGCGCGAGGGGCTGTGCGGGCCCCTGGGCGGGAGGGAGGCTGCGGGCGGCGGCGGGCCGGCGGGACAGGGGGCCGGCGGGACCGGGGCGCACCCCGCCGCCCCGCCGGCCGCCACCGCGTCAGAACTGCACGACGGAGCGGAGGACTTCGCCGCGCTCCATGCGCGCGAAGGCCTCCTCGACCTCGTCGAGGGCGATGGTCTCCGAGACGAACGCGTCGAGGTCGAGCCGCCCCTGGAGGTAGAGGTCGATGAGGACGGGGAAGTCGCGTTCCGGCAGGCAGTCGCCGTACCAGGAGGACTTGAGCGCGCCGCCGCGCCCGAAGACGTCGAGCAGCGGCAGTTCGAGCTTCATCTCCGGGGTGGGTACGCCGACCAGCACCACGGTGCCGGCGAGGTCCCGGGCGTAGAACGCCTGCCGGTAGGTTTCCGGCCGGCCGACCGCGTCGATGACCACGTCGGCGCCGTTGCCGTCGGTGAGGGCCTGGACGGCCTTGACGACGTCGTCGGTGCGGCCGTTGATCGTGTGGGTGGCGCCGAGCGTGCGCGCGAGGTCGAGCTTGCGGTCGTCCAGGTCCACGGCGATGATCTTCGCCGCGCCGGCCAGGCGCGCGCCGGCGATGGCGGCGTTGCCCACTCCCCCGCACCCGATGACGGCGACGGAGTCGCCGCGGCCGACGTTCCCGGTGTTGAGCGCGGCGCCGAGACCGGCCATCACGCCACAGCCGAGGAGGCCGGCGGCGGCCGGGGAGGCGGCCGGGTCGACCTTGGTGCACTGGCCGGCCGCGACGAGGGTCTTCTCCGCGAAGGCGCCGATGCCGAGCGCCGGCGAGAGCGGGGTGCCGTCCTCGAGGGTCATGGGCTGGGAGGCGTTGTGCGTGGCGAAGCAGTACCAGGGGCGGCCGCGCCGGCAGGCCCGGCAGCTTCCGCACACCGCACGCCAGTTGAGGATCACGAAGTCGCCGGGCGCGACGTCGGTGACGCCGGGTCCGACGGCCTCCACGACCCCGGCCGCCTCGTGGCCGAGCAGGAAGGGGAACTCGTCGTTGATGCCGCCCTCACGGTAGTGGAGGTCGGTGTGGCACACGCCGCAGGCCTTGACCTGTACGAGCGCCTCGCCGGGCCCGGGGTCGGGGACCAGGATCGTGGCCGTCTCCACCGGTGCGCCCTTGCCGCGCGCGATGACACCTCGTACGTGATGCGTCACAGTACAACCACCTTTGTCAGCTTCGACCAGGACTTTCGAACGTATCAGCCGCCCCGGGCCCGGAGGATCCCCCTACCCGCCCCGGTCCGGATTCCACCGGTCCCGTCCGGGCGTGTTGGATGACGGGATGGCACGCCGCAAGAAGACCCCCCGCCCGCCGTTCCCGCTGCCGCGCGGCATCGTCCTCCTGTCGACCCCGCACGGATGGCGGCACAGCGTCTCGACCGTCGACGGCGGCATGGCCTGTGGCCGCCTCGCGGACGTTCCGGCGGACGCGCCTGCCGCCACCGCTCGCGACGCGGCGGCCGACCTGGTCACGTCCCTGGCGCGTGACTTCCACGGCACGGAGGTCACGGTGGTCTGGCACCCGCCGACCGCTCCCGACTCGTGGACCGCCGACGTCGTCCCGGTGGGGTGACCCGGCGGTGCCGGGGCGGCGGGGTCAGGGGGCTTCGGTGGGGCGCTGGTGGCCGCAGTGGACTTCGGTGCCCGACGCGTCGTGGACGCCTGCCAGGTGGCCGACGTTGGAGAAGACGCTGACTCCCTGGGCGTGGACCGTGACCTCGAAGGGGGCGACGGTGGCCGGGTCGGCCAGTTCGGTGTCCGAGCTGACGGTGAAGCGCTCGCCGGGGTTCAGCCAGTAGTCCTCGCCGAGCGGTTCGACCCACAGGGTGAGCGGGGCGCCCGTGTCGTTGTTCACCGTGATCTTCTGCATGCCCGCAGCGTACGGCGGCCCCTGGGGCCCCGTCAGAGGAGGCCCTGGTCGCGGGCGTAGAGGGCGGCCTGGGTGCGGTCGCGGAGCGAGAGGCGGGTGAGGATGCGGGAGACGTGGTTCTTCACCGTGCCCTCGCTGAGGCGGAGGCGCGAGGCGATCTCGCGGTTGGTCGCGCCGGCGGCGACCAGGCGCAGGACGTCGGCCTCGCGGGCGGTGAGCGGTCCGGTGGCCGGAGCCTCGGCCGCCGGGCGGTCGAGGGCGGCGGCGAGGCGGGCGGTGGCCGCCGGGTCGAGCGGGGTGAGCCCGGCGTGGGCCAGCCGCACCGCGTCGGCGAGTTCCGCCGGGGGGAGGTCCTTGAGGAGGTACCCGCTCGCCCCGGCGCGCAGGGCCCGTACCACGTACTCCTCGTCGTCGAAGGTGGTCAGCATGACCACCCGGCAGTCCGGCGCGCGGCGGCGCAGTTCGGCGAGGGTCTCGACGCCGTCCGGGCCGGGCATGCGGACGTCCATGAGGACCACGTCCGGGGTGAGGGTGACGGCCTGGGCCAGGGCCTCCCGGCCGTCGGCGGCCGTGCCGACGACCTCCATGCCGGGCTGGATGCCGAGCAGGGAGGCGATGCCGTCGCGGATGAGCCGCTGGTCGTCGACGACGAGCACCCGGACCGGCCCGGCCGTCACGGCGCGGCCTGCCGCGGAAGGGCGCCGTCCGGCCGGCGCAGGGGCCCGTCCGGCCGGGGCAGGGTCCCGTCCGGCCGGGGCAGCGTGACGGTGAGCCGGGTGCCGGTGCCCGCCGCGCCGGCGATGTCCACGCTGCCGCCCGCGAGTTCGACCCGCTCGCGCATGGCCCGCAGTCCGAAGCCCTCGGGCGCGCCGCCGATCCCCCGCCCGTCGTCGGTGACGGTCAGCCGGGCGGGTGCGGCGTCGAGGTCGACGGTGACCTCGATGCGGCGGGCGGAGGCGTGGCGGCGGGCGTTCGTGATGCCCTCCTGGGCGGCCCGGTAGAAAGCGGTGAGGGCGGCGGTGCCGTACGCCGTCTCCTCGCCCGCCATGTGAAGTGTCACATCGTCATGGTGCCCGACCAGCGCGTCCAGGGCGGCCCGCAGGCGGAACGGTTCGGCACGGAGGGCGCGCACGGAGGTCCGTACGTCGGCCAGCGCCTGCCGGGCCGAGCGGTGGGCGTCCTCCACGGCCCGCCGCGAGGCCTCCGCGTCCCGCTCGCTGAAGGCGCGGGCCTTCTCCAGCTGCACGACAACGGCTGTGAGGTGGTGGCCGAGGCCGTCGTGGACGTCGCGCGCGACGCGGGTGCGCTCGGCGGCTGCGGAGAGTTCGGCCACCTGACGGTACGACTCCTCCAGGCGGGCCCGCAGCCGCCGTTCGGCCACGGCCCCCGACGCCATGGCCAGGGTCAGGACGAGCCCGAGGCCCAGCATCAGCAGGTCGGACACGGCCTCCGGGTCGGCGTACCAGCGCGGGGTGGTGAACGGGACCAGGGCCAGGCACGCGGCGGCGAGGCCGGTGGCCCAGGCCCGGCCGAGTGCGAAGTACGCGGTGAACGGCACCAGGACGAACAGGACCCGGGACAGCCCGGAGCCGTCGGCCGCGGCCACCAGGGCGATGAGGGCCGCGCGCAGCGCCAGGAGGGCCACGGTGGCCGGGACGGGGGTCCGCCCCGGCCTGAGGCGGGCCTCGCCGAGGTCGAGGGCGAGGAGCGCGGCGAGGCCGGCGGTGAAGAGGAGGGGGCGGGTGGCCCCGCGACCGGTGTCGCCGAGGCCGGCGGCCGCCGCGTACCAGCCGGCGGCCAGCACGGCGGCGTACAGCAGGGGCGGGATCCAGGGAGCGGGCCGGGAAGGGTGCACCCGCCTCACGGTAGTGGGCATGTCAGGCGGACGGGCGGGGCTCCGGCCAGACGGCGACGGAGAGTCGGACGAGCGAGGCGGCGGCGAGGACGTGCAGCAGGCCCGTCCAGGGCGTGTCGGGCAGTGAGGAGGCGAGGGCGAGCAGGGTGAGGCACACGGTGTAGCCCCAGGCGGCCGACCGCGGGAACACCCCGCTGCGGGCCATGGAGACCCCGAACAGCACGGTGCCGGCGATGAACACGGCGGCCCCGGCGAGCACCGCGGCGCGGGTCGGGGCGGGCAGCTCGGCCGGGTGCAGGAAGTACACGACGAGGTTCAGGGCGAAGGCGACGCCGGTGAACAGGCCGAGACCGACGAGGTTCACGGCGTGCGCGAGGGCGCCGAAGCGGCCGGAGGCCGCGCTCTGGTGGGCGTGGAACGCGGTCACGGCGGGCACGCCGAAGGCCGCCCCGAGCCCGAGGACGATGCTGGTGGCGGCGGTCTCCCCGGTGAACGCCTCGACGGCCCCGGGCACACCGAGGCCGAGCGCGAGCAACACCCCGCTCACGGCGCCGAACCGCTGGAGTGCGGGGGCGGGTACGGGACGCGCCGCGGGCACGACGCCTGCGCCGGTGGCTTCCGACGCGCGGCCCGGCCTGGGCATGGCGGGTGGCATGGGCACGGCGGGTGGCATGGGCACGGCGGGCGAGTGAGGCACGGCGGACGGGTCGGGCGCGGGGGTGCTGGGAGTGTTCATGGGACGGCGCTCCAAGGCGTCGGGGGCCTGCTGTTGCGGACACGCCCGACCGTAGGAAGCGGCCGCCCGCCGCCCACAGTGCCGGTCGGCCGGATCCCGAGCCGAAGGTCACGGGTCGCACGGCCAAGCGTCATGTGCCGGTCGGACGCGGTGGCGCGCACCGGCTCCGATCGGCCGGACCGGATGCCGTGCCTCCGGAGCCGGCCCGCGCCCCCGCGGACCCGCCTCGCCCGCCGGGGCCGAACGGCCTTGCCGTGTGGCCCCGCTCCACGACCGGCCGGACGGTGAGGGGAACACCCCGACGCCCGCCCGCAGACCAGGCAGGTCGCCCATGCCGTCGTACGAGGCGGAGACCAGCTGCCTCTTCTGCGAGTCGCCGCGCTCGAACCACAGCGAGCCCGGCCGGCCGGAGCTGAAGTGGTTCACCCCGCGGCGGAACGGCGCGGAGGTCGCGCGCCGGGAGACGGACGTGGGGCAGACCCGGAGCCCGGACGTCACGCGGCTGCTCCTGGGGCAGGCGACGGCCGAGGTCGTGGCCGGCGGAACGACGGCGGTCCGGAGGACGTCGTCGGCACGCTGCGGCCGGACGACACGCACGTGGGCGGCCTCAAGTTCGTCCGCTTCGACGACGCGGGGGGCTCGCCACGGGCTGAGCCACCGGGTCCGGCGCCACGGCAACCCTGACGCCCTGCTCCGGTCGGCGGCGCGGCCGGGCCTGGCCGTGTCCGGCCTGGAAGCGACGCCCGCAGCGAGGAGCGGTCCCGAGGCCGGAGGGCACGGGGTGGCCCCCGTCCCTCCCCGGCGCGCTGGGCCGTTCGGCCCTCCCCGCGTCACCCGTCCCGGGTGTCCCAGGGGTCCCATGGGACGACACGGGACGTCCCACACGGCGATCTGGCTTGTCCGGAACCCGTCTTGATCTCTAGCGTGCTGACGCGTTGGTGGGCTGTCCGGACACGGGGGTGTCGGACATCCCGCTCAAGCCACGGCGGATCACCCGTACGCCTCGCACCGGGTGAGCCGCCGTCCGCTCTTCCACGGAACGGAATCGCACATGCTGCCGACGCTGCGACCCCTGCTGCGCCGCCGGACGGTGCTCACGGGAGCCCTCTCGCTGGGGGCGCTGGCCGCCCTCGGGACGCCGGGAAGGGCCTGGGCGGCGGACGCCCCGGAGATCACGGACTGTGACTCCTGGGGCGCCCGGCAACCGACCAGCCCCGTCCGGGTACTGCCCACCTCGCCCGAGAAGATCGTCGTCCACCACACCGCGACCCCCAACGTCGCCGACTACTCGCAGAAACGCTCCCTCGTCCTGGCCCGGGCCATCCAGAACTACCAGATGGACACCAACGGCTGGATCGACACCGGCCAGCACTTCACCGTCAGCCGCGGCGGCTTCGTCACCGAGGGCCGGCACGAGAGCCTGAACTCCCTCCTCGGCGGGTCCGAGACCGTCGAGGCCGCCCACTGCACCGGCCAGAACCGGGTCGCCATCGGCATCGAGAACGAGGGCACCTACAGCACCGTCGAGCCCCGCACCGAGCAGTACGAGAGCCTGGTCGCCCTCTGCACGTACATCTGCCGCCAGTACGGCGTCGACGCCTACCAGATCTACGGCCACCGGGACTTCAACGCCACCGCCTGCCCCGGCGACCGTCTCTACGCCCTGCTGCCCAAGCTCCGCTCCGACGTGGCCGCACGGGTCGGCGGCGACCCGGTGGGCCCCATGTGGACGGTGCTCCGCCCGGGCGACACGGGCGAACGCGTCCGCATCCTCCAGCACCTGCTCCTCCAGCACGGCGCCCAGGTCCCCGTCGACGGCAGCTTCGGCCCGGCCACGGAATCCGCGCTGCGGGCCTTCCAGACGCGCAGCGAAACGGTCCTGGACGGCGTCGCCGGCGCCCAGACGTGGAACCAGCTCAGCACCCCGGTCTCGCAGGGTGCCGCCGGCCAGGCCGTACGGGCCATGCAGGGCAGACTCCACTCGCTCGGCTACGACACCCCCGTCGACGGCCTCTTCGGCCCCGGCACCAGGTCCCGCGTCGCCGCCTTCCAGAAGGCCCGCAGACTGCCCGCCGACGGCTCCGTCGACGCCCGCACCTGGAGCCGCCTCCTGGCCTGAGCCCGCCCCTGCTCCCTACGCCGCTCCGTCCACCGCCCCACCGACGACCGACCCGCCGACGACCGGTCCTGCCGGCCCACCGGCCACCGACCCGCCGACGACCGCCGTGGAGTTCCCGCCCCCGCCCTCGAACTGGGTGCGGTGGAGTTCCGCGTACCGGCCGCCGGCGGCCAGGAGGTCCTCGTGGCGGCCGCGTTCCACGATGCGGCCGTCCTCGACGACGAGGATCTGGTCGGCGGCGCGGACGGTGGACAGGCGGTGGGCGATGACCACGGCCGTGCGGCCTTCCAGCGCCTCGGCGAGGGCCTCCTGCACGGCCGCCTCCGAGGTGGAGTCCAGGTGTGCGGTGGCCTCGTCGAGGATGACCACGCGCTGCCGGGCCAGGAGGAGGCGGGCGATGGTGAGGCGCTGGCGTTCGCCGCCGGAGAGCCGGTAGCCGCGCTCGCCGACCACGGTGTCGAGGCCGTCGGGCATCCCGGCGATGAGGCCGTCGAGGCGGGCCCGCCGCAGCACCTCCCACAGCTCCTCCTCGGTGGCGCCGGGGCGGGCGAGGAGGAGGTTGGCGCGGACGGTGTCGTGGAAGAGGTGCCCGTCCTGGGTGACCATGCCGAGGGCGCCGCGCAGGGAGTCCGCGTCCAGGTCGCGTACGTCGACCCCGGCGATCCGTACGGCGCCCTCGTCGGCGTCGTAGAGCCGGGGCAGCAGCTGGGCGATGGTGGACTTGCCGGCGCCCGAGGAGCCGACCAGGGCCACCATCCGGCCGGGTTCGGCGCGGAAGGAGATGCCGCGCAGCACCTCGGTGCCGCCGCGGGTGTCGAGGACCGCGGTCTCCTCCAGGGAGGCGAGGGACACCTTGTCGGCGGAGGGGTAGCCGAAGCGGACGCCGTCGAACTCCACGGCGAGCGGGCCGTCGGGGACGGGCCGGGCGTCCGGCTTCTGGGCGATGAGGGGTTCGAGGTCGAGGACCTCGAAGACGCGCTCGAAGCTGACGAGGGCGCTCATCACCTCGACGCGGGCCCCGGCGAGTGCGGTCAGGGGCGCGTACAGGCGCGTGAGCAGCAGTGCGAGGGCGACGACGGCGCCGGCCTCCAGCCGGCCGTCGAGGGCGAGGACGCCGCCGAGCCCGTAGACCAGTGCGAGCGCGAGGGCGGAGACGAGGGTGAGGGCGGTGATGAAGGCGGACTGCGCCATGGCGGTGCGGACGCCGATGTCCCTGACCCGGGCGGCGCGTGCGGCGAACTCCGCGGACTCCTCGGCGGGCCGGCCGAAGAGCTTCACGAGCGTGGCGCCGGGGGCGGAGAAGCGTTCCGTCATACGGGTGCCCATGGCGGCGTTGAGGTCGGCGGCCTCGCGCTGGAGGCCGGCCATGCGGCGGCCCATCCGCCGGGCGGGCATCACGAACACGGGGAGGAGCACCAGCGCGAGGAGGGTGATCTGCCAGGAGATGCCCAGCATCACGGTGAGGGTCAGCAGCAGGGTGACGAGGTTGCCGACCACGCCGGAGAGGGTGTTGCTGAAGGCCCGCTGGGCGCCGATGACGTCGTTGTTGAGGCGGCTGACGAGGGCGCCGGTGCGGGTGCGCGTGAAGAACGCCACCGGCATCCGCTGGACGTGGTCGAAGACGGCGGTGCGCAGGTCGAGGATGAGGCCCTCGCCGAGGTTCGCGGAGAGCCAGCGGCCGACCAGTCCGAGGGCCGCCTCGGCGAGCGCGATGCCGGCGATGAGCACGGCCAGGCGGACCACGGTGCCGGAGTCGCCGCCGCCGACGATGGCGTCGACCACGCGGCCCGCGAGCAGCGGGGTGGCGACCGCGAGCAGGGCGGTCGCCACGCTGACCAGCAGGTACAGGCCGATGCGGCGGGAGTGGGGGCGGGCGAAGGTTCCGATGCGGCGCAGGGTGGCCCGGTCGAAGGGCCGCCGGTGGGTCTGGGCGTTCATCGTGCTGTGCAGCGACTGCCAGGCCGTGATCTCCATGTCCATGCCCTCGACGCTAGGACCTCGAGTCGGGTTGAGGTCAAGGATTTCGCGAACGGGGAGGAGGGGGCGGCGGGGCGGAGTGCGGCCGGGCACGCCGGCGGGGACCGGCTAGGGCTTGACCCCGCCGAGCGGGGAGCACTCCTCTTCCTTCTGGTTCGGTATGGAGCCGCAGACGGTGATCGTCTCCCAGGGCTCCTGGGGGGTCACGGCGAGCATCCGGGTGTACGTGTCGTGCTCCATCCGGATGGCGGCCTGGTCGGACAGGCCCCGCTTGTCGCGGATGCTGACGGTGTCCCCGATGTTCCCGGCCTCGATGCGGCCCCAGACCGACTGGCAGGCCGGGCTGTAGCGCAGCTGGATGCTCATGCCGCGCAGCCAGGTCTTGCGTACGGTCGTGGCGTCCCATTGGCAGTCCATGGCCTGGGGTTCGCGGAGCAGGCAGGTGTCGCTCTTGCAGCCGGTCCTGACCGGGCCGGTGGGGCGGGGCGCCGGGGCCTCGGTGCCGGTCCCGCCGTCGGCGGGTGCGGTGGTGGCGGACCTCCCGTGGGAGCCGAACGCCGCGTCGGCGCCGCCGGAGGTGGCGGCCACACCGCTGAGGCCGATGACGGTGAGCACGCTGCCGAGCACCGCTCCGGCCAGGGCGCAGGCCGCCATCGCCAGGACGGCGCGCCGGCGGGCCCGCGGACTGCGGTGGTCGTGGTCGGCGGCGGGTGCGGGCACGGGTGCGGCCGGCGCGGGCACGGGTGCGGCCGGTACGGGCACGGGTGCGGCCGGTACGGGCCCGGCTGCGGCCGGTACGGGCCCGGCTTCGGCGGCGTCGGGGTCGGAGGCCGGCACGGGCGAGGACGGAGCCGCGGGTGCCGGAGGGGCCGGCGGCTCGGGGGCCGTGCCCGAGGGAGCCGGACCCTGAGGGACCACACCGGCGGGGGCCGCGGGATCCGAGAACGCGCCGGGCGCGGACCCCGGCGCCACCTCCACCTCCGCCTCCGCCTCCGCCTTCGCCGGTTCGGCGGCTGCGGCGGACCGGCCGGCGGCGGGAGCCGCGGCCGGGGCGGCGGGGTTCCGGTCGAGCCGGCCGAGGAGGGCTAGCAACGGCAGCGGGTCCGCTCCGGCGGCGGTCGCGAACTCCTCGACGGCGACCCTGGTGGGCACCTGCTTGCCGTTGAGGAAGCGTTCCCAGGAGGAGCGGCTGTAGTGCGTCTTGTCCGCGAGCCGGTTGTAGCTCAGCCGTGCGGCCTCCTTGATCCGGCGCATCTCCGCGAACAGTTCGGCCTCCGGTCTTCCCCGCCCGGTGGTCTTGTCCGCTCCCTGTGCCATCTGGCGCGTCCCCTTTGAGTTGTGCCTGCTCGCCTGGCCCACCCCGCGAGCAGGCACAATTATGGGCCACCTGCCGGCGTGCCGATGCCCGTGGCCGGGCCTTCGGATCCCCTGGTCAGAAGGTTGCCGAAGGCTCCGGAAGAAGCTGCGGACGTTCTCCGTCAGCAGCCGCTGACGTCCTCGACGAGGAAGCCCTGGGCGGTGCGCAGGGTGCGGTCGTGGCAGCCGTCGGGGGTGCGGAGGCGGTAGCGGTCGGTGGTGGTGCCGATCGCGTGGCGCTGGTCGCGCGGGACGCCGTACGTGTAGGTGGCGTCGCCGGTGTAGGTGTGGTCCAGGCTGGTCCGGGACGCGGGGCGGCCGGGGCGGGTCACGGTGGTGTCGGCGCGGTCGCCGAGGCCGAGGACGGTCCGCAGGCGGCTGTCGGCGCCCAGGGTGGTCTCGCCGTCCATCGTGTAGGTCCGGGCGGTGCGGGTGGTGACGGCGCCGGTGGTGACGGTCTCGTCGTCGCGCCACTCGGCGGCCAGCGCGTCGCGGTCCTCGCCGTCGGTCCAGCGGTGCGCGGAGGTGTGGGCGAGGGTGCGGGTCACGGTGGTGGTGACGCGGCCGTGGGAGGTGTCGAGGTAGCCGGAGACGGTGAGCGAGTGGCCGCCGGTGGTGTCCAGGCGGTGGGGTGAACCTGCCGTGTAGCGGGGGATGTTGACGGGCTCGGTCTGCTGGTGGCGGGTGAGGGCGCCGGTGACGGT
Source organism: Streptomyces sp. NPDC101118 (assembly GCF_044759445.1). NCBI lineage: Bacteria > Bacillati > Actinomycetota > Actinomycetes > Kitasatosporales > Streptomycetaceae > Streptomyces > Streptomyces sp. NPDC101118. The sequence continues at coordinate 42,942 of NZ_JBIVZG010000017.1, read as the reverse complement.
GCGGCGGCCGTGGTCCTGCCAGAGCAGCAGGTTGGCCGGGACGCTCCAGCCGCTCTGCCCGGCCGGGACGCCGGCGACGGAGACCTCCACGGTGTGCGGGCGGCCGTCGTTGAAGAGCGCGGCGAAGGGGGTGAGGTCGTAGGTGACGGGCTGGACGTCGAAGGCGCGGGGGCCCGGGGTGACGTACCAGAGGAAGGGGTTGGACCAGCCGCCGGTCCAGACGGTGGGGAAGGGGGCGGCGATGCCGGCGAGCCGGCCGTCGACGGAGATCCGGACCTCGCGGTACGGGCCTTCGGCGGCCTTGCAGGAGTAGGGGGCCTCGTCGGGCACGGTGAGGTACCAGTACTCCTCGCAGCCGCCGCCGGAGCCGGTGGCGTACACCTCGGCGAGGAGGCGCTCGGTGTTGCGCGGGGTGGTGACGGGGGCGGCGGTGACGGGCAGGACGCGGTCGGGGACGGAGCGGCCGGTTCCGCGGCCGGGGGTGGCCGCCGGACGTCCGGTGTGGAAGGTGAGGGTGACGCGGACGTCGAGGACGCCGGTGTAGGTGTCGTCGACGACGTTGCCGATGAGCATCTCGACGGCGCCCGGGCGGCGCAGGGTGTCGGTGTACCGGGTGACGTCCTTCTCGACGGACCAGGTGATGCCGTCGGGCGAGGGCTGCGGGGTGGAGGTGCGCAGGATCTCGACGCCGTCGACGGTGAGGTTGCCGAGGCGGTCGTACTGGCGGCCCTTGACCTTCCCGTCGAGGCGCAGCACCACCTTCGACCAGGGGCCCGGGCAGGCCGCGGGGGGCGCGTAGCTCCCCCGGTACGGCGTGAAGTCCCGGAACTGCGCTGCGGCCAGGGTGACTTCGCAGGAGCGGCCGGCGGGCCGGGTGACGGGCGGGTCGGCGGTGATCGGGTCGTGCCAGTCGGTGCCGAACTCGGCGGGCGGGGTGTCCGCACGGGCGAGGGAGGCACCCGCGAACAGCGAGCCCGCCACGAGGGCGAGCCCGCTGATCATGCTCATGATCCGCTGTCGTCTCATGGGCCCCGAGTGAAGCGCGGACGCGGGTGCGGCGCCAGAGGGCGGGGCCTGGGTGGCGGATTCGTTCCCCCGGCCCGCGGACCCGCCCCCGGACCCTCCGCCTTCGTCCCCGCCCCGCCCCGGGCCCGTCCCGTCAGGGCCCGTCCCGTCAGGCGGGCGTCACGCCGCCGTGTCGAAGGTGTAGTGGCGGGTGTGGTCGAGCATGTCGGACGGCGTGACGTTGTTCCACGGCCGCATGGTGTCCTTCAGGTCCACCACGTTCGCGGTGCCGGCCACGGGCAGGTAGGTCGAACCGGGGTGCAGGCGCTGCCAGTCGGCCCACAGCTTGTCGATGTAGGCGTGGTGGAGCCAGAACACCGGGTCGTTGGGCGAGGCGCCGGTGGCCATCTGGCCGCCGACCCAGACGTGCACGCGGTTGTGGAGGTTGACGCCGCGCCAGCCCTCCAGGTGGTTGCGGAAGCCGTTGGAGGCGCTGTTCCAGGGCGCCTCGTCGTACGTGGCCATGGCCAGCACGCTGTCGACCTCGGCCTTCGTCGGCAGCTGGGCCACCGAGGAGGCGAGGGCGCGGCGCAGGTAGGGGCGGCCGTCCACGCGGACGTTGAGCTCCCACTTGCCGCCCGAGTAGGCGAACGGGCCGTCCATCACCTGGCCGTCGCGGGAGCGGCCGTTGCCGCCCATGAAGTCCGGGGCCCAGAGGGAGGCGCGGGTGGTGCGGTCGGTGCTCCAGTCCCAGTAGGGCAGGGCGACGGTCGGGTCGACGGCCTGGAGCGCCTGCTCGAACTCCAGCAGGAAGCGCCGGTGCCAGGGCAGGAAGGAGGGCGAGCGGTGGCCGACGCGGTCGCCCGAGTCGGTGTCGCTCATGATGAAGGAGTTGTGGGTGCTGACGAAGGTGTCGTAGGTCCCGGCTCGCTTGAGCTCCAGCACCGCGTTGACGAATCGCTTCTTCTCGTCGGCGGTCAGCGTGGCCTGGTTCTTGCGTATGGTCACTGGTACGTCCCCGTGTCTTTCTGGGGTGGTGCGGTGGTCGGTCGGTGGTGTGCGGGGATCACGTGGTCAGGGTGTCCCCGCATCGGTCGGTCCGCGGTCGGGCGGTCCGTGGTCAGCCGGTGGCGAGCGGCACGAGCTTGGCGCCCTGGAGCTCCACGACGGCGGCCCGGGCGAGCGAGCGCAGGTCGCGGTAGGTCTCGTAGTGGTTGACCACACTGATCCAGGTGCCGTCGGCGTTGCGCATGATGTGCAGCTCCTGGCCGTCGATGCGGACGGAGTGGCCGCCGCCGTGGTCGCCGTGGTGGCCGCCGTGGGCGGTCGGACCGCCCTGGATGCGGCGGCCCTTGTAGACCTCGTCGAAGGAGCCGGGCGCGGTGTGGCCGGTGTGGTCCGTGTGGTCCGCGGTGCCGGCGGCCGCGGCACCGGTGGCTCCGGCCACGGCGAGCGCGGCGGCCGCGGAGGCGGTGACGCCGAGGGCTCGGCGTCGGGTCATGACGGACATGGGTGTCCCCCCTGGTGGTACGTGGTGGTACGGGTTTCCGGCGCCGCGGTGTGCTTGTCGTACGCGGCGCAAGGCGATGAGTACCAGCGGGTGACGCCGGCCCGGAAACGGCGGCCGGCAGGTTGGCCGCGATCCGGACATCACCCCATAAGTTGTCCATGCAACCATTTCGGGGATCTTGCGGAGGATGCGATTCCCGGGCGCAGCAACTGAAGATCTTTCATTCTTCCCGCGTAGATCTGAAAGATTTTCTGCAAAGCGGTGCCTTTATGGTCGGCCTCACATCGCGAAGCTGGCCGGAAAGCGAAGGAGGTACGTCATGTCCGACGGGGCCGGGGAGCACTGGTTCGCGGGGATCGACGTCGGGGGTACGGGGATCCGGATCGCCCTCGCGCGGGGCGGCTGGCCGGCCGCCCTGACGGCAGTCCGGACGGCCGAACTCGACGCCCCGGCCCGGATCACGGCGGCCGGGCACGACGCGGAGGCGCTGCTGGCGGCCGTACTGCCGGCGCTGCGCGGGCTGTTGGACGCCGCGGGCGCACCCGGGGCGACGGCCGTCGCGGTGGGCGCGACGGGCATGGCCCTGCTGGGCCGCGACCTCGCCGCGCGGCTGCCGGGGCCGCTGGCGCGGGAGACCGGGGCCCGGTCCCTCGCCCTGGCCAGTGACGCGGTCACGGCCCACATCGGCGCGCTGGGGACCCGGCACGGGGTGGTGGTGGCGGGCGGCACCGGGCTGGTGGCCGTCGGGTCCCACCCGGAGGACGGGTGGCGCAGGGCCGACGGGTGGGGGCAGTTGCTGGGCGACTGCGGCGGGGGCGCGTGGATCGGGCGGGCCGGTCTGGAGGCGGCGCTGCGGCAGCACGACGGCCGGGCGGGCGGCTCGGCGCTCCTGCTGGCCCTGGCCACGGAGGAGTTCGGGCCGGTGGCAGGGCTGCCCGCGGCGCTGCAGCCGCGGGCCGACCGGGCCGCGCTGCTGGCCGGGTTCGCGCCCGCGGTCGGCCGGGCCGCGGCGGAGGGCGACCCGGTGGCGGTCCTGCTGCTCGACCGGGCCGCGGAGGAGATCGCGGCGAGCGGGACGGCAGCCGCAGCCGGGCTGCCGTCCCCCCACCTGTGCCTGACGGGCGGGCTGTTCCGGCTGCCCGGGCTCGCCGACGCGGTACGCCGTCACGTGGCCGCGTACCTGCCGGACGCCCGCTGGACGGCCCCCGACGGCCCGCCCCTGCTCGGCGCCCTGCGCCTGGCCGCCACCCTCCCGTCCCCGCCCTGGCCACCGTCCCCGCCCCTGCTGGACGTACTCGCCGTGGGCGGCTGAGGGCGAGGTCCCGAGCCGCTGATCACGACGGCGGGGGCGTGTCGCATACTCGCCCGATGGACAGCACCTCCCTCCGGGACTCCTACGACGCGGTCGCGGACGCGTACGCGCAGGGCTTCACCGCGGATCTGGCCTCCAAGCCCCTGGACCGCGCCATGCTGGCGGCCTTCGCCGAACAGGTGCCGAAGGAGGGCCCCGTGGCCGACGTGGGGTGCGGGCCCGCCCAGGTGGCGTGTTTCCTGGCCGACCTCGGGGTTCCGGTCCTGGGCCTCGACCTGTCGCCCGGCATGGTGGAGGTGGCCCGGGCGCGCAGGCCCGGCCTGGACGTGCGCGTCGGATCGATGCTCGGCCTCCCGCTCGGCGACGGAGAACTGGCGGGTGTGGTGGCGTTCTACTCGCTGATCCACCTCAGGGCCGAGGAGCGGCCCACGGCCTACGCGGAGTTCGCCCGGGCCGTGCGGCCGGGCGGCCTCGTCCTCGCCGCCTTCCACGCGGGCGAGGAGGTCCGGCACCTGGACTCCTGGCTCGACCGCCCGGTGTCGCTCGACTTCTTCGCCCTGCGCCCCGAGGAGGTCGCCGCCGGCCTGACGGCTGCCGGGTTCACGGTGGAGGCGACGCTGGTGCGGGGGCCGTATCCGGGTGAGGCGGACACCGAGCGCGCGTACCTGCTGGCGCGGAGACTCGGGTGACCGTGACCCGGCTCGTCCACGAGGCCGACGGGTTCCTCAACTTCCGGCACTACGCGTTCCGCGACGGGGCGCACGGCCACCGGTGGGTCGACCTCAGGCACCTGCGGCTGCCCGCCGGGCCCGTCGGGGACCGGGAGCTGCTCGCGGCGCTGATCGGCCACGAGCAGTTCCGCGACGACTACATGGGCGGCGGGGTGCTGCCGGACGGGCCGCGGCACGGGCCGTTCTGGCTGCGGCTGGTCACGCCCGAGGCGTACGGGGCCGTGGACGCGGAAGCCGCGGCGCGGGTCCTGCGGGAGTGGGCGGACCGGTTCGGTCCCGTGCCGGCGGAGCTGGAGGAGGACCTGCGGCGGGAGGTGTTCGACCGGCTGGGCGCGGCCGACGGCGTCCACGTCCTCAGCGGCCTCGGCCGGGACGCGCACCACGACTGGGGGCCCGTGCACGGGGAGTTCCACGAGTTCGTGGTCGTGGACCGCGCGGCGGGCCGGGTCACGCTGCTCGTCGCGGCCGACGACTGAGTTCGGCCGGGCGGCTCACCACCAGTACGCCGGGTAGCGGGTGGCGCCCGGGCGGATGCGGGAGGCCAGGCAGCCGGTGAGGACCAGCAGGACGGTGGCGCCGAGGAGGAGCGGCACGAACGTCTCCGCGTCGGGGGTCTGGAGCACCACGATCACGGAGCTGGCGCAGCCCGGGGAGTGCGGGGTGCGCGCGGCCATCGTGAGGGCGAGGGTGAGGCCGCCCGCGACGGCGGCCGCCCAGGGACTGCTGCCCAGCCCGGCGAGCACGCCGTAGCCGACCAGCGCGCCGATCATGTGGCCCGCGATGACGCTGCGGGGCTGGGCCAGGGGCAGCGCGGGGGCACTGTGGACCAGGGCCGCGCTGGCGGCCAGGGAGGGTATGAGCACCGGCTCGTGGATCATCGCGCCGATGCCGACCAGGGCCAGCAGGACGGCGGTCGCGGCGCTGATGCTGTGCGCGGCGGCCACGGGGGTGGGCCGGGCGGGGGCCCGGACGGGCACGACGACGGGGGACTCGGGGGCGTGCGGCAGGCGCGCCGCGGGGTGCGTGGGCATGACAGGGCGATCTCGGGCGGCTCGGCGGACGGGGGCAGGAGGAACGGCCTACGCGCGGCGCTGCGCTGCCTGCCGTGATCCACGGCGGCCCGGCCATGCGCCCGTCTCGGTGGAAACCGGCACAGTCCGCCCAGAAGACTAACCTCCTGGCCTCGGCGATCGGGCACCCCACCCCCACAAGTGCACTGAATGCCCATCTTCGCCCCTTTCGCTCCCCCGTTGGCGCCTCACCTCAAGATTTCCCCAAAGAATTTTTGCAAAAACTCTTTTGCAGACTGCTCGTCAGCTCCTACGCTCGTCGGCATGGTCAGCGAAGAGCAGAGACGGGTCCTCGACCCCACCCGGGACGCGGCGGCACTCAAGGCACTCACCCACCCCCTGCGCATCCGGCTGCTCGGGCTGCTGCGGCAGCACGGTCCGTCGACCGCGAGCGAACTCGCGGTCCTGACCGGGGAGTCCTCCGCGTCCACCAGCTACCACCTGCGGGTGCTGGCGAAGTACGCGTTCGTCGCCGAGGCCCGGAACCGCGACGGCCGGGAGCGCCGCTGGCAGGCCGTGCACGCGGTCACCTCCTGGGACAACCGGGCCATGGAGGCGAGCGCGGGAAGCCGCGCCTTCGTCGGCCTCGCACGACGGCGCCAGGTCGAGCACCTGCAGGACTCCCTCGTGCGGCACGAGACGGACGTCGCCGAGGGACGGCTGGGCGAGGAGTGGCTGGAGCCGTCGGGCATCACCGACCTGCTGCCCGTGCTGACGCCCGAGTCGCTGACCGAGCTGTGGGCGGTGATCGACCGGACCCTCGACGAGCTCGCCGCCAGGGACGCCGGAGACCCGCGCGCCGCCCAGGTGGTGTTCCTCGCCGCCGGCTTTCCCCTGGCAGCGCACCAGCCGGCCCGGCCGGCCGGCGCCGAGACTCCAACCGACGCAGGGGCGGCGGCCGAAGCGGAAGCCGCGGCCGGCCCCGAGGCCGCGGCCGATGCCTCCGCGCACGCCGGAGGTGCCGCGTGACCGCCCTCCTCGACGCCCGCGCCGCGCGCCGCCGTTACGCCACGGCCTGCGCCCTCTTCTGGCTCCCCATGGGCCTGACGATCGCCCCGCTCGTCCTGCTGCTCACCGAGCGCGGCATGACCGTGGCCGCCGTCGCCGGTCTCCTCGCGGCGCACTCCCTCACCGCCGCCGTCCTGGAGCTGCCCACCGGCGGGCTCTCCGACGTCCTGGGGCGCCGCGCCGTGCTCGCCGCCGCCGGACTGCTGAACCTGACCGCGCTCCTCCTGCTGGCCCTCGGCACCACCGCCTGGGTGCTCGCCGCCGGCACGGTGCTGATGGGCGCGGCCCGCGCCCTCTCCAGCGGGCCCGCCGAAGCCTGGTACGTCGACACCGTCCAGGCCGCCGATCCCGACGCCGGCCTGCGCACCGGCCTGGCCCGCGGCAGTGCCGCCACCTCCGCCGCGCTCGCCGCGGGCACCCTGCTCGGCGGCGCCCTGCCCTGGCTGCTCGGCCACGCCGCCCTGCCCGGACCGGTCCTGCCGCTGTCCGTACCGCCGCTGCTGGGTGCGGCCGGGCAGCTGGTGTTCGTGCTGTACGTGCTGACCGCGCTCCGCGAGCCGCCCCGGGCGCCCGCCACGGCCGGCGGCGTGCTGCGCGGGATACCCGGCACCGTGGCGGCGGGACTGCGGCTGGGCGGGCGCGACCGGCTGGTCCGGCGGGTGCTGCTCGCCGCGGCCGCCGCGGGCAGCGGCCTGGCCGCGCTCGAACTGCTCACCCCGGGCCGGGCCGCGGCCCTTACCGGCGCTCCGGAATCGGGCGCCGCGCTCTTCGCGGGCCTCGCCTGCGCGGGCTTCCTCTGTTCGGCGGCCGGCAGCCACCTGGCACCGCCGGCCGCGCGGCTGACCGGCAGCGGAGAGCGCGCCGTCCTCGCGGGCTTCGCCGCCGGCGCGGGCGGGCTGGCCCTGCTCGGCGTGACCGCGACCGCCGGCGGAGCGGCCCCCGCGGCCCTCGCCGTCACCGGGTACGGGCTGGTGTACCTCGGCTTCGGCATCGCCGGGCCGAACGAGAACGAGCTGCTGCACGGCCGGGTGCCGAGCGCCGGCCGCGCCACCGCGCTGTCCGTGCAGTCCCTGGCCCTCCAGCTGACCGGCGCCCTCACCGGCCTGGTGGTCAGTGCGCTGCCGGCCGGGCCCGGGCCCTGGCTGCTCGCCGCCGCGGTCCTGCTGGCGGGCGCCCTGCTGTGGGTGCGCCCCGCCGCCCGGCCCACGCCGGACACCGGCGTCGTAGCGGGGCCGGGCACCACCGAGACCGGAACCGCTGGCGCCGGTCCCGACACGGCCGTCCCCGGCACCGGCATCCCCGGCCCGGAGGCGGCGGGGGCGGTCAGCCGGAGCGGCCGTTGACGTAGCCGGCGGTGCGCTCGTCGCACGGGATCGTCGAACACGGCCCGGGCCGGGGCGTGTTCGACGATCCCGCCGGGGACGCCCTGCACCGCCGGGAAGACCGCGCACCCCGGCGGCTTCCGGCGGTTCACGGCCCGGCCACCGGACGGTCACGGCGGGGGCGGACCGTACGCAGGGCCGGCGGCCGGCCTGGCCGGCCCTCGCTCTCGCTCTGGCTCTCGCTCTGGCACCCGGGCCCAAGGGCCGTCAGGTGGTACGACCGGGGGTGACAGGCCGTCAGCCGTGCGGGCGGACCGTGCGCGGGCCGACGCACGACGCGCCGTGCCGGCGGACCCGCTCGCGCAGTTCCCGGTCGGCGGTGGCCACCACGCAGGTGCGGCCCTGCTCCGCGGCGGCGGCCGCGAGTTCGACGATCCGGTCGTCCCCGCTGCCCGGCGCCTCGTCCACGCGGACCCCCGGTACGGAGGCCACCCCGCGGGCCGCGCCCTCGACGACCAGCACGATCTCCTCGCCCTCCGCGCGGGTGGCGAGGTGGTCCCGCAGGCGCTCGGCGGCACCGCGCCGGTCGCGCCACCAGCCGTCCGGCACGGAGCCGACGACGTTGGCACCGTCCACGACGAGCAGGGTCACAGCCATCCGTTCCGCCGGAAGCCGCGGTGGATGACGAAGCAGGCCACCGCCATCACGCCCAGGACCAGCGGGTAGCCGTAGGTCCAGCGCAGCTCCGGCATGTGGTCGAAGTTCATGCCGTACACACCGCACACCATGGTCGGCACGGCGACGATCGCCGCCCAGGCGGTGATCTTGCGCATGTCCTCGTTCTGGGCCACCGTCACCTGCGCCAGGTGGGCCTGGAGGATCGAGTCGATCAGCGCGTCGAACGAGGCGATCTGCTCGGTGACCCGGGCCAGGTGGTCGCCGACGTCGCGGAAGTAGGTCCGTATCTCCGCGTCGATGCCGGCCATCGGCTGCCCGGCGAGCTGCTGCACGGGCCGGGCGAGCGGGACCACGGCCCGCTTGAGCTCCAGCAGCTCCCGCTTGAGCTGGTAGATGCGGCCCGGGTCGGCGCCGCGCGCGCCGTCCGCGGCGAAGACCTCCGCCTCGACCTGGTCGATGTCGTTCTGGACGGCGTCGGCGACGGCCAGGTACTCGTCCACGACGTGGTCGGCGATGGCGTGCAGCACGGCGGCCGGCCCCTTGGCGAGCTGGCCCGGGTCGGCCTCCAGGGCCTCGCGCAGCGGACCGAGGGAGCCGTGGTGGCCGTGCCGGACGGTGACCACGAAGTCGGGACCGGCGAAGACCATGATCTCGCCGGTGCCGACCACCTCGCTGGTCGCGGTGAGCCGCTCGTGCTCGACGTAGCAGACGGACTTGAAGACGGCGAAGAGCACGTCGCCGTAGCTCTCGACCTTGGGCCGCTGGTGGGCGTGGACCGCGTCCTCGACGGCCAGCGGGTGCAGCCCGAGCAGCTCCGCCACCCCGGCGAACTCCTCCTCGCCGGGCTCGTGCAGCCCGAGCCACAGGAAGCCCTCGCCGTCCTTGCGCACCCGGGCCAGCGCCTCCGACACCGAGCGGAACCCGCCGTGGCGCTGCCCGTCGCGGTAGGTGATGCAGTTGACCACCGTGGAACCGAGCGGGGAGCGCGCGGGATGGCTGAGGTCCACGGGGCGCAGGCGGCGGGCCATGCGGGCCACCTTGCGCAGATTGCCGACGACGGACATGCGGACGTCTCCTTCATTTGGTGCGGGCCCAGTCTGCCAGGGCCCGGAGACGTGCTTCGACGGCCCCTGGCGGGCCTGCGGCTGCGGGGCGCGGTCACGGTGTATGCAGGAACGATGGATCACTGGACCCGTGGGGGCCCCGGCCGCAGAAGGGCCGGGGAGGGACCGCGCCACGCGCTGCTGGCGGTGCCGTTCGCGCTGATCGCGCTGGTGACGGTGGTGGACGTGCTGGCGCCGCCGGAGGTGCACCTGGGGCCGTTCCTGGTGGCCGCCCCGGCGCTGACGGCGTCGTTCGCCGGTCCCCGGGCCACGGCGCTGGTCGGGCTGGTGGCGGTCCTGGCGCAGGTGGTGGTCTCGTTGACCCGTACCACCCTCACCGACCTGAACCACACCTTCCAGATCACGGCACTGATCCTGATCTCGGTGTTCGTCACGTTCTTCGCGTACCTGCGGGAGCAGCACGAGCGCCAGGTGGTCCAGTTGCGCACGGTCGCCGAGGCCGCGCAGCAGGTGGTGCTGCGGCCGCTGCGCGAGCGGCTCGGGCCGCTGCGGGTGGCCTCGGTGTACCTGGCGGCGGAGGCGGAGGCCCGGATCGGCGGTGACCTGTACGCGGCGGCGCGGACCGCCCGGGGCACCCGGTTCATCGTGGGCGACGTGCGCGGCAAGGGGCTGGCGGCGGTCGGGGACGCGGCGCTGGTGCTGGGCGCGTTCCGCGCCGCCGCGCACCAGGAGGCCGACCTGCCGGCCCTGGTCGCGTACCTGGAGGGCACGGTGGCGCCGGAACCGGAACCCGAAGCCGGGGGCCCGGACGGCCGTACGGGGCCCGGCCCGGCCGGTGTCACTGCGGGCACGGGAGGGGCGCCGAACGCGGACGGCGCGGACGGTGCGGAGGGCGCGGAGGGTGCCGCGGACGACCGGGGCGAGGCGTTCATCACCGCGGCCGTGCTCGACGTACCGGACGGCGAGCACGTACTGCACCTGGTCAACTGCGGCCACCCGCCGCCGCTGCTGCTCCGCGGGGGCACCGTGACGAGCGTCGACGTGGCGGAGCCGGCGCCGCCGCTGGGCCTGGCGGAGTTCGCGCCCGGGGGCTACGGGGTGCAGGCCTTCGCCTTCGAGCCGGGGGACCTGCTGCTGCTCTACACGGACGGGGTGATCGAGGCCCGTGACGGGGCCGGGGAGTTCTACCCGCTGGCCGAACGCCTGGCGGCCCGGTCCGGCAGCGGCCCCCGCGCGCTCCTGGAGGCCCTCCGCACGGACCTCCTGGCCCACGTCCCGGGCGGTCACCTGGGCGACGACGCGGCCCTGGTGGCGGTGGCGCGGGTCCCCTGACGCCCGGCCGCCGGCGGGCACGGAGCAGCACGCCGGGCGGTCGCGGCCGGAGACGACCCGTGTCGAACGTGACACAGCGTGAGCAGATCCGTACTTTGGTCACGCCCCGTCATCTTGCCGCCGACCGCTAGGAGATGCCGGTGATCGACAAGCTCTGGCTCCAGCCCCCGCTCGCCTTCGCCCGGCTGGGCCCCTCCCGCACTCCCTGCGACAACTACCGCTGGGGGCCGAGCGACCTCACCCCGCGCGGGTCCGGCAAGACCACGGTCGTCCCGGAGCCCACCCTCGACCTGGCCGCCGACGGCACGCTGACCGAGCGGATGCCGCAGCAGGTCCGGTTCAAGGACGCGGAGGGCTGGCGGCCGGTCTGCCCGTACTTCGAGGTGCACGGCAGCTGGACCGCCGACGGCGAACGCCGGACCGGGCCGGTGACCGAGGAGGTGCTGGCCGGGTTCGGGCTGGGCCTGGACGACGTGCGCTGGGAGGTGACCGTCGCCAACCTCAAGGCCCACCACATCACCCAGGCGGACGGCGACCGCGTCACGGCGCGGGTCCAGGTGCGCGGGGACGACCACCAGCGCCACCGGCTGGACGGCGTCTCTCCGCAGACCGAGCCCGAACCCCTGGTCCCGGCCGGCCGGAGCGTGCCGCTCGGCGCGGTCCAGGTCCCGGTGCCCAACGCCGCACTTCCGGAGCTGCGGCTGCGGTTCACGCCGGGGGCGGGCGTGGTGTACGGGCCGGTGGGCCTGCCCCAGCCGCCCGCCCCGCAGGGTGCTCCACCGCGCTACCGGGTGCCCCAGGAGCGGCTGTTCCTCAACCCGGACGCGGCGTGGCCGCGGTTCGCGCTCAGCGATGACCCCGGCACCGACCCGAGGACCGTGCCGGGAGGGCTCTTCGCCGGCGCGGAGAACAGCGGGCAGTCCGCGGGACTCGTCGACGACGTCTGCGACGGCCTGGTCACGGTCACCCTCCCCGGCGGGCTGACCGCCACGGCGCGCGTGGTGGCCTGCCCGCCCGTGTTCTCCCCGGACCGCAGGCCCTTCGTCTCGATCGCCGACGGCCTCGCGGACCGGATCGGGCGCGGCGACGTGCGCCGGCCCGAGTACGTCGCCGACCCGCAGACCGCGCTGGAGATCCGCGACCTGTTCGAACGGATCCTGGAAACGGCGGGCAACGTCAACCTCGACGCGATGAACGACATCTTCGGGTCCCTGCCGACCGTCGAGCAGCTGAACGGGGTCCTGCTCGGACTCACCGACAGCGGCAAGCGCCGGCACCGCCGCCTCGTCGCACTCGAGACGCTGGAGGACCTCCTGCGCGAACGGCCGGCCCTCGTCACGGAGCGGATCCGTGAGCCCGTCGGCGAACCCGCGTACTCCGACGACTGGCGCGCCACGTTCACCGAGCAGATGCCGCCGGACATGCGCGCCGCGGACGGCGCCGCGCTGCACCTCACCCACCGCCAGTACGACCTGCTGGTGGCCTGGGCCCGCTCGCTGCGCGCGAACACGGAGCCCGGCACGTGACCGTACTCCTGCAGATCGGCCGCCGCCCGCCCGAGGAGCCGCGCCGCCCCGGTACGACGCCCCCGGTGCCGGCCCCGACCGCCGTCCCGCCCGGCGCCTCCGCCGAGGTGAAGGTCTTCCGCAGTGCGCACGGGGCGCACCTCTTCGTCGCCGACGGCAGCCGGGTGTACGACGTGCCCGAGGCGCTGGCGGCGCGGCTGGAGCGGTGGACGGCGGCGCCGGACGGCTCGCTGGAGTCCCTGGCCGCAGAACTGGACCTCCCGCTGTGGGGCGGTGCCCCCCGCATCGACGGCACTCCCGTCGAGCCCCCGCCACTGGCCTCGATCTCCCTCAACGTGATGCAGGCCTGCAACCTCAGCTGCGGTCACTGCTACGCCGACGAGGGCCGGTTCGGCGGCAGCGCCCGCGCCATGCCCCGGGCCACCGCCTTCGCCACCGTCGACCGGCTGCTGGCCGAGGCCGCGCCCGGCGCGGACGTGGTGGTCGGCTTCATGGGCGGCGAACCGCTGCTGGCCAGGGACCTGATCCACGAGGTGGTCGCGTACGCGACCGGGGCCGGCGCGGCCTCGGGGAACCCGGTCCGCTTCGCCCTCACCACCAACCTGACGACGGTCCGCCCCGAGGACGCCCGGCTGTTCGCCGAGCACCCCTTCACGGTGACCGTCAGCCTCGACGGCGACCGCACCGGCCACGACGCGCTGCGCAGGGCCCCGGGCGGGGCCAGCGCGTACGACCGGCTGCGCGCCGGGCTGGACGTACTGGCCCGGCACGGCCGGCCCCGGCACCTGGGCGCGCGGGTCAGCGTGACCCCGTACACCGGGCGGCTGCTCGACGTACTGGAGCACGGCATCGGGCTGGGCTTCGACGAGGTCGGCTTCGCCGCCGTGGTGAGCGCGCCCGACCCGGCGTACGAGATCACCTCCGAGACGTTCCGGGGTTTCCTGGAGCGGATGGTGGAGTGCGGCGAGACCGCCCTGCGCGAGGTGTCGGCCGGACGGCACTACCCCTTCGGGAACTTCCAGACCGCGCTGCGCGAGATCCACCGGGGCACCCATCGCCCGTACCCCTGCGGGGCGGGGGCCGGGTACCTCAGTGCTTCGGCCGAGGGCGGGCTCTACGCCTGCCACCGGCTCGTCGACGACCCGGCCTTCGCCATGGGGACCGTCGCGGGAGGCAGCGACACGGCCCTGCGGCAACGCCACCTGACCGACCGTCATGTGGACCGCGCCGAGCCCTGCCGGTCGTGCTGGGCCCGCTACCTGTGCGGCGGCGGCTGCCACCACGAGGTGAGCCGCCGGGGCCGGCCCGGCTGTGACTACATCCGCGGCTGGCTGGCCTTCTGCCTGCGGGCGTACGTCGAACTCGCCCAGTCCTCGCCCGACTTCTTCGCGCAGCCCGCCCCGAACCCCGCCGTCAGCACCGTCAGCACCGCCTGAAGGAGCCCCGCCATGCCCGACCTGCCGACTCCCGACGGCAAGATCTTCCCGCGCAACCTCACCGCCCGCGCCGACCACGTCGTCCGCGGCAACCCGTCCGGCACCCGCACGGAGAGCGGGGTCGACAACTGCTTCCCCGGGCTGGAGTTCGACCAGCGCAACCTGGACAAGCGGTTCTTCCCCGGTCTCGTCGTCGACTTCCACCGGGAGCAGCCGGGCACCCAGGGGGTCGGGCTCAACGGCGGCTCACGGGTACTGGCCGTCACCGGCGGTGTCGCCGCCGCCCAGGGCCTCACCAACGCCGACCTGGCCGTGCCCGACCGGCCCCTGCGCGTGCTCGCCGTCTGTGGCCGGACCGCGGTGGACCAGACGGAGGCCCAGGCCCCCGTGCGGGACTGCCGCAGCACCAGCGGGACGGGCGTCTGGCGCGCCGTGCACGACCTGCTGCCCGGGCGGATCGCCGTACTGCTGGGCGCGGGTCCCGTGGGCGCCACCACCGTGGGCAACCTCAACCAGCAGCGGATCGCCGGCCAGAGCTTCGTCCAGCGCGGAGCCGGGGGCCAGGTCCAGACCGCGGTCCTGGTCGCCGACCGGGCCCGCTACCTCACCGACGACGGGGTGATCGACCCGGAGGCCTACGAACCGGGCGAGCTGACCCGGAGCATGTGCGCGCCCTGGCAGTACGACTTCCGCGACTGCGCCTGCTACTACTGGGCCTCCTCCAAGCCGGACGTGAGCGGCAGCCCGGACGGGTCCGTCCCGCAGATGAACTTCCTCCGCAGGAACCGCGCCCACACGCCCGACCGGCCCGGCATCCGCGACCGCGCCGCGGAGTTCACGCATGCCGAGGTCGTCTCGGAGTGGAACGTCCTCCCCGTCGTCCTCAACGACCGCGAGGACGACGCCATCGGACTGGTGACGCCCGCGCCCGTGCCCGAACTCACCAAGGCGAAGGTGATCGCGGAGCTGAAGCGGCTGGCCACGGTCGAACACGCGCTGTGCGTGGAGTACCTGTACGCGCACTACTCGCTGGCCGCCCCCTGGGACCTGCCGGCGAGCCCGCCGCCCGGCGCGCGCACCCGGGCCGTCCACCGGGCCGCCCGGGAGGTCTTCGAGGTCGCGGTCGACGAGATGCGGCACCTGCGCTGGGTCAACGAGGCCCTGGGCACGCTGGGGCAGTCGCCCGTCGTCGGGCGGGCAGCCGAGATCGACCGCGACGGGCCGCACCCCTTCGCGCTGCGCCCGCTCACCGCCGAGCAGCTCCAGTGGTTCATCGACGTCGAGGCGCCGAGCCAGAACGTCGGCACCGGCGTCGACGGCATGTACGTCCGCCTGCACCAGACCCTGGTGAAGCGGCCGGAGCTGTTCCCCGAAGCCGACCGGCTCGCCCACCTGATCAAGCTGATCATCGACGAGGGCGGCGACCACTTCCGGCGGTTCACCGCCGTCAGGACACACCTGGCGCCCTTCACACCCGCGCAGTACCTGCGGCCCCTCGGCGCCGGCGACGGCAGCCCGCTGCAGACCCAGCTGCTGACCCTCAGCGACCAGTACTACGCACTGCTCCTGGGCCTCCTGAACAGCACGTTCAGCCTCAAGGACCGGGCCGGCGGCGCGCTGATGGCCCAGTCCGTCACCACCATGCGGTACCTGCACGAGATCAACCACATGCTGGCGGCGCGCGGCGTGGCCCCCCGCTTCACGCTGCCCACCGCCTTCGCCGCGGGCGCGCCCGCCCTGGTGGACGGGCAGGTCGCTCGGGCCGCCGCGGTCGCCGCGATCGAGGCGCAGCGGGAGATCCGCGCACTCGGCGACCAGCCGACCCGCGCGATCATCAACAGGCAGCTGGCCGACACCGAGGCGCTGCTCGCCCTCCTCGACGCATGACCGGTGCGGGGGTCCCCGGTGCCGTCGTGATCGCCGGTTCGGGACTCGCCGAACTCACCTGCGCCCGGCTGCTGGCCGGGCGCGGCCACCGGGTGCGGGTCGCCTGCCCGGCGCCGGCGGCGGGGCCGCGGCCGCTGCTGCTGAACGGGCCGGCGCTGGACCTCCTCGACTCCCTCTGGGGAGGCGGACTGCTGGACGAGGCCTGGGAGTTGCGCGAGCGGGAGGTGGCGTGGGGCGGTGCGGCCCCGGCCCGGTTCGCGCAGCCGGCGCGGGTGGTGGACGGCGGACTGCTGGCCGCCCGGATGCGGGAGCGGCTGGGCTCGCTCGGTCTTGGGCCGGGGTGCGGGTGCGGGTGGGGGTGCGGGTGGGGGCCGGGGGCTTCCGGGTGCGGGTCCGGGCCGGGGTGCGGGCGCGGCGGCGGGTCCGGGCACGGCGGCGGGTGCGGGCGCGGCTGCGGGGATTCCGGGTGGCGCGTGACGGCCCGGGGGGCCGGGGCCGCCCACCAGCAGCACGGGCGCCGGGTGTTGCTGGCCGGAACCGCACCGCTGGCCGCCGGAGCCGACGAGCGGACGGCCCGGCTGGCCACCGCCGGGCTCGGGTGGGTGCACCTGACGCCGCTCGGAGCCGGCCGGTGCCTGGCGCAGGCCATGGTGCCGGGGCCGGCCGCCGGCCCGGCGGAGCTGCTGGCCCGGCTGCTCCGGGAGAGCGGGCTGGACTCCGTACTCGCCCACCCGCCCCGTACCGCCGTCGCCGTCCCCGCGGCGCCGCGCCTGCACCGCTCCCCCGCCGCGCCGCCCGGGGAGCGGGCCGGCGGGGTGCTGACCGTCGGGGCCGGCGCGCTGCGCTGCGATCCGCTCAGCGGCACCGGCACCGCCCAGGCCCTGCGTACCGGGATCCTGGCCGCCGCCGTGATCGACGCGGCGGCCGGGGGCGCGCCGGCCGACGCCCTGTGCGCGCACTACACCGCCCGGCTGCGGCGCGCCTTCCGGGAACACCTGGGCACCTGCGCCCGGCTGTACGCGGCGGCGTTCCCGGGGGCGGAGTGGCGGGACGAGTTCGCCGCACCGGCCATGCCCCCGGCCCCCGCTCCCGCCTGAGCGCGGGGCGGGGGCGACAGCCGTTCAGGGGGTGGCGAAGTCGGGGCCGTACTGGCTGCGGGCCGCCGCCTTGATCCTGGTGATCAGCGTGCCGAAGTCGGCCCGGGTCAAGCCCGTCGCGTGGGTGTAGTCGTAGGTCGCGGTCAGCGAGAAGGGCCTGACCACGAACGCGGGCGTGGCCGCGTCGCTCTTGTGCCCGGCCTTCCACGGCACGGAGGTGAAGTTGCGCCGCCTGAGGAAGCACGCGTTGGAGTAGTGCATCGAGGCGTCGACCCACCGTCCGGAGACCAGCGCGAAGGCCGCCAGCGTCTCGCTGTCCGACTGAGCGTCCAGAGAGGCGAGCAGCGCGGCCGCCTGCTTCTCGGCCTCGGTGACGAAGGTGCCGCCCGCGGCGAGGGCGCGCTCGGCGACCAGGGTGCCGAGGTAGTTGGAGCACAGGTCCTCCGGTGAGAACGAGGAGTTGTGCCGCCCGACGTACCAGGGCTGCCCGCACTTGCCCGCTCCGGCCCCGTACGTGGCGATCTCGTGCGCCAGTCCGTCGTCGTAGGCGATGGACCGGGCCAGCTCCATCCACTCCGAGCGGGGAGCGCCGGAGGTCAGCACCGCCTCGCCGCCGTCCACCGTCGGGATCCTGGTGCCGGAAGCCCCGCCCGCCTTGTGGATCTCCTGGTAGGCGAAGGCCGTGCCGTCGCACTGGTCCCACAGGTGCCCCAGGTCGACGAAGCCCGCCTTGCCCGTGTAGACGGTCTTGGGATTGTGGTCGGCGTGCCTGCCGAAGGTGGTCAGGCCCGCCAGCGAACCCTTCTCGAGCATGCAGCACGGTCTGCTCACCGGCCTGGGGGCTGACATCGCGGGGCTGGGCGGAGCGGGCACGGCTGCCGGAACCGGCACCGGGACGGGGACGGGCACCGGAACGGGGACGGGCGAGGGGGCAGGGGCGAGTCCGGCGTCCAGGGCGGCCCAGGTCTTCGCACCGATCTTGCCGTCGTGCTCCTCCTTCCGTCCGGGGAAGGCCATCCTCTGGAAGGCCAGCACGACGTCGTACGTCCTCGGCCCGAAAATGCAGTCGTCGGCCAGCGGCGCGCCGGGAATGCCGGGCCGCCCCGCGTCCAGTTCGTCGGCGTGGATGCGGTTGAGGCGGCGCTGGGCTGCGCGTACGGCCGGGTGCACGGAGCCGCGCAGCAGTACCCGTGGACGGGCCGAGGGCGGCACCCGCACATCGGGGCAGGGGCCGAGCGCCTCGCCGGGCCCGTGCTCCCAGCCGTACGGGGACACCCCGTACAGCTCCGCTCCGTACCGGTCCCCTTCGTACAGGTCCTGGCGGCTTGCCGGGGGCTCCGCCGGCCGCTCGTGGCCCGTGGGCTCTGCCCCGGTCAGGAAATCGCTCAGCCCGCCCGGCCCGATCATCGCCGCCTCGCTCTCCGCTGCTTCCGTGCCGATGAACCCGGCCAGTTCGGCCACCGCCTCCGGCGTCGTCCCGGGGCGTCCGCAGGAGGAGCGCCACGCCGCACCCACCCGGAAGGCGGCGAGCACGCCGGACTGCAGCGCGCCTTCCATGTATCCGAAGAAGCCCGGCGAGGCCTGCTCCCCCGCGAAGAACAGCCGTCCGTCGAAGGGCCCGCTCAGGTTCTTCGCCACCGTGGTGACCTGGTTGACGGCGGGCACCGAGTAGCCGGTGCGGATGAAGGGCTCCTTGGGCCAGTCGGCCATCAGGGTCTTCTTGAGCCCGGCCGTGTAGCGCGGGTACAGCGTGGGCATCCGCGCCTTGTACTTCGTCGGGTCCAGGACGTACGTGCCACCGGAGTACACCGAAAGGCAACGGCCCTTGGAGGGCTTGTGCTGGTTGTCGGTGCCCTCCCACACGCTGCCGAGCTCGTCCCAGAGCGCGCTCGGTGCGAGCCCGAGAGGTTTGGTCCAGATGTCGTCGGCGAAGATGCTGAGGAACTTCACGCACGGGCCGTGCTGCATGGTGAAGTCCGCCGGAACGAAGGGCTTGGTGCCGGAGATGGCCGGCCACACGGTGGGCGGAGCGGTCAGGACGGCGTAGTCGAAGACCTCGGTACCGATCACTCCGCCGGAGCGGGAGGTCACGCGTACCTCCTTGGCCTTCACTTCGATCGCGGTGACCTCGGACTTGAGGCGGACGGAAGGCAGACCCTTCGCGAGCTCGGTCGCGAGTCTGTCGTTGCCGCCCTTGCAGCGGTGGGTCTCCGTGCGGCTCCAGTAGGCGGTCATGTCGCCGCGGTACGAGTGGGCCTTCACGGCGGCGAGGAAGCCGAGGTAACTCTGGTGCTTCACCTCGACGCACTGGTCGTTCTCGGTGATGAACTCGAAGAGGTGCCGGGCATCGGAGGGGGGCACCACCGGGCCGAACATGTCCGGGTCGTTGAGCCGGTCCTCCAGCGACACGGCGTCCAGCTTGGCCGCGCCCGGGGTGGTCCAGGGGCGCAGGGAGTCGACCTTGCGGGCATCCTCCCCGATCTTGCGGAGCACCTTGTCCAGTGCGGCCCCGATCTTCTTCTGCTCGGGTTCCGGGATGTCCCTGCCGTCGAAGCGGAGCTGGACCCGCAGCCCCATCTTCCGGTAGTCGTCCTTGTCGGTGACCTTCTCGAGGGTGAGGCCGAAGACGCGTTTCAGGGCCCACCAGGTGGGATGGTTCTCTCCGATCAGCTCCGCGCCCGCTTCCAGGACCTTGCCGGGAATGAGCTTGCGATCGGTGCGCACCCGGCCACCGAGCTCCTCGGCGGCCTCGAACAGGGTGACCTGGACGCCGCCCTTGGCCAGTGACCAGGCTGCCATCAGCCCCGCGAAGCCGCCGCCGATCACCGCGACCCTCATCTTGGACAGGGCACACGGATCGTCCCGGGGCGGGGGCGGCGGGGTGAGCCGGGCTTCGAGCGCGCCCCAGGTCTTCGGGCCGATCCGGCCGTCGTGCTCCCGGGGCGACTGGGGGAAGGCCCGCCGCTGGAAGCCCACCACGGCCGCGTACGTCCGCTCGCCGAAGACGCAGTCCACCACGAGGGGGGCGTACGGCAGCCCCGGTCGCCCGGCGCGGAGTTCCTCGGCATGGACGTGGTTGAGGCGCAGCTGGGCGTCGCCCACCGCGACGTGCCGGGAACCGGTGCCGAGGACGGCCGGGCGGGCGTCGGCCGGTACGGGCTGCCCGCAGCCGGGCACGGTGGCGCGGGCCGTTTCGGGGGGCGCAGCCGCCGCGGCCTCGGCTGCGGGGGCGGGGGCGGGCCACGGTGGGAGGGCGGCCGCGGGTTCGGGGTCGGGTACGGGCTGGAGGTCGGGTACGGGCTGGAGGTCGGGTGCGGCCTGGGGCTCGGGTTCCGGCACGGTCGGGGACTCCGGGGTCGGGGGCGGTGCGGGGGCGGTGGTCGCGGGCGGCACGGGCGCGGTGGCCGCGCCGGGGGCGGGCCGTGCCGGGTGGGGGACGGATCCGGGAGCATGGGCCCGTACGGCGGCGACCGCGCGGTCGGTGCGGAGGTAGCCGCTGCCCAGCCGGCGCGGGTCGAGGCCGGGCGGGGGCGGGTCGCAACCGGCCAGCAGGGCGCGGCGGATCTCGTCGACGGCCAGCGGGCGGCCCGCCGCCTGGAACATCAGCGCCACGGTGCCGGTCACCGCGGGGGCCGCCATGCTGGTACCCGACATCCGGGTGTACGCAGGGCCGGGCCGGCCGTCGCGCGGCGCGGACCGTGCGCCCAGGACCATCACCCCCGGCGCCACGAAGTCCGGCTTCTGGCGTCCGTCGCGCGTCGGGCCGGAGGAGGAGAAGCGGCCGGCCGGCCGGTGGCCGGCGTGGGCGTCGTACGCGCCGACCGCCAGGGTCCGGAAGCCGTTGGCGATGGTGCCGAGCGTGGTGGCCTTGTCGACGTCGGCGTCGGTGAACCGGGCCTGGCAGCCGCGGCAGCCGGTGTCGCGTTCGATCCACGCGTGGACGCGGCCGTCGACCACGTCGTCGGCGTGCAGGGTGACGTCCCAGCCGGTCACGGCGGGATCGGTGTCCAGGAACAGGGAGATCTGGTGGTCGCCGTTGTTCGGGTCGCAGGCCCGGTGGTGGATCCTGCCGGTCTCCCACCCGTCGATGTGCACCGCACCGCGTTCGCCGAGCGGCACGACCGCCCGGTGCGTGCCGTCCGCGGTGGCGACCGTGACGGTCAGCCGGTCTCGGCCGGGGTACCAGATGTCCACCTGGTTCGTGGTCGTGTCGGCCGGGTCCACCTCGACGCGGAAGGTCCGGGCCTCGCCCGGGGCCAGCCGCCAGGAGGCGTGCGCCCGGCGCTGGAAGTAGTTGCCGCAGCTCATCACGATGGCACGGCCGTGGGCCGATCCGACGAGGTGGTCCAGGGCCTGTTCCAGCAGCAGGCGTCCGGTGTGTTCGCCGGCGTGGCGGCCGAGGCTGAGGTTGATGACGCAGGGGCGGCCTGCCGCCGTCTCGAAGATCATCGCGCAGGCGTCGAGGAGGTCCCCGGAACTGCCCAGCGGAACGGCTCCCGGCCCGGGTTGTCTCGGCAGGCTGACGGCGACCAGGCGGGCCTCCGGCGCGACGCCGGGCGGCCCGCCGGCCAGGCCGCCGCCCGCGGCGATGCTCAGGGTGTGGGTGCCGTGTGCGCCGAGCCCCGCGTCGAAGTCGGCCGGGTGGTAGCCGAGCGCGTCGTACGGGTCGGGCTCGCGCAGGGCCGCGTCGAGGTGGGCCGAGGTGAACAGCCGTCCGGTGCCGGTGGGTCCTGGCGGCACCCGGGGATCCCGGGGGTGGTCCGGGCGCTGGTCCCACAGCGCCTCGATCCGTGAACTCCCGTCCGGGTGACGGAAGTCGGGGTGGGCGAAGTCGATGCCCCAGTCGACGATCCCGACGACCACGCCCTTGCCGGTCTCGGGGAGGTCGGGGCGGTGGCGCTCCGGTGTCGCCGGCGGACCGGGGTCGGGGACTTCGGTGTCCGGGAGTGCGGCGTCCGGAAGTTCGGCGTCCGGAAGTTCGACGTCCGCGGTGTAGAGGTGCTGGGCCTTGACGCTCAGGGTTGCGGGGTCGGCCCACAGGGCCGGAACGTCGCCGCGGCGCACCCGGACGGTGGCGATGTCGCCGAAGGTGTTGACGACCCGCACCGCCGCCGGGGGGCGGTGCGGGTCACGCAGCCGGAGGATGACGCCGACCTCGTCGTCGGG
The DNA here is from genome assembly GCF_044759445.1 of Streptomyces sp. NPDC101118. Classification (NCBI taxonomy): domain Bacteria; kingdom Bacillati; phylum Actinomycetota; class Actinomycetes; order Kitasatosporales; family Streptomycetaceae; genus Streptomyces; species Streptomyces sp. NPDC101118. The sequence continues at coordinate 20,798 of NZ_JBIVZG010000017.1, read as the reverse complement.
GTGGCCGTGGCGGGCCAGCTCGTACAGGGCCGGATCCATCCTCGGCCGCTCCGATCTTCAGGAGTCCCCGCTATTGGGAGGGCGTTTCCAGCGCCTTCTTGGAACCGGCGGACGGGCGGGTGGGCCCGCCGCCGAGCGCACTGATCCTCTTGACCAGGTCCTCGTAGCGCGCCTTCGCGGCGGTCTCGGTCTCCAGTGCCTTGACCGCCTTGGTCAGCTCTTCCAGGCGCCGGTCGAGGTCGAGTGGGGTCGGGGCGGTCGAGATCACCAGGACGGTCACCGTCGAGCCCGCCGCGACCTCCGACCCAGCGGGGGGTTCCAGACCGAAGACGGTGTCCTTCGTGCCCTCGGTGACGATCTCACGGACGCGGGTCACCAGCCCGAGGCCTTTGAGCCGCTGCTCGGCATCCGCGCTGGGGCGGCCCTTGAGGTCGGGGATGCCCACCCCTCCGCCGGTCGTTCCGGTGCCCGATCCAAAGGTCAACGTACCCATCTGCGCCTCACTTCCTGGTCAGGACCGACAGCAGGAGCAGGGTCGTCAGCATGTCTCCGCCACCCAGACCGCCGCCCTTGCCGGACTCTCCGCCGCTCATGCCCGGCATGAGGAGCATCAGGGGCAGGAGCGAGGCGAACTGGCCCTGCGACTGGGTGACCACCTTGACCTGCTTCCCGTTCGCGTCGGCGTCCACGGTCTCCTGGGTCAGCATGGGGAGCAGCAGGGAGAGCATCTTGGTCTGCTGGAGGTCGGCCCGGATCGCGTCCGATCCCTTCTTCCTCTCCTCGGCCTCCTTGCGGACCGTCGTGGCCAGCTTGCTCTGGCCGGCGGACAGCGCGTTGGTCCGGGTCTCCAGCGACTTGACCGCGTTCCCCAGGGTCTCGATCTTGCTGTCCAGGTTGCGGACGCTGGTCTGCACCTGGCTCTGACTCGCTGCGGCCTGGGTGTGTCTCGGGATGAAACTGCTGCGCCGGGTCGGTGTGCGGACCGTCTGGCGCCGGGGTGCGGAGCTCTCGTCGAACTCGTCGAACTCGAAGCCGTCCAGCAGCGATTCGATGTCGTCGTACCCGCTCATGGATGCGTCCTTTCACGCGGGACCGATGGGCCGGTGGGGTGGGTGGGAGGGGGGACCCGCCGGTGGAGGCGGGCGTGCGCCACGACCGCCGGGCGCACCAGGCGGTCGAAGGGCTCGGGCTCGGGGGCGGTGAAGCCGGGCTTGCCGCGGCCGCGGCACCAGCGGCAGGCGGGATCACCGCCGAAGCAGCCGGGGCAGGCGCCGAGCGCCGCGGCGAGGTCGTCCAGAGTCGCGTACGCCGCTTCGAGCTGGTCGTTGAGCTCGGCCATCCGGTGGCGGACGGCGTCGGTACGCCGCTCCCGCTCGGCGCGGCGGCGCTCCTCCTCGGCCACCTGCTGCTCGGCCTCCTCCGCGGCTTCCAGCTCGCGCTGCAACTGGGCCTGGCGTTCGGCGAGCAGCCGGGCGATGTCCGGTACGGAGGGCACCGCGCCCGGTGCTTCCTCCGGCGAGGGGCTCGGCGCTCCGTCCGGGGCCGGACCCGGCGGGTCGCCGTTGAGGTGGTTCCGGAGCAGTGCGAGCATCTGCGGCGAGAGGGTCACCGGGCGTGCACCAGGTCGTGGAAGCGGTCGGCGAACTCTTCGCTGTCGGCCATGAGTTCGCCGAGGTCGGCGCCGTCCTGATCGTACGCGTACTCGTCGTACTCGTCGTGCTCGTCGTATCCGGCGTGCTCGTCGTACTCGGCGTACTCCCCCGGGTCGCCGAAGCCGGGGCCCTCGTCGAACTCCTCGTACTCGCCCGTCCCGCCGTACGGCCGGGACTCGCTCCGGGCCCCCGGCGCCGGGGCTGAATGCGAGCCGCAGCCGCAGCCGGACGCGGGGTCCGCCCCGGCGGTGTCCTCCGCCTCCACCAGGAGGGCGAGCAGGCGGCCCAGGTCCTCGTCGTGGCCGGCCTCCTCGTACCCGGCGGCCCCGTCTTCGCCCAGGGACTCCGCCCACTCGGCCTCGGCCTCGCGGGCCAGCGCACCGAGCAGGCCGGCGAAGGCGCCGGCAGGCACCGGAACTCCGCGGCTGCCCACGGGAATCGACGCCGGGCGCCCGAAGGACAGCGCGGTCAGCGCCCGGGCCAGTTCCGGACGGCCGAGCAGGCCCATCAGGGCGGAGGTGGCCGGGCCACCCCGGCCGCCGCCCTGGCCGAGGAGTCCCGATGCCAGGCCGCCCAGTCCCGAGACCAGCGGGCCACGTCCGGTGAGGGCGCCCGCGGCGTTCAGCCCCCCGCCGAGCAGGCCCCCGACGCCACGTGCCTGTCGGCCGCCGTACCGCTGGAGCGCGGCCCCGGTCCCGCCGAGCACCGCTCCCCCCAGCGCGCCGAAGGGGCCGAGGGCGCTGCCGGTCATGGCGCCCTGGAGCACGCCCGGCCCGACGGCCGAGGCGACCCTGCCGACCTGTTTGGCCGCCTTCTCCAGGGTCCTGCCGAAACCCCCGAAGAACTCTTCGTACTCCGCGAGGGTGAGCCCTTCGCCGAACGCCTCGGCGAACGCCTCTTCCAGCTCGCCGTCGGTCAGCCCCGCGTACCGGGGATCGAGTACCTCGCGCAGATGCGGGTAGTGGGTGCCCGCGTAGGACTCCGTCATCCGGACCTCCGTTCGCACCGGCCTGCGCGGCAGGCGTGCCCTCCCAGGTGAGCACGGTGCCGGTGTCATATACCGCTGACACGCCGGTCGTTCCCCCGTACCCCGGCGCGCCCCGGCCGCGCCCTGGGCTGTCCGGGCTACGAGGTCCGGCGGCCGGACGCGGCGGCGCGGGACGCCGGTGCGGGGGCGGGGCAGGAGGCGGGGCGGGGCGCGGGGCGCGGCGCGGCCGGTCAGGCGGTGCGGGTCGCGCCCCGGGAGGGGGTGGCCGTCAGGAGGTGCGGGGGGTGGTGGCCGGCGGTGCGGAAGGCGTTGGTGACGGCCTCGCCGACCGTGCGGGTCAGGGCCGTCGGGGTGAGGGCGATGACGCAGCCGCCGAAGCCGGCGCCCGTCATCCGGGCGCCGAGGGCTCCGGCGCCGAGCGCCGCGGTGACCGCCAGGTCGGTCTCCGCGCACGAGACGCCGTAGTCCACGCGGAGGGAGGCGTGCCCCTCCGTCAGCAGCGGGCCGAGGGCCGGGACGTCGCCCGCGTCGAGGCGGGCGACCGCCGCCTCGACCCGGGCGTTCTCGGTGACCACGTGGCGCACCAGCGGTGCCAGGTCCGCGGGGAGCACGGTGAGGGCCGCGGCGAGGGCGTCCGGGGCGAGGTCGCGCAGCGCCGGCAGGCCGAGGAGCCGGGCGGCGCGTTCGCAGCCGGCGCGCAGGGCGGCGTACGCGCCGTCGGCCAGGTCGTGGCTCACCCGGGTGTCGACCACCAGCAGTTCCAGGCCGTGGGCGGCGAGGCCGAGGGGGACCTGCCGGTGTTCCAGGGTGCGGCTGTCGAGGTGCAGGGCGGCGCCCTCGGTGGCGCACACGGAGGCCATCTGGTCCATGATCCCGCACGGCACGCCGGCGAAGACGTGCTCGGCGCGCTGGGCGGCACGGGCCAGTTCGGGGCGGCTGAGGCCGAGCCCGTACAGGTCGTCGTAGGCGGCGGCCACCGCGCACTCCAGGGCGGCGGAGGAGGACAGTCCGGCGCCGGTGGGCACGGTGCTGTCGATGTGCAGGTCCGCGCCGCCGACCGGGTGTCCGGCCTCGGCGAGCGCCCAGACGACGCCCGCGGGGTAACGGGCCCAGCCCGGGACGGCGCCCGGGGCGAGGGCGTCGAGGCGGACCTCGGTGACGACGCCCTCGGAGCGGGCGCTGTGCAGGCGCAGGAGTGTGTCGGTGCGGCGCCGGGCGGCGGCCCGGGTGGTCTGCGGCAGCGCCATGGGGAGGGCGAAGCCGTCGTTGTAGTCGGTGTGTTCGCCGATGAGGTTGACGCGGCCGGGCGCGGCCCAGACCCCGTCGGGCGCGGCGCCGAACCGTTCCTCGAAGGCGCCCTCGATCGGCCGGACGGGGGCCGCTCCGGCGGCCGGTGCCTCTCCCCGGGTCACAGGGCGTCCCTGAGTCGCCGGGCCGCGGTCTCCGGGGCCACGTCGTTCATGAAGGCTTCCATGCCGGACTCGGTGCCGGCCGGGTGCTTGAGCTTGTCCGCCGCGCGCCGGACGGTGAACAGCTCCAGGTGCAGGGCGAGTTCGCCGCCCTCGCGGAGCGGCGCCTGGTGCCAGGCGGAGACGTACGGGGTGGGGGCGGCGGTGCCGAAGAGCCGGTCGAAGCGGCGCAGCAGGTCGAGGTAGATGCCGGGGAACTCGGCCCGCTCGGCCTCGGTGAGCCCGGTCAGGTCGGCCACCCGGCGGTGCGGGTAGAGGTGCACCTCGTACGGCCAGCGGGCGGCGTACGGCACGAACGCCGTCCAGTGCTCCCCGGCGGTGACCACCCGCCCGGCGGCCCCGCGTGCGCGGGCGAGCAGGTCCTCGAAGAGGTTGCGGCCGGTGGCGGCGCGGTGCCGGGCCGCGGCGGCGGTCATCTTGGCGGTGCGCGGGGTGGTGAACGGCAGGGCGTAGATCTGGCCGTGCGGGTGGGAGAGCGTCACGCCGATCTCCGCGCCGCGGTTCTCGAAGACGTACACCTGCTCGGTGCCGGGGAGTGCGGAGAGCTGCGCGGTGCGGTCGGTCCAGGCGTCGAGGACGAGGCGGGCACGTTCCGGGGTGAGGCCGGCGAAGCCGGTGTCGTGCTGCGGAGTGAAGCAGACCACCTCGCAGCGGCCGGCCTCGCCGGAGAGGGAGGGGAAGCGGTTCTCGAAGACGGCGACCTCGTAGTCGGCTGCCGGGATCTCGGTCTGCCGGCCGTCCCCGGAGGGGCAGAGGGGGCATTCGTCGGCGGGCGGGCGGTGGGTGCGGCCCTGCCGGTGGGAGGCGATGGTGACGTGGTCGCCGGTCGCCTCGTCCAGGCGGATCTCCGGGGCGCTCTCGACGCGGTCCAGGGGGCGCGGGTCGGGCACGTCCTCGCGTACGGCGCTGTCGTCGGCGTCGTAGTAGATCAGCTCGCGGCCGTCGGCGAGCTTCGCGATGCTCTTCTTCACACCCCAAGACTAAACACAATCACACAGGATCCAACAGATGGCGGCGTGCGGGCGTGTTATTTTGGCCCGGTGCAACTGGCCCAGCAGAGACGAGCGTTGATCCTCGACGCGGTGCGCCGCGACGGCGCGGTACGCGTCGCCGACCTGGTGGAACGCCTGGGCGTGTCCGACATGACGGTCCGCCGGGACCTCGACGCGCTCGCCGCGCGCGGTGCGGTGGAGAAGGTGTACGGCGGGGCCGTCGCCGTCTCGGGCACCCGCGCCGAGGAGCCCGGCTTCGACACCAAGTCCGGCCTCCAGGGCGCCGCCAAGGCAGCCATCGCCGAGGCCGCGGCCGGCCTGGTGGAACCGGGCGCCGTGGTCGCCGTGTCGGCCGGGACCACGGCCTGCGCGGTCGCCGCCCGGCTGCTGGAGGTGGAGCGGCTGACCCTGGTCACCAACTCCCTGCCGGTGGCCGAGCTGGTGCGGACGGCCGCCCGCGAACGCGGCGCCGACCGGGTGCCGGAACTCCTGCTCACCGGAGGCTCCCCCACTCCGTCGGCGGCCCTGGTCGGGCCGCTGGCCGACCTGGTCATCGGCTCTCTGCACGTGGACCTGCTGGTCCTGGGCGCGCACGGAGTGTCGGAGCGGGCCGGACTGACCACGCCGAACCTGGCCGAGGCGCAGACCAACCGCGCGCTGGTCGCCGCGGCCCGCCGCGTGGTGGTGGTCGCGGACCACACCAAGTGGGGGATCGTCGGCCTCAGCGGCTTCGCCGCCCTGGACCGGATCGACCGCTTCGTCACGGACGCCGGCATGCCGGAGGAGGCCCGCACGGTCCTCGCGGAGTCGGTGGGCGAACTGGTGGTGGCGGAGAGCGGGGAGTGAGGGAGCAGAGGTTCGCCCCGGAGTGGGCCGGACGCCCACCGGTGGTCCGGGCCACCCGCTGACGGCCCCGGCCGAGCGCCGGCAGCCCGCACGGGGCGAACGCATGCCACGCCCGGGGGCCCGGCCGGCTTCGCGTCCTCCGGGCGGGGGGCCTTCCGGCGTTCGCGGCATGGCGGGGCCCCGCCCGGAACAGGATGACCACGGCGGCGTTCCCGCGCCGCGCCCGCCACCCCACCCCCCACAGGCGCGCCGAGGTGATCCCCGATGGTGACGGACCGGTACGGCAACCCCCTCCACGAGTGCACCCCGGAGACGGCCGGGCACCTGGACCGCGCCGTCGAGGCGCTGCTCCACTTCAGCCCGGAGGTCGAGGGGGCCGTCGGTGACGCCCTCGACAGCGGACCGGCCTCTCCGGTCGCGCAGTCCTTCGCCGCGTACCTGGGAGTGCTGGGGACCGAGCCGCGCGACGCCGCCGCGGCGCGGCAGCGGTTCGACGGGTACGTCGCCGGCACGGACCTCCCGGCCCTGCCGCTGCGGGAGCGCCTGCACGTCGCGGCGGCCGGGGCGTGGCTGGCCGGGGACCTGCGGCGGGCCTCCGGGCTGCTGGAGGAGCTGTCCGCCGCGTACCCGACGGACGCGCTGGCCCTGGCCGTGGGACACCAGCTGGACTTCTTCACCGGCGACGCCGTGCGCCTGCGCGACCGGATCGGCGGTGCCCTGTCCGCCTGGGACACCGCGGATCCGCACCGGGGCCTGGTGCTCGGCATGTACGCCTTCGGACTGGAGGAGTCCGGCCACTACCGCCAGGCCGAGGAGGCGGGGCTCGCCGCGGTCGAGCAGGACCCCCGCGACGTCTGGGCGATCCACGCCGTCGTCCACACGTACGAGATGCAGGGACGCGTCTCCGAGGGCATCGGCTACCTCGACGCCCGGCGCTCCCACTGGACGCGCGACAACTACCTCGACGTCCACAACTGGTGGCACTACGCCCTGTACGCCCTGGAGGCCGGGGACACCGACACCGCGCTGGCCGTCTACGACGCGACCCTGCACCACGAGGGTTCGGCCGGGCTGGCGATGGAACTGCTGGACGCGGCAGCCCTGTTGTGGCGGATCCGGCTCGCGGGAGCGCGGCCGACGGCCCGCTGGGAGGCGCTGGCCGACGCGTGGGCCGCTCGGGCCGACCCGCCGTTCTACGCGTTCAACGACGTCCACGCGGTCATGTCCTACGTCGGCGCCGGGCGGTTCGGGGCCGCGGAACGGCTCATCGCCGACCGGCGGCGGTGGCTGGCCGCGGGGAGCACCGACACCGTCACCAACCGCCGGATGACGGCCGACATCGGCCTGCCCGCGTGTGAGGCGCTGCTCGCGCACGGCCGGGGCGACCACGCCGGGGTCGTGGAGCTCCTGTGGCCGCTGCGCCGCAGGCTGCACGAGTTCGGGGGCAGCCATGCGCAGCGCGACGCCCTCCAGAGGACGCTCGTGGACTCCGCACTCGGCTGCGGACGGCACGACCTGGCCCGCGTGCTCATCAGCGAGCGGACCGGGCTGCGGCCCGACAGCTCGTACAACTGGTCCGCCCGGGCCCGCCTCGCCGACGCCCTGGGCGACACCGCCCGGGCCGCCACCGCCCGCGACCACGCCCGAACCTCCGCGGCGGCCGCCGCCGGAGCGCTCCAGCCCCCGTCGAGTGGGCGGTAGTCGGACGGAGCGGACCTCGGACGGACGGGGCCAGACCCGGCCGGCCCGGCTGCGGGGCGTGGTCACCCTCCCGCTGCTAGGGGGTGACCCTGACGTCGGGGTCAGGGGACGGGTGCGACCCGCGCATGATTCCGGGGTGCCCGGCGCGTGCCTATCGTGGCGGTGGGCGAGGGTGCTGCGGTGCCTCGCGTGGGGACGGCGGCGCGTCGGGCGCCCGGCCCCGCCGGAAGGACGGGATGCGGATGAAGGCGATCGTGCAGGACCGCTACGGCTCCGCGGACGGGCTGCGGCTCGCCGAGGTTCCCGTGCCGGTGCCCGGCCCGCGGGAGGTGCTGGTCCGGGTCCGGGCGGCCGGGGCCCACATCGGAGACTGGCACATCATGACCGGGCTGCCCACCGTGGCGCGCCTCGGGCTCGGCCTGACGCGGCCCCGTCAGCGTGTCAGGGGCACGGAACTCGCCGGCACGGTCGAGGCGGTCGGCTCCAGGGTCACCGGGTTCCGTCCCGGCGACGAGGTGCTCGGCACGGGCACGGGCACGTTCGCCGAGTACGCGCTGGCCCGGGAGGACCGGCTCGCCGCCAAACCGGCCGGCCTCGGTTTCATCGAGGCCGCCGCACTGCCCGTGTCCGGCGGCACCGCCCTGCAGGCGCTGCGGGCAGGCGGTCCGCCGGCGGCCGGGGCGCGGGTGCTGGTGATCGGGGCGGGCGGTGCGGTGGGCTCGTACGCCGTCCAGCTCGCCCGGGCCGGGGGCGGCCGGGTCACCGGCGTGTGCTCGGGCGGGAAGGCGGCACTGGTCCTCTCCCTGGGGGCGGAGCGGGTGGTCGACTACACGCGCGAGCCGTTCGACGCCGTGGGCACGGGGTACGACCTCGTCCTCGACACCGCCGGGAACCGGCCGCTGGCGGAGCTGCGCCGGGTGCTCGGTCCGGCGGGCACGCTGGTGATCGTCGGCGCGGAGGGCGGCGGTCGCCTCTTCGGCACGCTGGGCCGTACCCTCCGCGCCTCGCTGCCCTCGCCGTTCGCCCGCCAGAGCCTGAAGGCCCTGGTCGCGGTGAGCCGCGCCGAGGACAGCCGGGTCCTGGCCGACCTCGCCGCCGCGGACACCGTCCACCCGGTGATCACCCGCACCTTCGCACTGCCGGACGCGCCGGAGGCGCTGCGGGAGATGGGGCGGGGACACGGGCGCGGGAAGCTGGTGGTGACGGTGGCGGAGGAAGGGGCGGAGGAGGCGGGGGGCTGGTCCGGACGGGTCGGGGTGGGTTAATCGGTCGCCAGGGGTGGTGTCCGGTTCCTACAGTGGCGCCCCATGCGCACGCACTATCCCCGGACCCCCCATCTGCCCTGGTCGCCGGGAGCCTCCGGCGACGACGTACGGGTCGGGGGCCTCGGCGGGCTCGACGGGCGCGAGGTGGTCGTCACCGAGAAGCTCGACGGCGAGAACACCACCCTCTACACGGACGGACTGCACGCCCGCTCCCTCGACTCCGCTCACCACCCCTCCCGCGCCTGGGTGAAGGCCCTCCAGGGCCGGGTCGGGGCGGGGATCCCGGCCGGGTGGCGGGTGTGCGGCGAGAACCTGTACGCGCGGCACTCCCTCGCGTACGACGAACTGGACGGCTACTTCTACGGGTTCTCGGTGTGGGACGCGGCCGACCGCTGCCTGGACTGGGACGACACCGTCCGCTTCCTGCGCCGCCTCGGCGTGCCCGCGCCGCGTGTGCTGTGGCGCGGCACCTTCGACGAACGCGCCCTGCGCCGGCTGCGCGTGGACACCTCCCGCGAGGAGGGCTACGTCGTGCGCACCGTACGGGGCTTCCCCCGCGCGGAGTTCGGGGAACGGGTCGCGAAGTGGGTGCGGCCCCGGCACGTCACCACCGGTACGCACTGGATGCACGCGGCAGTGGTCGAGAACGGGCTCGGGCCGGCCGCACCCCTGTGGGCCGCCCGCTCCGGCGCCACCCCTGACGCGGGTGCGCTGCTCGCCGCCGCAGGGGTGGGTGCGGGGGCGGGTGCGGATCGGGATTTGGGTGCGGGGACGGGGGCCGGCGCGGGGACCGGGACAGAGACCGGAACCGGGACCGGGGCCGGCGCGGGGACCGGGACCGGGACGGGGACCTGGCCGGGGACCGGCGTACCCCGTGACGACGTGGTCCGTGCGGCCGCCGAGCGGGTCGACGTGCTCGGCCGCACCGGGGACGGGCGGCTCGCCGGGCTGCTCGCCGCGGCCGCGTACGACCGGCCGCGGGCGGCGCTCATGGCCCGGCTCGCCGGCCCGCTCGGCATGCCCCTGGCCCGCCGGGTCGCCGACCTGGCCGGGCTGCACCCGCTGCTGCACGCCCCCTTCCCCGACGAGGAGCGCCGGTCCGGCCTGCTCCGGATGGCGGCCGCCGCCGACCTGGGGGTGCTGCACGCCGTCGCCGCCGCCGTCCCGGCCGGGCGTACGGACCCGTCCCGCGAGCAGGTGGAGTGGTCCGCGCTGGTCGCCGACGAGGCCGGCCTGCTGGGCGAGGACCCCCTCGGTCCCCTCCGCGACGGGCTCCGGGAGGCGCTCGACGGGGCGGGGGTCGCCGGTGACGCGGCCGACCGCTGCTGGGCCGAGGCCCGCGAGGCGTACGCGGCGGGCCGGATCTCCACCGTCCCCGAGGCGGTGGCGCTGACCTGGCGCTGGCGGGACGGAAGCTTCCCGCGGCTGGTCCAGCTCGTCGGCCCGGCGGGCAGCGGCAAGAGCACCGTGGCCGGCCGGGTACCGGGGGCGGTCCGCGTCTCCTTGGACGACCTGCGGGCCGGCCGCGGCGACCGGGCGGACCAGTCCGCGAACGCGGCGGTGCTGCGGGAGGGCCTGGCCCGGCTGGACGCGGCGCTGGGCGCCGGGGGCACGGTGGTGTGGGACGCCACCTCGCTCACCGAGCGCCAGCGGACGCCCGTACTGGACACGGCCCGGCGGCGGAACGCGCTGGTCACGCAGGTGGTGACGGTGGTGGGCGAGGATGAACTGGTACGGCGCAACGCCGTCCGGCCGCACCCGGTGCCCGCCACCGTGCTGGAGCGGCAGCTGCGCCGGTACGGCCCGCCGTACCCCGGGCGGGCGCACCGGACCTGGTACGCCGGTCCGGACGGCGGGATCGGGGACCGGGCCGGCGGCCTGGTGGAGCGGGAGCCGTGGGACTCCCGTGAAGAGAGCGATGTGTGGGGTGTGGGTGACTGATGCGTACCAGTGAGGAGATCTACCACCAGGTGCGCTGGGATCCGCGGTTCGATCCGGCGCGGTTCGTGCTGGGCCTGCTCCAGCGCGGGGCGCCGCCGAAGCGGATCCCGCTGCCCGCGTTCGTCCCCGGGGGCGAGATCCCGTGGCACCGGGTGCTGTTCGTGGAGGCGGACGGGGAGCTGGTGTGGGACCGGGCGAGCGGCCTGGACCGGGTCGGGGTGTCGGAGGCCGGCCGGGTGCGCGAGCCCCGGCGGCTGCGCGCCCCGTTCTTCGCCGCCCGTACGCCCTGCGCGTGGGCCGGCGACGCCTGGCGGCCGGTGGACGGCGGTACGGGACCGGCGGCCGCTCCCGTGCGGACCGGCGTACGGGTGCTGACCTGGAACACCCTGTGGGACCGGTACGACGCGGAGCTGATCGGCACGGAGCTGCGGCGGCCCCGGCTGCTGGCGGCGCTGGCGGAGGCCGACGCGGACGTGATCGCGCTCCAGGAGGTGGAGCCCGCCCTGCTGGTCCGGCTGCTCGCCGCCGACTGGGTGCGGGCCGGGTACACGCTGTCCGCCGACCCGGCGGGCCGGGACGTGGCGGAGTACGGGCTGGTGGTGCTGAGCCGGCTGCCGGTGCGGGAGGCGGGCGTCCAGGTGCTCGGCCCGCACAAGGCCGTCTCCGCCGCCGTGCTGGACACGGGCGCGGGGTCGCTGACGGTGGCCGCCACCCATCTGACCAGCGATCATTCCGAGCGCGGGCCCGAGCGGCGCGAGGAGGAACTGGCACGGCTGGCCGAGGCGTTGGCCTCGGTGCCGGACGACGTGGTGCTGCTCGGCGACTTCAACGACGGCCGGGCGGGCGACGCGGGGCCGGCGGCCGCCCTGGGGCTGCGGGACGTGTGGGAGGAGACGTACGGGCCGGGCGACACCACCCCGACCTTCGACCCGGGCGCCAATCCGCTGGCCGCCGTGTCCTCCCTCTCGGGCCGGGCCTCGCGGCTGGACCGGATCCTGCTGCGCGGTGCCGCGCGGGTGACGGGCGCGGGGCTGCTGGGCGACGCGCCGGGCCCGGACGGCCTGTTCGTCTCCGACCACTACGGGGTGCGGGCCGAACTGTCATTCGGGGCCGGGGAATCGGCCGGCGCGGCTGCCGTACCGGACGTGCTGGACACGCCGCCGGCCGTGCGCACCGCGCTGGCCTGGCTGCCGCCGCGCGAACTGTGGCCCGTCGTGCAGGGGTTGCGGCTGGCGCACGACCCGGCAGTGCGGCGGTGGCCGCCGCACGTGAACCTGCTGTTCGGCTTCGTGCCGGAGCACGAGTTCGAGCGGGCCGCCGGTCTGGTGGCCGAAGTGGTCGCGGACACACCCTCGTTCCCGGTGCGACTGGCCGGGGTGGACACGTTCGGGCACCGCGAGGACGCGACGGTGTGGCTCGACCCGGCCGCGGACGGCGACGCCCCGTGGCAGGAGCTGCGCGCCGCGCTGGTGGCCCGCTTCCCTCGCTGCCGGGGCCGCGCCGGCGGCTTCACCCCGCACCTGACCCTGGGCCGCACCGGGGACCCGCAGCGGGTGGCGGCCGCCTGCGCCGAGGCCCTGGCGGACGCCCCGTCGACGGCCCGCGTCGGCGAACTGGCCCTGCTGTCGCGCCGCGGCGACGAACCGATGCGGGTCCGCGCGACGGTGGCCCTGGGGACGGGTGAGGTCCGGTGGCTTCCGGAGTCCGGGGAGGAGGTGCCGGGGGGCGCGGGTGGCGATGCCGGGGAAGCGGGGACGGTGACCGCACCGACGGTGGCTTCAGGTGTGGTGGCTGCAGAGGCGGTGGTTTCGGAGGCGGTGCAGGTCGATGCCGGTGCCGATGCCTCGGATGCCCGGGCACCCGGTGCCGGGTCGGCCGGTGCCGGGTCGGCCGGTGCCGGGTCGGCCGGTGCCGGGTCGGCCGGTGCCGGGTCGGCCGTCCTGCCGGCGGAGGCTCCGTCGGCGGATGCCCCGGCGCCCGGTTCCGGAGAGGCTGCGGCCCTGTCCGTGGCCCGGGTGCTGGACGACGCGGTCGTCCGGGTCGTCGGGTCGCGCCGGATGGGGTGCGCCCTGCCCGGTGCGGACCTGGACCTCGTGGCCGTGCTGCCGGGGGCGGCGGACGCCGCAGCCGTGGCGGCCCGGCTCGCCGCCGCGCTGCCGGGCGTCACCCGGCTGCGCGAGGTACGGGGCGCCCGCGTCCCCGGGCTCCGGTTCGCGCTCGGCGGTCTGGACGTGGACCTGGTCGTGGTCGGTGCCGGCCCGCTCCCGCCGGCCGCAGCCGTGGACCGGCGGGCGGAGCTGGGCGAGGCGGCCGCCGTGGCGCTCAGCGCGGTGTCCGACGCGGACGCGGTACGGGCGGCCGTCGGCACCCGCGCGCCCGCGTTCGAGGTGCTGGCGCGGCGGGTCAAGGCCTGGGCCCGCGCCCGTGGCCTGGACTCCGCACCGCACGGCGGCCTGCCGGGCCTGGCCTGGACGGTGCTCGCCGCGCGGACGGTGCTGGACGCGGCCGAGGGAGCCGAAGGGGACGCGCTGCTGCGGGAGTTCTTCGCCACCTGGGCCGCCTGGGACTGGCACGCCCCGGTGTCCCTGACGGCCCCACACGACGCCTCCGCCCCCCAGCCGCCCGAGGCACCGGACGCGGTCACCGTACTGACGCCCTCCGCGCCCGTACGCAGCTGCACGACGCAGGTCTCCCCCGGGTTCCGGGACCTGCTGGTCCAGGAGCTGTACCAGGCCTGGGAGGCACTGGAGGCCGGCGACGCGGCCGCGTGGACGGGCCCGCCGCCGCTGCACCGCCGGCACGCCGCCTGGGCGGTGGTGACCGTACGGGCGCACGGCGACGCGGAGTTCGAGGAACTGCTGGGCCGGGTACGGGGCCGGACGCGCGCCCTGCTGACCGCCCTGGAAGAGGCCGGGGCGCCGGACGCGCACGCCTGGCCCCGCCCGTACCGCACCGGCTCCCGCACCGCCCGCTTCGCCATCGGCCTGGGCCACACCCCACCGGACGCGACCACCCTCACGGCCGTGGCCCGCGCCTGGTCGCACGACCTGCGCGGGGTGGAACTCACCCACGTGGAGGGCGGGGCGCTGCCGACGCTGACCTGAGCGGGGCCGTCACGGGGCCGGGCGCGCCACGCCGGGCGCGCCACGCCGGACCGCGGCGCCGGACCGGGCCTCGGACCGCGGCGCCGGACCGGGCGTTGGTCCGGGCGTTGGTCCGGGCCTCGGACAGGGCGCCTCCGGCAGGGTCACTGCCAGGGCGGTGACGGGGTGCCGTCCGGTTCGAGCCCGTCGGGCCACAGACGGTGCGTGTCCGCGTTCACGACTCCGGCGTCGGCCGCCTGCCGGTACAGGGCTTCCGCCCCGCTCCGGTCCCCGCACTCCTGCCGGAGGGCGCCCCACCAGGTGAGGGCCGCGAGCTCACCTGCGTCGAGGGCCTCCTGGTACAGCGCCTCGGCCTCGTTCCAGGCGCCGGCGTTGTGGCGGCGCCTGGCGATCCGCAGGACGGCCGTGGCACTTCCGGCAGCGACGGCCTCGCGGAGGACGGCCTCCACATCCCCACCGTCCCGGCCCTGCGTGTCGAGGATCATCTCCTGCATCCAGATCGAGCCCACGGCGGCCGCGACCTGGTAGAGGGCGTCCAGGGCGCCCGGGTCGTGCTCGCGCGCGTCGAGGACGTGCAACGGGGCCGCGTCGAACGGGCTCCCGGAGGCGACCGCCCGCTGGAACAGCGCGTCCGCACGCTGGGTTTCACCGTGGCGCCGCAGGCCCAGCGCCAGAGAGAGCAGGGCGCCGGTGTTGCCCGCCTCGGCGGCTTCCCGGTACAGGTCTTGGGCTCGCCGCCAGTCGCCGACACCGTCGTACAGCCGCGCAAGGTCCGCCAGCGCGTCGGTGTCACCCGCCCCGGCGGCCCGGATGTAGAACGCGCGGGCTCCCTCGAGGTCGCCCTCGTGGAACCGCTGCCGTCCCAGGGTGCCGAGGGACTGGGCACAGCCCGCCTCGGCTGCCTGCAGGTACAGCGGCAGCGCCGCGGCAGGTCCGTGCGTGGTCTCGCGCATCACGGCCAGCGTGGAGAGCGCGCTTGCGTCACCGAGGCCGGCGGCCCGCAAGAGCAGTGACTCGGCTCCCTCCTCGTCCCCCTCGTAGGACCGGTCCCAGGCCAGGTCGATCAGGGCGCTGGTGCTCCCCGCGCCCGCGGCCCGTTCGCGCAGGTGCGCGGCCCATTCGAGGCGGTGCCGCTGGTACGCGGCGGACGCCAGGCGGTCGAGGTCGTCCGCGTCGCTCAGGTACCCGGCCGCCGCGTGCCAGAAGGAGGCCGGCGGGCAGCGCCGGAGGCGGGTGGCCCGGCCGTGCTCCTCCAGGTAGTCGGCCGGCCTCAACGCGCCGCCGGCCCGCGCGGGACCACCGCCCGGCCCCTGGCGGCGACGGGCGGGTACGGGACCCAGCGGTGCCAGGTCGCCGTGGACCGGCCGGGCCAGCTCCGCGAAGGCCGCGTCCGTCCGCCCCGTGGTGAGCCGGGCGAGGTCGGCGTCCCCCAGGTAGTCCCCGATCGCGTCCGCGAGGAACGCGCGGGGCAGGTGCGGACCCACCCCCAGCCGGCGCGCGTCCATCGCCGCCTCCAGCAGCGCCCGCGCCTCGGGAACGCCCTGCTCGTAGCGGCGCAGCAGTTCGGGCGCTCCGGCGAGGTCCTGCGCGAGCCGCCCGTCGGAGCGGGCGCCGCGCCCGAGGGCACCGGCCAGGAAGCCGTCGCCCCCTCCGGCGAGCTCCTCCGCGTACCGCAGGGCGCGGGCGTCGAAGGCGTCCGGCACGGTCAGGACGCGGCGCGCGAGCAGCTCCCTGACGCGGCTGTGGCGATCGGGCGTGCCCGGTTCCGGCAGGGACGTGAACCGCAGGACGTACTCCGGCCAGAGCGTGCCGAGCACGAGCACGGGACCGCGTTCCGGCCGGGTGAGCAGGGCGTGCAGGGCGGCGGCGATCCGCTCGCCGTGCCGCGGGTCCCCGAGGTAGTGCTGGGCCTCGTTCAGCCATACGACCGTGCGCGGCCGTACGCGCTCCAGGTCCGCCAGCGCGGCTTCCGCACGGGTGGGGTCGAAGGGGTGCCACAGCCACCAGCCCCGCTCCGCGAGCGGCCGGACCGCCTCCCAGCAGGCCCGGGTCTTGCCGGTGGACGAGGTGCCTGCCAGCACCCACATGCGGCTGTGACCGCCCGCCGCCTCGCGCACGGCCTCGGCGAGCACCCGGTCGTGGTCGCGCGGGACGTAGCCGGGCAGCTGCGGCCCGCGGCCGGAGGCGGGCGCCGGCCCCGCCGGGTGCACTTCCAGGTCGTGGGGGTCCCACTCTCCGACCGGCCTGCCCGGCCTGCCCGGCTTGCCCGGCCCGTCCGCAGGCGGGCCGGCGGACGCGACAGCGGACCCGGCGGCCGACGTGACCGACGTCGCGGACACGGCGGCATGCCTCGCGGTCGACGTGGTGGACGGGGCAGAGGGGGCAGAGGGGCCGGCACGCCCCGCGGTCGACGTGGTGGACGGGGCAGAGGGGGCAGAGGGGCCGGCGTGCCCCGCGGTCGACGTGACGGTCGCAGCCCGGAGAAGGGCCAGCAACTCGCGCTCCGGCAGCCGCAGGGCGCGCGCGAGGGCCACAACGGTCGCCGCGGACGGGGCCGGCGCGCCCCTGCGGAGCGCGCCGTACACCGTCGTACGGCTCAGGCCGGCCCGCACGTGCAGCTGCCCCTTGGCCAGCCGCGACACGGCGAGGCCGTCCACCAGCCGCGCCCGCAGCACGTCGAGCGCCGCGCCCGGCTCCGGCGATTCCCCCTGCACCCCGACCACCCCTCCTGCCCGCGGCCCCCATTGTCCGCCACGGTCCCCTCCGCCAAGGTCCCTTCCGCCACGCTCCGCGCCGTCGCCGCCGTACACCCCGGCTCCTCCCGGCGCCGCGTTTGCGCGCCCCGCCGGGAAGGAGGAGGGTCGAAGAGGCGGCCGAGTCCCAGGTGGAGGCGACCATGTCCATGGCCACGGTGAATCCCGCGACGGGTGAGACGGAGCGTACCTTCCCCACCCTGGGTCCCGAGGAGGTCGAGCGCGTCCTCGCCGACGCCGCGGCGGCGTTCGCCTCGTGGCGCACGACCGGCTTCGCCGAACGCGCGGCGCTCCTCGAACGGGCCGCGTCGCTGCTGGAGGAGGAGAACGAGGCCATCGCCCGGGTGATGACCACCGAGATGGGCAAGCCGCTGGGCGCGGCCCGCGCGGAGGCGGCCAAGTGCGTCAAGGCGATGCGCTGGTACGCCGCCAACGCCGAGTCCCTGCTCGCCGACGAGCGGCCCGCCGAGGCCGACGTACGGGACAGCGGCGCGTCATCCGTGCGCACGCACTACCGGCCGCTCGGGGTCGTCCTGGCCGTCATGCCGTGGAACTTCCCGCTCTGGCAGGTGGTGCGGTTCGCCGCGCCCGCGCTGATGGCCGGCAACACCGGTCTGCTGAAGCACGCGTCGAACGTCCCGCAGACCGCCCTGTACCTGGGCGAGCTGTTCGAGCGGGCGGGCTATCCGCACGGCTGCTTCCAGACGCTGCTCATCGGCTCGGCCCAGGTCGAGGCGGTGGTGCGCGACCCGCGGGTGGCCGCCGCGACCCTGACGGGCAGCGAGCCGGCCGGGCGCGCCGTCGCCGCGGCCGCCGGGGACGAGGTGAAGAAGACCGTCCTCGAACTGGGCGGCAGCGACCCCTTCGTGGTGATGGCCTCGGCGGACGTCGAACGGGCCGCGCGCACCGCCGTCACCGCCCGGGTGCAGAACAACGGCCAGTCCTGCATCGCCGCGAAGCGGTTCATCGTCCACACCGACGTGTACGAGGAGTTCGCGCGCCGGTTCACGGAGGGCATGGCCGCGCTCCGGGTCGGCGACCCGATGCGCGACGACACCGACGTGGGCCCGCTCGCCACCGAACGCGGCCGGGCGGACGTGGAGGAGCTGGTGGACGACGCCGTCGAGCAGGGTGCGGAGGTGCTGTGCGGCGGCCGGCGGCCGCCGCAGGAGGAGCACGGCTGGTACTACGAACCGACCGTCCTGGCCGGCATCACGCCCGGGATGCGGATCGACCAGGAGGAGGCGTTCGGGCCGGTCGCGACGCTGTACCGGGTCGGGAGCCTCGACGAGGCGGTCGAGCGGGCCAACCACACGCCGTTCGGGCTGAGTTCCAACGTGTGGACCCGCGACGACGGCGAGGTGGCCCGCTTCGTGCGCGACCTGGAGGCGGGCGGCGTCTTCTTCAACGGCATGACCGCCTCCCATCCGGCGTTCCCCTTCGGCGGCGTGAAGCGGTCCGGCTACGGGCGCGAGCTGTCGGGGCACGGCATCCGCGAGTTCTGCAACGTGACGACGGTCTGGCACGCGGCCGACTGACGCGAACCCCGAACGTCGACGGCGGGGCGGCCCGGACGGCCGCCCCGCGGCCACGAGCCCCGCACGGCGTACGCGGCCCCGAGCAGCCCCGGACGCCGTACAGCGCCCAGCCGCGCGGGTCCACGGGGGTCACCGCCCCCACCGCGGGTCCACGGGGGTCACCGCCCCCACGGCGGGTCCACGGAGGTCACCGCCCCCACCGCGGGTCCACGGGCGTCAGCACCCCCACCCGGTCCTCGACGGCCTGGGCGGCGGCCAGGCACAGGTCCTCGCGGAAGGCGCGGCCCACGATCTGCACCCCGCAGGGCAGCCCGTCCGCCAGGCCCGTGGGCACCGCCACCGCCGGGACGCCCACGAAGCTGGTGGCCGTGCACAGCCGCATGCCCGAGGCGACCCGGTCCCGGCCGGCCCGGTCCCGCGACTCCAGGCCCGGCTCGACCGGCGGCTCGGTGAAGGACGGGCCGAGCAGCAGCGGGTACGCGTCGAGGAACTCGGCCCAGGAGCGGCGGATGTTCAGCCAGGTCCCCATCAGCCGGACCAGCTCGGCGGACGTGGCGGGCGGGGTCCGGTCCATCGCCATCGCGATGTACCGGTCGCCGCCCCCGCCGAGCAGCGTGCGCACCGCCGGCCAGGACGGCGCGAACTCCGTGAGGGTGATCCGGTCGTACGCCTCCAACGCCTCGTCGAGCCGCGGCACGTCCGGCACCTCGCACACCTCGTGGCCGGCGTCCCGGAGCGCGTCGGCCGCCGCCGCGACGGCGGCGCGGACGGACGGGTGGACGCCGTGGCCCCCGGGGTCCGCGACGACCGCCACGCGCGCGGGTCCGGCGAGCGGGGGCCCGTACGCCGGTACGGGAAGGGCCCGCGGGTCGCGCGGGTCCGGACCGGCCAGCGCCTCGTACGCCAGCCTCAGATCGGCGACGCTCCGGGCCAGCGGCCCGTCGGTGACCAGCAGTTGGGAGGCCGGGCCGGGATCGTCGGGGCCGAGGACGCGGTGGTCCGCGGCGAACCGCCCGGTCGAGGGCTTGAGCCCGGCCACCCCGCAGAACTGGGCGGGGATCCGCACCGAGCCTCCCGAGTCGTTGCCCAGCCCCAGGGCCGCCATGCCGGTGGCCACCGCCACCGCGTCCCCGCCGCTGGTGCCGCCGGGGGTGACCGCACGGTCCCACGGGTTGTACGTGTCCCCGTACAGCTCGCTGCGCGTGTGCATGCCGGCCAGCACCAGGGTGGGCAGGTTGGAGTGCCCGACCGGGATCGCCCCCGCCGCACGCAGCCGGGCCACCGGGGGCGCGTCGGCCGCGGCGACCAGGCCGCGGAAACGGGGTACGCCGAAGGTGGTCGCCGCCCCCTCGACGGGGGTGGTCTCCTTCACGGTGAACGGCACCCCCGCGAGCGGCCCCACGTCCTCCCCCGCGGCACGCCGCCGGTCCAGCCGGACCGCGTCCTCGCGGGCGCGCCCGGCCATGACCTGGGTGACCGCGTTGACCTGCGGGTTCACCTCTGCGATCCGCGCCAGGTGGTCGTCGACCAGCTCGACGGCCGACACCTCGCCGGCGCGCACAGCGGCCGCCTGCGCCCCGGCCGTCATCCTCCACAGCCCGTCACCCAAGACCGCCACCCCCGCCGTTCCGCACTCGTGGTCGCACCGCTTTCCGATGCGCTTGCATCGGAACCCTAGCCAGGAACCGATGCAAGCGCATCGAATAAACTCCGACGACACACACAGGGAGGCGCACCGACCATGCCGAAACAGGTGGACCAGGAGGGCCGGCGACGCCTGATCGCGGAGGCGGTCTGCGCACTGGCCGAAGAGCACGGCCTCGAAGGCGTGACCCTCAGGGACGTCGCGGGCCGCGCAGGCGTGTCGATGGGCGCCGTCCAGCGCTGCTTCGGGACCAAGGAGGAGATGCTGCTCTTCGCCCTCCACGACATCGGAGAGCGGGTCACCGAACGGGTGCGCGCCCGCCTCCTGGAAAGCCCGGCCCAGTCACCGGCCACCGTCCTGGGCCACGCCGCCACGGAGGTCTCCCTCCTCAGGGAGGAGCACCGCGCGGAGGCGCGGGTGTGGCTCGCGTTCGTGGCGCAGGCGGCGGTCAGCGAGTCCCTGGCGGGAACCCTCAGAACGAGCTACGCCGCCCTCCAGGACTCGTTCGCCCGCCTCATCGCGGAGGCCGCGGCCCCCAAGGGCCCCGACCCGGCCCCGGACCCGGAACGAGAGGCCCGCGCCCTCCTCGCCCTCGCCGACGGCCTCACGGCCCACGTACTCATCGGCCACCTGACCCCACCCCAGGCCCAGGACGTCCTCCACACCCACCTGTCGTCGCTCTGGTCCCGCTGAAACCGCCCCGCCGGCCGCCGGCTCCGGCCGGAGTTGCGCTTAATCGACACTGGGGCGGGGTCAGGGCGAGGGGCTTTCGGCCGGAGGTGCGTGGAGCCGCAATCCGGCGCGGTTTTCAGCCCCAGCGGGCCGTGGGTCGCGTGGCGGTCGAAGCGCGTAGCGATCTGTGGCGGCTTATGAACGGGCACGGACGGCCCGGAGGCCGCTATGC